>DASXJJ010000150.1:0-41438 GCA_036497465.1 Pseudonocardia sp. | reverse complement strand
GAAACGGAGCGTCGTTCCGTAACTATACGGAACCTTGCTCCGTTTACGCAAACCGCTGCCGCCCGTCGGCGGCGATCAGGGGTAGCCGGCCGCCCTGGCTGGCCTCGCATGATCCACCACGGAAACTTCGGCGCGCATAAGCCGATGCCGTTGACTAAATGGTGCCCGTGGTGCCCGTGGTGCCCGTGGTGCCCGTGGTGCCCGGGATTGGGGCCGGCACAGACCTGCTGCAGCCCGCACCGGGTCCACGGCTCCTGTGCCACCCGCAGCCGACCTGTGTCGGCTGCCCAGCGCGGACCGGCGCCCCGCGAGGTGGGGCGACGCGAACCCGCGCGGGGCGTGGTCGGCGTATCGCCGTTGCTCGTGGTGGTTGGCACACCGATCGCGCGCGTTCTTGCACGGCCGGCACAGAGCTGCCCCAGCCTGCGCAGACCCGACGCGGTCGGCGCAGCGCGGGTGCGGTCGGCTCAGTGCCGGTGCGGTCGGCGCGGTGCTACCGCGGCCGGCGCAGACCCGGCGCGGACCGGACCGGGTCTACGGGGTCTGCGTCGGCCGCGGTAGCCTGTGCCGCTTGTGGGCGCTCTGCGCGGCCGACCCGTTCGCGTTGCCTGCGCCCCGACTGCGCCCCGCTCGGGCGACTCACCCCACCCCTGTCCGGGCTGCTTGCGCCCCGCTCGGGTCACCCATCCGGGCGGCTCGGGTCGCTTTCCCGGCCCGTACCACTCGTCTCGCTCGGTCAACTGCGGCTCCATCCCGCGCCGTAAGTCTCGCCCGCTCCGCTCAGCCAACCGCGCCGCAGGCCTCGCCCGCTCTGCTCCGCCCGCTCCGCTCGGCAACCGCGCCGTAAGCCTCGCCCGCTCCGCTCGGCGGCCCGCGCCGTAAGTCTCGCCCGCTCCGCTCCGCCAACCCCGCCGTAAGCCTCGCCCGCTCCGCTCGGCGACCCGCGCCGCAAACCCCACCCCCTCAGCCGGGGACGCTACGGGCGGTGGCAGACGAAGATCGCCGTTCCGGGGAACAGCGCGCCGCGCAGCGGGGACCACTGGCCCCAGCTGTCGGTCAGGTCGTCGGGCCACTCCGGCTCGACCACGTCGTCGAGCACCAGGCCCGCGCCCACCACGTCCCGGATCCGGTCACCGAGCGTGCGGTGGTGCTCCACGTAGCTGGGCACGCCTCGGTCGTCGGCCTCGACGTAGGGGGAGCGGTCGAAGTACGACTGGCCGACGGTGAGCCCGGCGGGACCGGGGTCGTCCGGGAACATCCAGCGCATCGGATGGTTCACCGCGAACACCCACCGGCCGCCTGGACGGAGCACCCGGGCAACCTCGCGCATCACCGCGGCCGGGTCGGCCACGAACGGCACCGCGCCGAAGGCCGAGCAGGCCAGGTCGAAGGAGCCGTCGGCGAACGGGAGCCGTTCCGCGCCCGCCTGGACCAGCGGCACGCGCACCCCGGTGCGGCGCGCCCCGAGCGCCGCCTCCCTGAGCATCCCGGCGGAGAGATCCAACCCGACCACCCTGGCGCCCCGCCGGGCCAGCCAGCGGGAGCAGGACGCCGCGCCGCAGCCGACCTCCAGCACCCGGGCGCCGCTCAGTCCGACCGGGTCGCCGAGCAGCCGGGCGTCGTCCTCGCGCAGCCGCTCGGGACACCAGACGAAGTCGTCGTCGCCGAGGAAGGCGCCGTGCTCGGCCTGGTAGTCGGCCGCGTCGGCGTCCCACCACCGTCGGCTGGCCCTGGCCGACTCGTCGGGGTCCATGGCCCGCCGGGCGACCGGGGCGCCCCATCTCGGTTCGATCGAGTCCACCGGTGAATCCTCGGGGAGCATTCACCGCGTCGGAGGTGGGGGTCGGCGTTGCCCCTCCGAACGGGTGACGCGTAACATGAACAGTGCACGGGTTTACGTGCCGCGCGAAATACCTCGGCCGCTCATCCTGTTAGATCGTGTGGGCGCGGGGGCGCAGGCGAGATCTGTGCAGCCGCCTTACCTCACAGACCATCACACCACCCATCCATACCGGAGCTACCCACCGTATGTCCACCGACACCACCACCGTCCCGACCACGCCTCAGGTTGCCGTCAACGACATCGGGACGGAGGAGGACTTCCTCGCCGCCATCGATCAGACGATCAAGTACTTCAACGACGGCGATATCGTTGAGGGCACCATCGTCAAGGTCGATCGGGACGAGGTTCTTCTCGACATCGGCTACAAGACCGAGGGCGTCATCCCCTCGCGAGAGCTGTCCATCAAGCACGACGTCGATCCGGCCGAGGTTGTCGAGGTCGGAGAGTTCGTCGAGGCCCTGGTTCTCCAGAAGGAGGACAAGGAGGGTCGCCTGATCCTGTCCAAGAAGCGTGCGCAGTACGAGCGCGCCTGGGGCACGATCGAGGCGCTGAAGGAGGCCGACGAGCCGGTCGAGGGCACGGTGATCGAGGTCGTCAAGGGCGGCCTGATCCTGGACATCGGGCTGCGTGGCTTCCTGCCCGCCTCGCTGGTCGAGATGCGCCGTGTGCGCGATCTGCAGCCGTACGTCGGCCGCAAGATCGAAGCCAAGATCATCGAGCTGGACAAGAACCGCAACAACGTGGTGCTGTCCCGCCGCGCCTGGCTGGAGCAGACCCAGTCCGAGGTGCGCAGCGAGTTCCTCAACCAGCTGGCCAAGGGCCAGGTGCGCAAGGGCGTCGTGTCCTCGGTGGTCAACTTCGGTGCCTTCGTCGACCTCGGCGGGGTCGACGGCCTGGTGCACGTCTCCGAGCTGTCCTGGAAGCACATCGACCACCCGAGCGAGGTCGTCGAGGTCGGCCAGGAGGTCACCGTCGAGGTGCTCGACGTCGACCTGGACCGCGAGCGCGTGTCGCTGTCGCTCAAGGCCACCCAGGAAGACCCGTGGCGGCTGTACGCCCGCACCCACGCGATCGGCCAGATCGTGCCGGGCAAGGTCACCAAGCTGGTGCCGTTCGGTGCGTTCGTCCGGGTCGAGGAGGGCATCGAGGGCCTGGTGCACATCTCCGAGCTGGCCGAGCGCCACGTGGAGATCCCGGAGCAGGTCGTGCAGGTCGGCGACGACTGCATGGTCAAGGTCATCGACATCGACCTGGACCGGCGCCGCATCTCGCTGTCGCTCAAGCAGGCGAACGAGGGCATGACTCCGGAGACGGAGTTCGACCCGACCCGGTACGGGATGGTTGCCGAGTACGACAACGAGGGCAACTACATCTACCCCGAGGGCTTCGACGTCGAGTCCGGCGAGTGGCAGGAAGGCTTCGACAAGCAGCGCGAGGAGTGGGAGCGCCAGTACGCCGAGGCGCACGTCCGCTTCGAGCAGCACATCGCGCAGCTCAAGAAGGCCGCCGAGGCCGAGGCCCAGGCCGGCACCGAGGAGGGTGGCGGCAGCAGCAGCAGCGGTCCCGCGCCGTCGACGTACTCCTCGGACACGACCGCCTCCGACGGCGGCACGCTGGCCAGTGACGAGCAGCTCGCGGCCCTGCGGGAGAAGCTCTCCGGCGGTGCCTGAGCGGTTCCGCACCGCCTGACGATCCACGGACGGCCGGGCACCCGATGATGGGGTGCCCGGCCGTTCCGCGTGTCTGTCACACGTGTGAGTGACCCCTCCAGGGGGCGCCGACACAAACGCCGGCGGAGCCGCTACCGTTTCACTGTGCGTGCGGGGTCGACACTGGCTGTATTCATCGCTGTGCTCGCGATGATGGTGCCGTCCGCTGGTTGCGGCCGGCCGAGCGACGCTGAGCGGGTCGAGCCGATCCCGACGTTCGCGGCCTCGGCGGCACCCAACGCGGCCGCCCCGCGACCCCGCACGACGCTGCTGCCCACCGATTGCGCCGAGGTGATCTCCGGCGACACCATGTCGGCGCTGCTGGGCCAGCCGATGGGTAGCGTGCAGGCCCGCACCGTGCTCGGCCAGCCCGCGCCCTCGGTCGGCCGGCTCGAACGGGTCACCTGCCTCTACCTGCGTGGACGCCCGCTGGTCACGGTCAACCTCGGCGCCTACAGCACCCCCACGGCGGCCGACTCGCAGCTGAGCACGAACGTCTCCGCCGAGCGCGGGGAGGCGCGTTCCGTGCAGCAACTGTCCATCGGCAGCGCCAAGGCCGTGCTGCTCGACGAGCGCGACCAGACCGTGCTGATGGTCGCCAGCGGCCGCTCCGGGATGACCCTCGGCCTGAACCACGGCGCCGTGCCCCCGCGGTACATCCAGCCGATCATGGTGGACATGGCACAGCGGATGCTGCCGACCCTGGTCCCTCGGAAGACGACCGAGCCGCGATAGCGTCCCGGCATGCTGCGCATCGGGCTGACCGGCGGGATCGGGGCGGGTAAGTCGACGGTCGCGCGCGGGCTCACCGACCTGGGCGCCATCGTGGTGGACGCCGATCAGGTGGCTCGGGAGGTGGTCCGCCCGGGCAGTCCCGGGCTGGCCGAGGTGGCGCGCGCGTTCGGCGAGGAGGTGCTCGACGCCGACGGCGCCCTGGACCGGCCCCGGCTCGCCTCGGTGGTGTTCGCCGACCCCCAGGCGCGGAGCCGGCTGAACGGGATCCTGCACCCGCTGATCGGCCGGCGGACCGCCGAGCTGGTCGCCGAGGCGCCCGCCGACGGCATCCTGGTGCACGACGTCCCGCTGATCGTGGAGAACGACATGGCGGCCGGGTTCGCGCTGGTCGTCGTGGTGTTCGCCACGGAGCGGGAGCGGATCCGCCGGCTGGTCGGCGACCGCGGCATGACGGCGGACGAGGCGCGGTCCCGGATCGCCAGCCAGGCCGACGACGACGCGCGCCGTGCCGTGGCCGACGTGGCGCTGGACAACTCCGGCAGCGCGGACGAGGTCACCGAGCGGGTGCGGCGGCTGTGGCGGGAGCGGCTGGTGCCGTTCGAGGAGAACCTGCGGCTCGGGCGGGTGGCCGTCGGCGACCCGGCGACCGTGGCCGACCCCGGCTGGGCGGGGCAGTTCGGGCGGGTGGCGACCCGTGTCGGCCGGGCGGCGGGTGAGCGCGCGGTGCGGGTCGAGCACGTCGGCCCGACGGCGGTACCCGGGTCGGCCGCGGCCGACGTGCTCGAGGTCCGGCTCGGGGTCCGCACGGTGGCCGACGTGGAGGCGGTGGCCCCGGCGTTGCGGGAGGTCGGATTCGTGCCCGACGACCGAGCCGCCGACGACCGAGCCGCCGACCGGGCCGGTGACCGAGCGCGGGACGGCGGGGAGCGGCGGTACGCGGCCGCGGATCCCGGCCGGCCGGTGGTGGTGTACGCCCAGCCGGCGCCCTGACGGGACCGCCGCCCGGGTGAGTGTGAACCCGATCTCCGCGGCAAAGGTGTAACGGGCCGGGCGGTTGCACCGACACACTGGATGCAAGGCCGGACGCGGACAGCGTCGAAGCCACGTGGAGAAGGGGCGGTCACGCCCCCCGAGCCGCCCTTCTCTCCGTTTTCCATGTCCGGGGGGGCATTCGCTGAGGCGAGGGGGTCGAGATGGAGCAGACGGGTGGCCAGCCAGGTGCTGGCGACGGGAGGTACGCCGGGTCGCTCGCGACCGCGCCCGAGCCGAGCCTGCGCGCCGAGTTCGGCGCGCATCTCGAGGCCAACTACCCGCGTCTGGTTGCGCAGCTGTGCCTGATCACGCTCGACCCGGCTGAGGCCCAGGACCTGGTCCAGGAGTCCTACGCGCGCGCGTGGCAGCGGTGGTCGGAGATCCGTCAGCTGCCCGACCCGACGGGCTGGGTGCGGCAGAGCGCGGTGCGCGCCGGCAACCGGCGCTGGCGCCGGATGATGACCACGTTCGGCCGGGGACGCTCGCGGCCGGGGACCGTCCCGTCGGAGGACCCGCAGCACCGCGTGGTGCTCGACGCGCTGCGCCACATCCCGCCGCACCGACGGCGCGTGCTGGTACTGGCCGACGTCGCGCACCTGCCGCTGCGCCAGGTCGCCGAGGTCGAGGGCATCGCCATCGAGGTGGCCGAAGCCCGGCTGGGCGAGGCGCGCACCGAGCTGATGAACGTTCTGAACGCGGGCCCGGGCACCGAGCCCTCCGCGATGACCTGGGAGGACATGTGAGCGTCGTGACCGAGTACGGCACCCTCGGGGCTGCCGCGCTGCTCCGGCTCGACGAGGATCTGACGCAGTCCGTCCAGCTTCCTCCGGTCGACGCGGTGATCCGGCGCGCGGAGTCGATGAACCGAACCACCACGGCCGCCACGGCCGCCGTGCTGACGGTCGGCGCGCTCGGCGCGGTGACGGTGGTCGCGCAGTCCGTGGTCTCCGGCGCCGTCCCGCTGCCGGTGCCCGTGGCCCTGTCCCCGGCGCTCCCGGCCGCGACCTCGCCGTCGGTGCCCACCGGCGCGGTGCCGATCGTCGCGCAGGTGCTGGGTCCCGACGAGCAGATCGTGCGGTTGCGGCCCGGAGCCCCGGTTCCGGCCGGCGCCCGCACCGTGTCGACCGGTGTGACGGTGCTCTCCGCCGGGACGAGCATTCCGGCCGGCGACTCGACGCCGGTCGTCGTGCCGGACGGCGACAACGGCCCGCGCGGCGACGACGGCCGGGACAACGGCGGCGACGGCCGGGACCGTAACGGGCGCGGGGACAACGACGGCCGAGACCACAGCGGCAATCACGACGGCGACCACGGACCGGGTGGCAACGGTCCCGGCGGGCAGGACGGCGACCACGGCCCGGGCGGCAACCACGGACCGGGTGGCAACGGTCCCGGCGGGCACGACGGCCACCACGGCCCGGGCGACAACCCGAACCCGGGTGGCCCGACTCCGGGTGGCCCGACTCCGGGTGGCCCGATCCCGGGTGGTCCGGGGCACGGCCACGGCAATGGCCACGGCCACGGCAAGGACGGCGACGCGGACCACACGCCGCCGCCACCGAGGGTCGATCCCAAGCCGGTCCCGTCGGTGCCGAAGCCGCCGGTCTCCCAGCCCAAGGCACCACCGGTGCAGCACACCGAGCCGAAGCACGAGTCGGTGCAGCAGCCGGTGCGGCGGGCGCCTGCCGCGGAGTCCACTCCGAAGCAGGTCGAGAAGCCGGCGGCCAAGGTCGAGAAGCCGGCGGCCAAGGTCGAGAAGCCCGAGCCAAGGGTGGAACAACCGAAGCAGCAGGAGACGGGCCACGGCACGGCGCACGGCCACGGCGCCGTGGCTCCGGTCCCGGCACCCCCTCCGGCCCCCGGCGTGATCGCCGCGCCGGGCGTCACCCCGGTGCCGGCCCCGCCGGTGGCCTGACCAGCACTCCGGCAGGCACGACCAGCCCTGCGACCAGCCGTACGACCAGCCCTGCGCTGGCGCCGCTACCGTCGGCGCCAGCGCAGTGGCACGTCCAGGTCGGCGAGCCAGCCCATCAGGTCGTGGCCGTTCCCGGCGAGGCCGGCGAGCACCCGGTAGCTCGTGGCCAGCGCGCGCTCCGCCGCCGCCGGGGCGAGCAGCCCCTCGGCCACCGCCTCCGTGTACTCGTCCAGATCGATCACGGTGCTCCAGTGCCCCGCGCGGACCACGATGTCGAGGTAGTGGTCCTCGGTACGCCACACGGAGCCGTCCGGGCCGCCGCGGGTGATGTCCACGATGTCGACGTAGAAGTCCTGGTCGCGTTCGTGCCCGTCCCGCCACGACCAGTCGGTCACCCGGATGCCCAGCGAGGGCAGCAGCCACGACTCGATGCCGGCGATCCTGGGGTGCTCCTCGAACGGTCGCGCCAGGTAGAGGCCGAACGACTCGGTGCGGTACTCGTCGACCGGGCGAACAAAACCCTTCGGATCGGTGTTGGTACCTGCGTACACGTCGAACGTCTCGACCTTCGGCGGGTGCATCGGCACCGATCCTGTCAGACGGAAGGCTTACTCTCGATACCGTGGCATTCGCGACTGAATACCCCGTCACCGCCCACTCGGACGCTCGCCCGGTGGAGGAGATCCCTCGCGACCAGGGCCGGTTCGAGGTCGTCAGCGAGTACGAGCCCGCGGGCGACCAGCCCACCGCGATCGCGGAGCTGGAGCGGCGGATCAGGGCCAACGAGCAGGACGTGGTGCTGCTCGGCGCCACCGGCACGGGCAAGTCGGCCACCACCGCGTGGCTGATCGAGCGGCTGCAGCGGCCGACGCTGGTGATGGCGCCGAACAAGACGCTCGCCGCGCAGCTGGCCAACGAGCTGCGGGCCATGCTGCCGAACAACGCCGTGGAGTACTTCGTGTCGTACTACGACTACTACCAACCCGAGGCGTACATCGCGCAGACCGACACATACATCGAGAAGGACTCGTCGGTGAACGACGACGTCGAGCGGTTGCGCCACTCGGCGACGATGAACCTGCTGTCCCGGCGCGACGTGGTGGTCGTCGCCTCGGTGTCCTGCATCTACGGCCTGGGCACCCCGCAGTCCTACCTGGACCGGTCGGTGGAGCTGGAGGTGGGCGGCGAGATCGACCGCGACAAACTGCTGCGGGCGCTGGTCGACGTGCAGTACGCGCGCAACGACGTGGCCTTCAACCGGGGCACGTTCCGGGTGCGTGGCGACACGGTGGAGATCATCCCGGCGTACGAGGAGCTCGCGGTCCGCATCGAGTTCTTCGGCGACGAGATCGAGGCGCTGTACTACCTGCACCCGCTCACCGGCGACACGGTCAAGCAGGTCGACTCGGTGCGCATCTTCCCGGCCACCCACTACGTGGCCGGGCCGGAGCGGATGGAGCGGGCCATCCGCGACATCGAGAAGGAGCTGCAGGACCGGCTGGCCGAGCTGGAGCGGCACGGCAAGCTGCTCGAGGCGCAGCGGCTGCGCATGCGCACCCAGTACGACGTCGAGATGATGCGCCAGGTCGGGTTCTGCTCCGGCATCGAGAACTACTCGCGGCACATCGACGGTCGAGGCGCGGGCACCGCCCCGGCCACCCTGATCGACTACTTCCCGGACGACTTCCTGCTGGTCATCGACGAGTCGCACCAGACGGTGCCGCAGATCGGGGGCATGTACGAGGGCGACATGTCCCGGAAGCGGAACCTGGTGGAGTACGGCTTCCGACTGCCCTCGGCGACCGACAACCGCCCGCTGACCTGGGAGGAGTTCACCGACCGGATCGGTCAGGTGGTGTACCTGTCGGCCACCCCGGGCGACTACGAGCTGCAGCGCACCGGTGGCGAGTTCGTTGAGCAGGTGATCCGACCGACCGGCCTGGTCGACCCCAAGATCGTGGTGAAGCCGACCAAGGGGCAGATCGACGACCTGGTGCACGAGATCCGGGAACGCGCGGAGAAGGACGAGCGCGTGCTGGTCACCACGCTGACCAAGAAGATGTCGGAGGACCTCACCGACTACCTGCTGGAGCTGGGCATCCGGGTGCGCTACCTGCACTCGGAGGTCGACACCCTCCGGCGCGTCGAGCTGCTGCGTCAGCTGCGGCTGGGCGACTTCGACGTGCTGGTCGGCATCAACCTGCTGCGCGAGGGCCTCGACCTGCCGGAGGTGTCGCTGGTGGCGATCCTCGACGCCGACAAGGAGGGCTTCCTGCGCTCCGAGCGGTCACTGATCCAGACCATCGGGCGGGCCGCGCGGAACGTGTCCGGCGAGGTCCACATGTACGCCGACCAGGTCACCGACTCGATGCGGTACGCCATCGACGAGACCGACCGGCGGCGGGCCAAGCAGGTCGCCTACAACACCGAGCGGGGGCTCGACCCGCAGCCGCTGCGGAAGAAGATCGCCGACATCCTGGACCAGGTGTACCGGGAGGAGTCCGAGGTGCCGGTCGGCGGCTCGGGCCGCAACGCCTCCCGGGGCAAGCGCGCCGCCGGCGAGCCGGGGCGGGCCAGCTCCGGCATCGTGGAGGGCCGCGACACCAGCACCATGCCGCGCGCCGAGCTGGCCGATCTGATCCAGCAGCTGTCCGAGCAGATGATGGGTGCGGCGCGCGACCTGCAGTTCGAGCTGGCGGCCCGGCTGCGCGACGAGATCCACGACCTGAAGAAGGAGCTGCGCGGGATGGACGCCGCCGGCATCGGGTGAGGGTGCGCCCGGCGGGTCGACCGGGGGGCGTTACGGTGGTCCGCCGGCCGAGCTGGACGAAGGGGGCCCGAGCGTGACCGCGAGCGCGAGCGCCCGCCACACCACCACAGGGGTCCACGCCCGGGTCACGGCCCTCGCCACCGCGGTGCGTGACCACCCGGGCCGGGTCTACC
The DNA here is from genome assembly GCA_036497465.1 of Pseudonocardia sp. Lineage (GTDB taxonomy): Bacteria > Actinomycetota > Actinomycetes > Mycobacteriales > Pseudonocardiaceae > Pseudonocardia. Next base: position 31,261 of record DASXJJ010000150.1, on the reverse strand, counting down.
GGTATTCGGTGCCGGTGTTCCTGGTCTCGGTCGCCATGCTGCTGGCGCACCTGGACGGCCGCTTCCTCGACCTCGAGGTGTACCGGCTCGGGGTGCGGACCTGGCTCTCCGGCGGCGACATCTACGGCCCGCTGCCGGTGACCAGCGCCGGTATCTCGCTGCCGTTCATCTATCCCCCGTTCGCCGCTCTGACGATGGTGCCGGTCACGGTCACCGGCTGGGTGGTCGCCTGGGTCACGGTGTTCGTCGTGTCGCTGCTGTCGCTGGCGGTCACCATGTACGTGGTGCTGCGCCGGCTGTGGCCGACGGCCGGGCGCGCGGTGGTGCTGGCCGGCACGTCGGCGCTGGTCACAGCGGGGTTGGCGCTCGACCCGGTGCTGGAGACGTTCAAGTTCGGGCAGGTCAACCTGCTGCTCATGGCGATGGTCACCGTCGACTGCCTGAGCCCCCGGACCCGGTGGCCCCGGGGTCTGCTGGTCGGGCTGGCCGCCGCGATCAAGCTCACCCCGGCCGCGTTCGTGCTGTATTTCGTGCTGCGCCGCGACTACCGGGCCGCGGCCGTCACGGTGGTCAGCGCGGTCGCGGCCACCGGGCTGAGCGCGCTGGTCGCGCCGTCGGCGTCGGCGCGGTACTGGCTCGGCGGGCTGGCCGGCGCCAGCGGGGTCAGCGGCTCGCCGTTCTACACCAACCAGACGTTCCAGGCGGTGTTCGCCCGGGCCGGCATCCTGGGCACCGGGCGCTCGGTGATCTGCCTCGTCCTGTCCGTGGGGCTGCTGGTGCTGGCCGTGCCGGTCATCCGCCGGGCGCCCGCACCGCTGGCCATGGTCACCACCGCCGGGGTGGCGCTGCTGGTCTCGCCCACGTCCTGGTCCCACCACTGGGTGTGGATCGCGCCGGCGCTGCTGGTCGGCGGGGTGACGGCGTGGCGGGCCAGGTCCCGCGCGTGGGCGGTCGCCACCGCGGTGCTGGCCGTGGTGTTCGTCGTCGCCCCGCACCAGTTCCTGCCGCACGACCAGGGCCGGGAGGTGGGCTGGCCGCCGGTGGAGCAGGTCCTCGGCGACAGCTATGTGATCGTCACCGTGGTGGTGTACGTCCTGCTGGGGGTGTCCTACCGGCGCCGGTCCCGGTCGGCGCTCTCCGACTCCGGTCCGGGGGAGGCCGGCCCGGGGGACGCCGCCGGGTCCGGAAGGCGCGCCGCCGGTGACTCCGACGGCGGCTCCGGAGGTCGGCCGGCCCGCGACTCCGCCGGTGACGCCGCCGCGCCCGGTGGTTCGGACGGTGCCGCCGGGACGGGTGACCGGTCGACGGCGGGCGGCCACGGGGCTCCGGCCCGAGCCGACGACGTCGGCGGGCGCCCCGAGCCGACCGCGACCTGAGCCGGCGCCCCCGCCCGCGACCCCCGACAGGTCAGCGTCGAGGTCGCGGCGGGCCGGCTCTGGGGAGCGGCGCGTGCTCGGCTGGCGGTGGGCCAGGTCGGGGGAGCGGCGGCGTGCTCGGCTGGCGGTGGGTCAGGTCGGGGGAGCGGCGGCGCGCAGCCGGCCGTACTCCTCGACCATGGCGGGCAGGGACCAGTGCGCGTTGAGCCCGCTCGGATTGGGCAGCACCCAGACGCGGGTCGGGCCGAGCGTCCGGTCCTGGTCGCCTATGGTCGCCCGGGGCAGGCGGAAGGCCGCGCGGTACGCGGTGACCCCCACGACGGCCAGCCAGGTGGGCCGCGCCCGTTCGACCAGCTCGGCCAGCTGGGCGGCGCCTTCGACGAGCTCGTCGGGGCGGAGCTCGTCGGCCCGGGCGGTGGCCCGGTCGACCAGGTTCGTCACGCCCAGCCCCAGGGTCGCCAGCGCGGCCTGTTCGGCGGGTCTCAGCTGGCTCGGGGTGAAACCCGAACGGTGCAGCACCGGCCAGAACCGGTTGCCGGGCCGCGCGAAATGGTGGCCGGTGGCCGCCGACACCAGACCCGGGTTGATCCCGCAGAAAAGCACCCGGCACGGCGGGTCGGCCGGTCCGGGCAGCACGTCGGGCAGGACGGCACCCATCGCCGGGTCAGTGCGCGGCGGAGAGCACGAACGCGGCCACCACACCCGCCACGAACACCGCCCAGCCGAGGGCGGACCCGATCAACGGGCTGCCCCCCAGCCGCAGCGCGCCTCGGCCGCCGATCAGGCTCAACGCCAGCCCGGCCACCAGCGAGACCACCGGCAGAGCGATGATCACGGGGTGCATGCGGGGGCGGCAGACCAGCCGGTCCGGGTCGGTGACGCACGCGCCGATCGACTCCGCCAGCGGGCGCAGCGCGACGAAGGCCACCACCAGACCGACCACGAACAGCCCCATCGTCGCCGCGCCCCACGCCGGGTAGCGGCTGGCCAGCGCGGCGCGGTGCACCACCGGACGGGGGTCGCGGGTCAGCTCGGTGGCCAGGTCGGACCGCTCAGGGTCGCCCTCGGCGGTCGCGGACATCGGGGGAGCCTATCGGCGCGGCCGGAGCCGGCTCGGGCAGCCCAGCGGCGTTCCTTCCGGTCGGCGCGTGTCACCTCCGCCGACGTTAGGCCACCCGGGTGACGGGGTCGAACCCGGCGGGGATAGCGTCCGGTCCGGGAAGATCCACCGCCCGGGCACCGGAGGTCGCCGGGGCGGTGCTCATCGGTGACTGGGAGCTGCCATGGCTCGTCTCCGGAGCGCGCCGACCGCGGTGTTGCCGGCGGTGCTGCTGGCGGTCGTGCCGCTGGCCGTCCTGCTCGGCGGCTGCGGTTCGGGCGCGCCGGCCGCACCGCCTCCCACCCCGCCCGCCTCCACCCCGCGGGCGCCGAGCCCACCGGCGGTCCCCATTCCGTCGTCCTCGACCAGCGCCCCGCCGCCCAGCCCTGTCCCGCCGCCTCCGCCCCCGGCCGGCAGGAAGGTGACCATCCAGCTCACCGGGTACTCGTTCGAGGACAACACGCCCCCCGGGTCGGCCAAGGTGTGCTGCTCGGTCCTGCACACCGTCGCGGGTGGTAGCGGCACCTACGAGGACCCGATCACCGTCGCCGTTCCCGGCGGGCCGGCGAGCATGGCCCTGCGCCGAGGCACCCGCTTCTACCTGCCGACCGTCCGCCGGTACGTGATCGTCGAGGACTCGGGCGCCAGCCGGTACGGCCTGCCGCACCTGGACATGTGGGTGGACGGCCGGGGCGGCAGCAGCGGATCGGTCGAGTCCTGCATGAGCGCGATCACCGCCCGGGTGCCCGCCGAGCTGGACCCGCCGCCCGGCCGGCCCGTGCTGGCCGGGCCGATCAGCGCGGACGGCCACTGCCAGATCCCGTAGGCCGCCGCGGTGCCACACCACCCTGAGCCGCGTCCGGGCCCCACCCCGAGCTGAGCGGAGCCGGGCAACCCGGGAGCCGAGGGTATGGCGTGCACCACAGCTGATACCTACGCTGGGTCGGGGACGGCGTCCGAACGGGGCAGGCGTCGCCAGCGGAGGTTGTGACGGTGGACGAAGAGGTCTGCGCGGTCCGGTCCGGCGTCGACCTGGGGCGGCACGCCCGGTTGCTCGCCCAGGTGTACGACGCGCTGCTGTCCGGCGACCAACCCCCTGCCCGCCCGCGTGATCTGGTGGAGCGGTCCTGGCGGCGGGTGCGTCGCCACGGCGTGAGTCCCGACCTCGGCGACCCGCCAGGGCCGGTGTCGCCCGGCGAGGTCGAGCAGCGCCGGGCCGCGTCGCCGCTGAGCAAGGTGCTGCCGGAGCTGCGGGCCAGCCTCACCTCGGTGGCCGACGACGCGCGCCACGTCATGGTGATCACCGACGCGGATGGCGTGCTGCTGTGGCGGGAGGGCGCTCCCTCGGTGCGGCACCGGGCCGACAAGCTGGGTTTCACCGAGGGCGCGAACTGGTCGGAGGGCACGGTCGGCACCAACGCGATCGGCACCGCGCTGGCCGAGGCGTCCCCGGTGCAGATCTTCTCCGCCGAGCACTTCGTCCGCCGGCAGCACGCCTGGACCTGCACCGCCTGCCCGGTGCACGACCCCCGCACCGGGCAGCTGCTGGGCGTGGTCGACGTCAGCGGTCCGGCCGAGACGGTGCACCCCACCACGGTGGCCCTGGTCTGCACCGCGGTGAAGCTGGCCGAGTCGAGCCTGTGGCGGCTGCACGAGGGGCGGCTCGAGGCGTTGCGCGCGGTGGGTGCTCCGCTGCTGGCGACGGTGCGCGGGCCGGGTCTGGTGGTCGACGAGCACGGCTGGGTGGCCGCGGTCACGGGCATGCCCGCGCTGGACCGGGTGGCCTCGCCGCGTGCCGACCAGCCGCTGACCGTGCACGGCATCGGGCTGTGCGAGCCGGAGCCGGTGCCCGGCGGCTGGCTGCTGCGCGCGGCCGGCGACGAGGACGGCGGGCACGCGCCGGGGCGGATGCGCATGCGGCTGGAGCTCGACTCGCGCCCGGTTCGGGTGGTGGTCGAGGGCACCAACGTGTGGCTGCACCCGCTACCCACCCGCCAGGCCGAGTTGTTGCTGCTGCTCGCCAGGGCCGGGACGCGGGGGCTGAACGCCGCCGAGCTGAGCATGGCGCTCTACGGCGACGGCGCGCACCTGGTGACCGTGCGGGCCGAGCTGTCCCGGCTGCGCCGCACCCTGGGCGGCCTGCTGCTGGCCCGGCCCTACCGGATCGCGTCCGGGGTCCGGGTGCAGCTGCCGGACCTGCGGCGCAGCGGGTTCGTCGAGCGGTCCACCGCCCCCGGCGTGCAGGCCCTCGCGCACCTCGCCGGCTGACCCGCCGCCGACCCGCCGGCCTCGCCGGCCGACCCGCCGGCCTGCAACACCGCTGCAACTGTTGTCGGCGCCCGTCCCGCGCGGTGAGCTGGCTCACAGCACGGGTGGGACGGGCGAGGGGGCCGGGTGATGGGCGAGCAGGGCGGCGTCCCGGTGACGCCCGCGCCTCCCACGGCGCCCGCGCGCCCGGTAGCCCCCGGAGTGCCCGTCGTACCCGGCTCGGCGATCGGCATCGTGGCCAACCCGATGTCCGGGCGGGACATCCGGCGGCTGGTGGCCCGCGCGTCGGTGTTCCCCAACGCCGAGAAGACCAACATGGTGCTGCGGCTGATCGCCTCGGCCGGCGCGCTGGGCGTGCACCGGGTCTGCCTGTCGACCGACACGATGGGCGTGGCCGCCGGGGTGCTGCGCGCCGCCGCCACCCGCAGGCCCCGGGACGGCCGGTGGCCGGAGCTGGAGTTCTGCGAGCTGGCGGCGCCGACCGGCGACGCCGAGGACACCCGGGCCTCGGTGCGCCGGATGCGTGAGCTCGGGGTGCGGGTGATCGTGCTGCTCGGTGGTGACGGCACCGTCCGCGCGGCGGCCTCGGCAAGTGGGGACGTGCCGCTGCTGCCGCTGTCCACCGGCACGAACAACGCCTTCCCGGAGATGTGGGAGGCCACCGTGGCCGGTACGGCGGCCGCCCTGGTCGCCACCGGCCGGGTGCGGGCCGAGGACAGCAGCCGCCGGGCCAAGGCGCTCCGCGTGCGCTGCGGCACTGTCGTGGAGACCGCGCTGGTCGACGTGTGCGTCAGCACGCTCGCGCACGTCGGGTCGCGCGCGCTCTGGGAGGTCGGCCCGCTGCGCGAGCTGTACTGCGCGTTCGCCGAACCGCACGCCATCGGGCTGTCCAGCATCGCCGGGCTGCTCGACCCGGTGGGCCGCTCCGAGCCGGGCGGGGTGCTGGTGCGGATGGCCACCGCGCCGGACGACCCGCTGGCCCGCCGGGTGCTGGCCCCCATCGCCCCCGGCGTGCTCGCCCCGGTCGCCGTGGGGTCGGTCGTCCGGCTGCGCCCCGACGAGCCGGTCACCAGCGCGGTGGCGCGCGGCACGGTCGCGGTGGACGGCGAGCGGGAGATCGAGTTCAACCCGACGGTGCCGGTCACGGTGGCCGTCACCTCGGCCGGGCCCCGGGTGCTGGACGTGCGGGCGGTGCTGGCCGAGGCCGCCGGGCGGGGCCTGCTGGTCTCCACCCCCGGGGCCGGCCCGCGCCACGAGCAGGACGCCGAGTACCAGGAGGTCAGATGACGATCGGGGAGACGACATGAGCACAGCGGTGGTGACCGGCGCGGGCCGGGGCATCGGGCGGTCGATCGCGCTGCGGCTGGCCCGCGACGGCCACGCCATCGCGGTCAACGACGTGGACAAGGCGTCCGCGGAGGCGGTGGCCGAGGAGGTCACGGCGGCCGGCGGGCGCGCGGTGGCGGTGCCCGCCGACGTCACCGACCGGGCGGCGGTCTTCGAGATGGTCGAGCGCGCGGCCGACGAGCTGGGCGGCGTGCACGTGATGGTGGCGAACGCGGGGATCGCTCAGGTCAAGACCCTGCTCGAGGTGACGCCGGAGGACCTCCAGAAGATCTTCTCTGTCAACGTGTTCGGCGTCGTCTACTGCCTGCAGGCGGCCGCCGAGCGGTTCATCGCACAGGGTGGCGGCGGAAAGATCATCAACGCCGCGTCGATCGCCGGGCACACCGGCTTCGACTACCTCGGCCACTACTCGGCGACCAAGTTCGGCGTGCGCGCGCTGACCCAGGCGGCCGCCAAGGAGCTGGCCCCACACAAGATCACGGTGAACGCGTACTGCCCGGGCATCGTCGGCACCGACATGTGGGACCTGATCGACGACCAGCTCGGTGGCTACCTGGACACCGGCAAGGGCGAGGCACTGGCCCGGTACGCCCAGCTCATCCCGCTGGGCCGGGTGCAGACCCCGGACGACGTGGCCAACTTCGTGTCCTACCTGGCCAGCCCCGACTCCGACTACATGACCGGCCAGTCGATCGTGATCGACGGCGGAATCGTGATGACCTGACCCGCGACGTGACGCCGCAGAAGGAGTTCCGACCATGACCGCGACACTGCCGACCACCGGGACCCACGAGCTGGGTCCGGACGAGCTGCTCCGGGCGTACCGCACGATGCGCACCATCCGGGAGTTCGAGGAGCGGGTGCACGAGGAGTTCGCCAGCGGCGACATCCCCGGGTTCGTGCACCTCTACGCGGGGGAGGAGGCCTCGGCGGCCGGGGTCTGCCAGCACCTCGACCAACGGGACGCCATCGCCTCCACCCACCGGGGCCACGGCCACTGCATCGCCAAGGGCGTCGACCCGGTGGGGATGATGGCCGAGATCTACGGCCGGTCCACCGGCTCGTGCAAGGGCAAGGGCGGCTCGATGCACATCGCCGACCTGTCCAAGGGCATGCTCGGCGCGAACGGCATCGTCGGCGGCGGCCCGCCGCTGATCTGCGGCCGCGCGCTGGCGTCGAAGAAGCTGGGCACCGGCGGGGTGGCCGTCGCGTTCTTCGGTGACGGCGCCTCCAACCAGGGCACCACGCTGGAGTCGCTGAACCTGGCCACCGTGTGGAACCTGCCGGCGATCTTCGTGGCGGAGAACAACGGCTACGCCGAGGCCACCTCGTCGACCTGGTCGGTGGCCACCGACGACATCGCCGACCGGGCCGCCGCGTTCGGCATGCCCGGGGTGATCGTGGACGGCTTCGACTTCTTCGCCGTGCACGAGGCGGCCGGCGAGGCTGTCTCCCGGGCGCGGGAGGGCGCAGGCCCGACGCTGATCGAGGTCAAGTTCACCCGCTACTTCGGCCATTTCGAGGGCGACCAGCAGCTGTACCGGGGGTCCGAGGTGGCCGAGGCGCGGGAGAAGCTGGACTGCCTGAAGCGGTTCCGCGCGCGGGTGACCGAGGGCGGCCAGCTCACCGCCGAGCAGCTGGACGCCGTGGACCGCGAGGTCGGTGACCTGATCGAGCGCTCGGTCACCGAGGCCAAGGCCGCCGCGAAGCCCGGCGAGGGCGACCTGCTGACCGACGTCTACGTCTCGTACTGACCGTCTCGTACCGAAGGGAGTGACCAGTCATGGCGCGCAGCATCAGCTACCGCGAGGCGATCAACGAGGCGATCGCGCAGGAGATGGAACGCGACGAACGCGTGATCGTGATGGGCGAGGACAACGTCGGGGGCACCGGCGCACCGGGTGAGATGGATGCCTGGGGCGGGGTGCTCGGCGTGACCAAGGGCCTGTACGGCAAGTACCCGGAGCGGGTGATGGACACCCCGATCTCGGAGTCGGCGTTCATCGGCGCCGCGATCGGCGCGGCCACCGGCGGCCTGCGCCCGGTCGCCGAGCTGATGTTCATCGACTTCATGGGCGTCTGCTTCGACCAGATCTTCAACCAGGCCGCCAAGTTCCGGTACATGTTCGGCGGCCACGCGGTGACCCCCGTGGTCATCCGCACGATGTGGGGGGCCGGGCTGCGGGCAGCCGCGCAGCACTCGCAGTCGCTGCTACCGGTGTTCACCCACATCCCGGGGCTCAAGGTCGCCGCGCCGTCGAACCCGTACGACGCCAAGGGGCTGCTCACCCAGGCCATCCGGGACGACGACCCGGTGATCTTCGCCGAGCACAAGATGCTCTACGACAGCACCGGTGACGTGCCGAAGGAGAGCTACGCGATCCCGTTCGGCGAGGCCAACGTGCTGCGCGAGGGTGGCGACGTGACCATCGTGGCCATCGGCCGGATGGTGAACACCGCGCTGGAGGCCGCCGCCGAGCTTGCCTCCTCGGGGGTACAGGTGGAGATCATCGACCCGCGGACCACCAGCCCGCTCGACCTGGACACCATCCTGGAGTCGGTGGAGAACACCGGGCGCCTGGTGGTGGTCGACGAGTCCCACCCGCGCTGCTCGCTGGCCAGCGACATCGGAGCGCTGGTGGCCCAGGACGCGTTCGGCTCGCTGCGGGCGCCGATCCAGATGGTCACCGGGCCGCACACGCCGGTGCCGTTCGCCGACTCGCTGGAGGACCTGTTCATCCCGGACGCGGCGAAGATCGCCGGTGCGGTCAAGACGGCGGTGGACTGGTCCCGATGACCGGCCCGGACGAGCGCATCCACCGGGTCACCATGCCCAAGTGGGGCCTGTCGATGAAGACCGGCAAGGTGATCGAGTGGTTCGTCGCCGAGGGCGACACGATCGCCAAGGGCGACGACCTGGCGGACATCGAGACCGAGAAGATCGCCGGCACCCTGGAGGCCCCCGGCGACGGGCTGCTGCGCCGGCTGGTCGCCGAGCCGGGCGCGGAGCTGCCGGTCGGGGCGGTGCTGGCGGTGCTCGCGCCGGAGGAGGTGGCCGACGCCGAGCTGGACACGCTGGTGGCGGAGGCCAGGGCCGCCGCCGAGGCCGGCGCGCTCGACGACGGCGACGAGCCGGTCCCGGAGCTGGTGCGGGTCGGCGGCCGCTCGCTGTCCTACCTGACCATGGCCCCGGAGTCGCCGGCCGGTGACCCGGTGCTGCTGGTGCACGGCTTCGGCGGGGACAAGAACTCCTGGCTGTTCGTGCAGCAGCCGCTGGCCGAGTCGGCCACCGTGCACGCGCTGGACCTGCCCGGGCACGGCGCCTCGGACAAGGACGTCGGGGACGGCTCGCTGCAGACCCTGGCCCGGGCGGTCACCGGGTTCCTCGACGCGCTCGACGTGCGGCGGGCGCACCTGGTGGGGCACTCGCTCGGCGGTGCGGTGGTGGCCGCGGTGGCCAGGTCCGCGCCGGACAGGGTGGCGTCGCTGACGCTGCTCGCCCCGGCGGGGTACGGCCCGGACGCCGACGCGGAGTACCTGCGCGGGTTCGCCGCCGCCTCGTCCCGGCGCGAGCTGAAGCCGCTGCTGGGGCGGCTGTTCGCGGACGAGTCGCTGGTGACCCGGCAGCTCGTCGACGACCTGCTGCGGTACAAGCGGCTGGACGGGGTGTCGGACGCGCTGGCCGCGCTGCTGAAGACCCTGCTGGACGGCGACCACCAGGCCATCGACACGCCGGGGCTGCTGGACGGGGTGAGCGTGCCGGTCACCGTGGTGTGGGGCGACGCGGACCGCATCCTGCCACCGCCCGACGGGGTGTCCGAACGGGTGCGGGCCGGGCACATGCTGCACATGGAGGCGGCGAACGACGTGCTCCGGCACATCCGGACGGCGGTCGGCTGACCCGGAAGGCCCCGCGAGAGCGTGGGTGGCAGGCGGCGCATGCGGACCCGCCCGTCACCCACACCTCACGAGGTGATGTCCTTGGTGGCGAACCGGCGCACCGCGAGCGCGCCGAACACGCAGGCGTAGGCCAGCGCGGAGAACGTCCCCCTGGTCATGTCGCCCCAGTCGATCTGTTCGGCGAGCAGCCCGGACCAGGCCGTGTCGTAGTGCGTGGGCAGCACGTCGCGCAGCCCCTCCAGCGCGTCGATGGTGTCCAGGATCTGTGACACGATGCCGACCATGACCGCCCCGCCGACCGCGCCCAGCGGGGCGTCGGTGCTCACCGACAGCAGCAGCGCCAGCGCGGCCACCCAGCTCAGCTGGACCGCCACGTACCCGGCCGCCAGCAGCACCCGGACCGAGGCCTGCCCGTAGGTCAGCGACTCGCCGGTCGGGCTGACCAGGTTGCCCGCGCCGTAGGCGAGCGAGCCCACCAGCAGCGCCACCACCGGCAGCAGCACGATCGCCACCAGCGACAGCAGCCCGGCCACCACCGCCTTCTGCCGCAGCAGCCGGGTGCGCGGCACCGGGATCGCCAGCAGGTAGCGCAGGCTTGACCAGGACGCCTCGCTGGCCACCGTGTCACCGAAGAACAGCGCGACCACCACGACCAGCAGGAAGCTCGCCGAGGCGAACAGCGCGAACACGGTGAAGTTGGGGCCGCTGGTCTTGGCCAGGTCGACCAGCGACAGCGAGCCCGTCGTCGAGCGGGAGCTGGACGCGGAGAAGGCGATCCAGAGCACCACCGGCAGCAGCGCCACCAGCCCCAGCGCGACCTGGGTCCGTCGGCGGGCGAGCTGCCGGGACAGCTCCACCCGCAGCCGAAGCGTGCGCGCCGGGCGGTAGCCGGGCGCCGGCCCGCTCCCGGCCGCCGGGCCGCCCCCGCCGGTCGCCGCGCCGGGGAATGAGCCGCTCACTGGATGCCGTCCTCTCCGACCAGCTGCAGGAACGCGTCCTCCAGGCGCCGGCGCGGCGCGACGGTCTCCACCGCCACCCCGGCCCGCACCAGCTCGGCCACCGCGTCGGCGCGGGCGGTGCCGTCCAGGTCGGCGTGCACCGCGCCACCGTCCACCTCGACGTCGGTCACCCCGGCCAGGTCCCGCAGCACCCGGGCGGCCCGCTCGGGGGAGTCGACCCGGAAACTGGTGCGCCCCGCCCCGGCGACCAGCTCGGCCACCGACCCGTCGGCGACGACCGTGCCCCGGTGCATGACCACCACGTGGTCGCAGGTCTGCTCGACCTCGGCCAGCAGGTGGCTGGAGACCAGCACCGAGCGCCCGCCGGTGGCGTAGCGGCGCAGCACCTCGCGCATGGCGTGGATCTGCGGCGGGTCCAGGCCGTTGGTCGGCTCGTCGAGCACCAGCAGGTCGGGCAGCCCGAGCATGGCCTGGGCGATGGCCAGCCGCTGCCGCATCCCCTGGCTGTAGGTGCGCACCGCGCGGTCCAGCGCGCGGCCCAGGCCGGCGATCTCCAGCGCCTCCTCGAGGTGCGCCTCGGCCTCCGGCCGTCCGGTGGCCGCCCAGTAGAGCCGCAGGTTTGCGGCCCCGGACAGGTGCGGCAGCAGACCCGGCCCCTCGACGAACGAGCCGATCCGGGACAGCACCTCCGCGCCCGGGCGCACCGGCCTGCCGAACACCCGGATGGTGCCGTCGCTCGGGTGGATCAGGCCCATCAGCATCCGCAGCACGGTGGTCTTGCCGGCGCCGTTCGGCCCGAGCAGACCCAGCACCTGGTCGGGCCGAGCGACGAACGACACGTCGGCCACCGCGGTGATCCCGCCCGGGTAGGTCTTCCGCAGCCGCTCGATGACCAGCGGCAACGGTGGTTCACCGGCGCCGGGCGCGCGGTCGGCCCTTCCCCGCCGCCGGGCGAGCAGCCGGGCGACCAGCGACGCCACCAGCACACCCAGCACCAGCAGCCCGATGCCGATCGCGGGCAGCGCCGGCACCGTGTTCGCGGTGACCGACCGGCCGGGCACCACCGGCAGCCCCAGCGAGCCGGAGGCGGTGTCGGCGCCGCCGGCCAGCCCGACCTGCCACACCGACGGGGCCCCGGCGCCCTGGTACGCCTGGTCGGTGGTGCTCAGCGACACCACCAGCCGGTTGCCGGCCGCGACCGGCTGGACGGCCGGGGGGAGGGTCAGGGTGACCCGGACCGGTGCCGCGCCGGGCGGTACCGGAACCCGCAGCGGGGCCACCGTGCCGCCCAGCAGCGTGCGCCGGCCGTCGGGGGAGAGCTGGATCAGCCCACCGAACAGCACGGCCTCGGCGGCCGACGGCTGGCCGGGCACGTGCGCGACGGTCACGGTGACCCGGGCGGAGCCGGCCAGCAGCACCGGTTCGGGCAGCGGGTCGGTGACGAACGAGGCGCTCTGCCCGGGGAGCATGCTGGTCAGCGCCCCGATCCGGGCCGCGAGGCCACCGAGCGAACCGCCGGTTCCGGGCACCGAGGTGAGCGCGGCGGGGCTGCCGCCGGGCGGGTTGAGCACCGCCTGGGGCCGCCCGTGCAGGGCCACCGCGTCGCGGTGCACCGGGTCGGAGCCGGGCAGCCCGGGCAGGCCGGGGTAGCGCGGGGCGGTGACGGTCCGGCCGTTCGGGGTGTCGCCCCGGGTGCGGATGCCGCTGCGCACCGCGTACTGGAAGCCGCCCACGTCCGGGGTGGCCTCCGGGTCCGGGGTGTCGGCGGGGTTGTCCAGGTAGGTGTCGAACCAGGCGGCGATCCGGTCGCGCACGGTCTGCCCCGGCGCGCCGCCGTCGTGCCCGCCGGAGTACCAGATCATCGACACCTTGCCGCCGCCCGCCGCGATCTGCCGCGCGGTGGCGTCCGCCTGGTCGAGCCCGAACAGGGTGTCGTTCTCACCCTGCACCAGCAGCGTCGGCGCGGTGATCCGCCCGGCGACGCTCGCCGGGGAGGAACGCAGCAGCAGCGCCGTGGTGGCCGGGCTGGGCCGGCCCGTGGTCGCCGACTCCGCGTAGGCCTGGCACACCGCGGGGACGAACCGCCCGCACACGGTCGGCGGGGCGGCGTCCGCCTCGGTAGCCGGGGTGCCCGCGGCCGATGTCCCGAGCCCGGGCTGGTCCGCACCGGGCTGGTCCGACGAGCCCGAGCCGTCCGACGAGCCGTCCGACGAGCCGGACCCCGAGCTGGAGCCGTCCGACGAGCCCGAGCCGGCCCCCTGACCCGAGGTGCCGCCGCTGTCGTCCTCCTCGGTGTCCCCGCCGGACCCGCCGGACCCGCCGGACCCGCCAGACCCGCCGGACCCACCGGAACCGCCGGACCCACCGGACCCGCCGGGCCCCGTCGAGGCGCCCGAGCCCGTGAGGCCGGCGGCGCCACCCGGCGCGCCGGAGCCCCGGGGGCTCATCCCGGAGGAGAAGAAGATGCCGGCCCAGCCGCGCTTGAACACCCCGTCCGGCCCGAACGCGGTGTGTGCGGGCGTGTCGTCGGGGAGCGGCGCGGCGCTGCCGTCGTTCGGGAACAGCGCCTGCCCCAGGTCGTTCCAGGTGATCACCGGGGCGATCGCGTCGACCCGCCTGTCGTACCCGGCCAGCAGCAGTGACAGCGCCCCGCCGTAGGACGCGCCGGTCACCCCGACCCGGGGGTCGCCGGGGCCGTCGTGGCGGACCTCGGGCCGGGAGGCCAGGTAGTCGACCAGCCGGGAGGCGTCGGCGACCTCGTGCTCCGGCGAGTCCAGCCCGATCTGGCCGGTGCTGCGCCCGAATCCGCGCGCGGACCAGGCCAGCGCCACGAAGCCGCGCTCCGCGAGGTCCCGCGCGTCGCCGTCCACCGAGGCCTTGCTGCCCCCGAAGCCGTGTGCCACCAGCACGGCCGGCGCAGGGGTGCGTTCGGGCAGGTAGAGCGTGGCGTCCAGGGACACGGTGCCCGGCTCGCCGGGGCCGGCCGGTACGTCCAGCCGGAACACCTCGGTACGGACGGCGGAGCCGGACCGCGAGTGGCCCACGGCGACGGTCACCACCAGCGCCAGGAGCACCAGGACAGCCAGGAGCGCGACCACCCGGCCCCGGGAGACCCGAGGCCGGGTCGTCAGCAATGGCACTCCTCGACGTTAGGCGCGCACCGGTACCGGCGAACGGCCGGGCCGACGATTCGGAGGCAATTCTCAGGAACCCGGTCAGGCCGGGTCGACGTCCCGGGTGTGGTGGACCCGGGGGTCCCCGGCGAAGAACGGCCCGATCAGCGCCCGCCACTGGGGGAAGCGGTCCGACTCGCGGAACCCGACGTCGTGCGCCTCGACCGAGTCCCACTCGATCATCAGCACGAACGTGGACGGCGACTCGACCCCCCGCGTCAGCCGGGCGGAGCGGAATCCCTCGGTGGCGGCGACCAGCGGGACCGCCTGGTGGTAGGCGGCCGCGAAGTCGTCCTCCTGGCCGGGCTTGATGGCGAACTCAGCGATCTCCAGGACCATGGTCACATCATGCCCGGCCCCGCCGCGGCGTACTCGCGCACGCTCCGGGCGCGCGGATTCGCTTTGTCGACGGATTTCGGCAAGACTGGTTGACAGCCAAGGGGAGTATCCCTACGCGATGGCATCGTCAGCACGGCGGCAGAGCGCCCGGGGCCATCGGTCGACACAGGTCGGCGGGAGAGACCTCGGTCTCTGACCGATGCTCCCGTTCTAAGGAACCGTGCCGTGTTGAACGTCCCCCTGTGGCTGTGGCTCGCAACCATCGCCGTGCTGATCGCGGTCATCATCGGCGACCTGCTCCTGGTGGACCACCACCCGCACGCGGTGACGATGAAGGAAGCCACCAAGTGGGTGGTCTTCTACCTGGTCCTGGCCGTGCTGTTCGGGCTCGGCCTGTGGTTCTTCGCCGGGGGCGCGCCGGCCGGACAGTTCTTCGCCGGTTATCTCACCGAGTACTCGCTGTCCCTGGACAACCTCTTCGTGTTCGTGATCATCATGGGCGCGTTCAAGGTGCCCAAGGACGACCAGCACCGGGTGCTGCTGGTCGGCGTGGTGATCGCGCTGATCATGCGCGGCCTGTTCATCGCGGTGGGCGCCGCCGCGATCGCGGCCTTCAGCTGGGTGTTCTACCTGTTCGCGGCGGCGCTGCTGCTCACGGCCGTGCGGCTGCTCAAGGGACACGGCGACGACTCGGACGACGGGTACCACGAGAACAAGGCGCTGAAGCTGCTGCGCAAGGTCATCCCGGTCACCGACGACTACCACGACCACCACACGATCGTGCGCATCGACGGCAAGCGGTGGGCCACCCCGATGCTGGTGGTGATGGTGGCCATCGGCACCACCGACCTGCTGTTCGCCCTCGACTCCATCCCGGCGATCTTCGGGCTGACCAAGGAGCCGTACCTGGTCTTCGCGGCCAACGCGTTCGCGCTGATGGGGCTGCGCCAGCTGTACTTCCTGCTCGGCGGGCTGCTGGACCGGCTGGTCTACCTGTCCTACGGGTTGGCGGTGATCCTGGCCTTCATCGGCGTCAAGCTGGTGCTCGAGGCGTTGCACGAGAACGAGCTGCCGTTCATCAACGACGGCCAGCCGGTGCCGGTGCCGGAGGTGAGCACCCTGCTGTCCCTGGGGGTCATCGCCGGGGTGCTGGTGATCACCACCGTGGCCAGCCTGCTGAAGTCCCGGGCGGACGCCCGCCCCGCCGGAGGCGGCGCGTGAGGTGAGCCCGTCGCCCGGCGGGCCCCCGGACCGGGGGCGCACACTCGACGAGTGACCGCCGGCCCCCGACCGACCGACCGCTCGGGCGACGCCGCCCGGGTGCCGGACTACCGGCCGGACCCGCTGCGCTGGAAGGCGCTCTGGGTGACCCTGACCGCCGGGTTCATGAGCCTGCTCGACGTGAGCATCGTGGCGGTCGCGCTGCCGTCCATCGAGCACTCCCTGGGTGCCAGCTCGGCCGGCGTGCAGTGGGTGGTCTCCGGCTACACGCTGACGTTCGGGCTCGCGCTGGTCCCGGCCGGACGGCTCGGCGACGCGTGGGGCCGGCGACGGATGTTCCTGATCGCGCTGGCCGGGTTCGTGCTGACCAGCGCGCTGTGCGGAGCCGCCCCGACACTGGAGCTGCTGATCGTGGCCCGGCTCGTGCAGGGCTTCACCGCCGGGATGCTCGCGCCGCAGAACTCCGGGCTGATCCAGGAGCTGTTCCGGGGCGAGGAGCGGGGCCGGGCGTTCGGCCTGTTCGGCGCGACCGTGGGGTTGTCCACCGCCGTCGGGCCCGTCGTCGGCGGGGTGATCCTGGCTGTGTTCGGCGAGCCGAACGGGTGGCGCTGGATCTTCTACGTGAACCTGCCGATCGGCATCCTCGCGCTCGTGCTCGCCGTCCGCCTGGTGCCGGCCGTCCAGCCCTCCGCCGGCGGTTCGGTGAGCCGCAGGCTCGACCTGGTCGGCTCGCTGCTGCTCGGCGGCGGCGTGCTGGCGCTGATGTTCCCGCTGCTGGACCAGGAGCGGATCGCCCGGCTGTGGTGGCTGTTCCCGGCCGCGGTGGTGCTGCTGGCCGGCTTCGCGCGCTGGGAGTCCTGGCTGGTGCGGTCCGGCTGGCGGGAGCCGCTGCTGAACCCCCGGCTGCTGACGAACACGCCCGGGTACGCGTTCGGCGCGGCGCTGGGGACGACGTACTTCATCGGGTTCAGCGGCATCTGGATCGTGCTGGCCATGTACTTCCAGTCCGGGCTCGGCTACACGCCGCTGCAGTCCGGGCTGGCGGTCACCCCGTTCGCGGTCGGGTCGTCGGCCTCCGCCGTCCTGGGCGGGCGGCTGACCGCCCGGTTCGGCAGGCGACTCACCGTGTTCGGGCTGTGCTGGGTGGCGGTGGGCCTGCTCGGCGCCGCGTTCGTCCTCGGTGTGTACCCCGGGCCGTCTGCCGGGCTGTGGGCCTCGGTGCCGATGCTGGTCGCCGGGATCGGCGGCGGGCTGGTCATCCCGCCGAACCTGACGCTGACGCTGAGCGAGGTGCCGGTGGCCACGGCCGGGGCCGCCGGCGGTGCGCTGCAGACCGGACAGCGGGTCGGCGCGGCCGTCGGCACCGCGCTGCTGGCCGGTGTGTACTACACCGCGCTGAGCCTGACCGGCCAGGATGCCGCCCGCTCGATTCTCGCCGCGATGCTCTGCGCGGTGCTGTTCGTGCTGATCAGCCTGGGCATCGGTCTCGCCGAGCTGCGCCGGGCCCGGGTGCGGGGGAGGAACGATGACTGATCCGGAGGCGCCGGCCGGCACCCGCCGGTCGCTGCTGGCCACGCTGCTGGGCAACACCCTGGAGTGGTACGACTCGCAGGCGTACGCGGTGTTCTCCGCCTACTTCGCCGCCCAGTTCTTCGCGCCGGGGTCCGGGGCCTGCGCGCTGCTCAGCACGCTGGCCATCTTCGCGGTCGGGTTCTTCTTCCGACCCCTGGGTGGGTGGCTGCTGGCCGGGTTCACCGACCGGCACGGCCGGCGCGCCGGGCTCACCCTGTCCGTGGCGCTGATGGCCGCCGGCAGCCTGCTGATCGCGGTGAGCCCCACCTACGGCCAGGTCGGGGTGCTCGCGCCGGCGTCGCGCAGGTCGTGCTGGTGCTGATCCTGCCACCGCTCGGCGCGCTGTCCGACCGGATCGGCCGCCGCCCGCTGCTGATCTTCTTCGCGGCCGGGTTCGTGCTGCTGTCGGTGCCGTTGTTCGCTTGGCTCGGCTCGTCCGGCTGGTCACTGTTCGTGGTGATGACCGTGGGGCTGGCGCTGTTCGCCGGCTACGGCTCGGTGGGGCCGGTGGCGATGGCCGAGCTGTTCCCGACGGCGGTGCGGACGGCCGGGATCGGGCTGCCGTACGCGCTGACCGTGGCGGTGTTCGGCGGCACCGCCCGTACCTGGTCACCGCGCTCAGCGAGGCCGGCCTCGGCGGTGTGTTCCCCTGGTACCTGGCGGCGACCTGCCTGGTCAGCCTGGCGGTGTACGTCGCCGCGCGGGAGACCAGGGGCGTCGACCTGGTGACCGAGCCGGCTACCGCGCGCCCTCGAGGTGGTGCAGGGTGACCTCGTCCAGCGCCCCGCCCGCGATGCGCGCGGTCATCCAGGTGTGCGTGGGCTGACGCCGCCGGTCGGTGGGCGAGCCGGGGTTGAGCAGGCGCAGCCCGGAGCCCGCCACGGTGTCCCACGGGATGTGGCTGTGCCCGAACACCAGCACGTCGGTGTCCGGGAACCGGGCCGCGCAGCGCCGTTCCCGCCCGGTCGCGGCGCCCGTCTCGTGCACCACGGCCAGCCGGACGCCCGCCAGCTCCGCCCTGGCCACCTCGGGCAGGCGCTCCCGCAGCTCGGGGCCGTCGTTGTTGCCGTACACCCCGATCAGCCGTCGGGCTCGGTGCTCCAGCTCGTCCAGCAGCGCCGCGTCCACCCAGTCCCCGGCGTGCACCACCACGTCGGCGTCGTCCACCGCCCGCCACAGCGCCTCGGGGACCCGTCGGCCCCGGGCCGGCACGTGCGTGTCGGACATCAGCAGCACCCGCATGAGCCCATGGTCCCGGCGTCCCCGCCGGCGACGGGGCCGGGTGGGTGCCGGCGCGGGCGGGCCGCCGGTAACGGGCGCCGGCCCATGCCCAGATCGTGCTCGCGGTCGGTGGCTCGGACGCCCCGCGGCCGGCTACCGCAGCTACACCGCCGGCCGGGTCGGCGCGCCGCTCCCGACCCGGCCGGCGGCTGAACCACCCGACCGCCGGGCCGGCAGCCACCAGGTGGCGGCTCAGCGGTACCGGAACCCGTCCAGGAAGCGCCGGAACACGCCGCCCTCCCGGGGCAGCGGCTCGGCGGGCGGCGGGGCCGCGGCACGCTGCCGCGCGATCGGCCGGTCGTAGTCGGTGCGGGCGATCGTGTCGACCACCTGCGCCTCGTCGAAGTCCTCCGAACCCTCGATCACCGGCACGAACCCGACCAGGTTGCCGTCCCGCATGACCTGCGCCTCGAGGGTGGCCGTCCCGTCGGTGTCCCAGATGGCCTCGCGGCCGTCGCCCAGCGAGACGCGGACCCCGAACACGTAAGTGCCGGCCCGCTCCAGATGCGCGTCGATTCCCCGGTCGCGCAGCGTGTCCGCGACCCGGCGTGCTCTGTTCTCCTCCACCCCCCGACCATAGCCAACCGGGATGAGGCCGCCGTGAGCGCGCGGAGCGGGCCGTCAGCAGACCAGGTGTCCGCACACGGTGCCGGTGAGGATCTCGGTGGTCACCTCGGCGGGCACCTCGGTGGGGAGCCGGGTGGGCAGGAGCGGCCGCCGCTCGTGGCGGTCACCGTCGGCCCGAACGAGCACGTCATGCCGCTTCGGCGGCGTCGGGGCGGACCGTTTCGGCGTGGGATCGGTGCGGACCGGCGGGGCGACGGCGCCGCACGGCGGCCCGAACTGGCCCGAGTGCAGCGTCCGGGCCACCTGCTCGGCGCTGGCCAGGTTGGCCAGGTAGGGGCCGTTGGCTGGGCTGTCGGCCGTGCTGGAGGCCCAGCCGTTCTGCACGAGCTCGTTGCCGAGGTCGGTTCCGTAGAACTCGTCGACCTGCAGGTACACCCACTGCACGCCGGACCGGCCCCGGTGACCCCCGGACTGGCGGTGCAGGTTCACCTGCATCCCCTGCACGCGCTGCCGCACCTGTTGCAGCGCGGCCGGACCCGCGCAACTGGTCGCGGCGGGCAGCACCACCCCGGCCAGCCGCACCCGCCGGCCGTCCGCGAGCTGCATTGTTCCCGAGTCGAGCACCTTCTCGACGGTCACCAGCTCACCGGGCACGCAGCCGGTGGACCCGGTGTAGGTCTCGTCGGGGTCGCCGTAGCAGTCGTCCGGGGTGCTGACGGTCACCGAGGACAGGGCGTCCGGCGAGACCGGCAGGTAGTCCGGCCTCGGCTCGGGCACCGACTCCGCCGCGGCGTCCGACACCCCGGGGGCACGCGTCGGGGCCGCCGAGGCGACGCCCGAGCTCGCCGCGGACGGCAGCACGACGTTGATACCGGCGACGATCAGCAGCCCGACGACGACGGCGAGCCAACTCCTGGCCATGGCCGTCCCTCACCACGCCCGCGCGGCGGCGGACGCGGTTCTGATCATCTCGTTCATGAGTCCCCGATCGGTCGCGGCCCGGAACGACCGAGGCGACTGGCGTTGTCGAACCTCAGATCGACGCCAGACCGCGGACTGTTACCGGTGCCACAAGTGAGCAGGATCGAGTGAGCTGGGGTCTCACTCAATGGGGTGAGATCGTAACGGATGGGGTTGCGTCGGCGACGTCGAGGGCAGCCGACACGCCGTTCACCAGGAGATTCACATGGCCGCGCAGCACGCCGCAGATCGAACGCCCGCAGAGCTCGCCGACCGGCGCGGACGGGACCTGGCGTGGACGTTCGTCTGGGTCCCGCTCATCGTGGCGGGGTCGACCGTGCTCGCGCTGGCGTTCGGCGTCCTGGTGTTCGCGCTGACGCCGGCCTGATGCTGGTCTGACCGGTCCCCGGCCGGCCGCCGCGCGGTGCTCACCAGGCGCGGTCGCGCCACTCCGGGATCGACGGGCGCTCCGCGCCCAGGGTCGAGTCGTCGCCGTGCCCCGGGTAGAACCAGGTGTCGTCGGGCAGCTGGTCGAACACCCGGGACTGCAGGTCGTCCAGGAGCGAGGCGTTGTCCTCCGCCGACCACGTCTTCCCCGGGCCGCCGGGGAACAGCGAGTCCCCGGTGAACAGGTGCGGCCGGTCGGCGCCCCGGTGGAGCAGCGCGATCGAACCCGGCGTGTGCCCGCGCAGGTGGATGACCTCCAGCTCGACCCGGCCGACCCGCACGGTGTCGCCGTGGCCGACCAGGATCTCGGTCGGCACCGGGAGCTCGGGCGCGTCGTCGGGGTGCGCCACGGTGGTGGGTTCGCACATCCCGGTGATCGCGCCGAGCGCCTGCCAGTGGTCGTAGTGCCGGTGGGTGGTGACGACGGTGCGCAGCTGCGGCCGGTCGTCGCCGTGCCCGATCACATCCATCAGCCGGTCCGGCTCGTTCGCGGCGTCGACCAGCAGCGCCTCCCGGGTGGCCGTACAGACCAGCAGGTAGGCGTTGTTGTCCATCGGCCCGACGGACACCTTGGTGATCGTCAGACCGTCCAGGGACCGGCGGGCGGCTGGGCCGCCCGGCTCGGTATGACCGGTGTACTCCTCCAGCACGTCCACCTCGGCGAGCCTAGTGGGACCGGGCCTCGGCCCGCTGGGTCGACCCGGTCCGGCCGAACGCATGTTCGCCCGCTGTGGGAGAATTGGCGGAGGGCGAGGAAGCAACGTCGTCGGTGCGGTGTTGTTCCCGTCGGGCGGGGGTATCCAGCGCGACGAGCGGTCCCGGACGGTGAGGTCCGAGAGCGACCCGGAGTTCTGTCGGGGAGCCCGCCTAGCATTGACGACGACCCACCGGCAGGCCGTGGCACGGCCGGGCCGGACAACCCCCGGGAGGCACCCACCGTGGCCGAACGACTCGTCGTGCGAGGCGCGCGGGAGCACAACCTGCGCGGCGTCGACATCGACCTGCCCCGGGACAGCCTGATCGTGTTCACCGGTCTCTCCGGGTCCGGCAAGTCCAGCCTGGCGTTCGACACCATCTTCGCCGAGGGCCAGCGGCGGTACGTCGAGTCGCTGTCGGCCTACGCCCGGCAGTTCCTCGGGCAGATGGACAAGCCCGACGTCGACTTCATCGAGGGTCTGTCGCCGGCGGTCTCGATCGACCAGAAGTCGACCAACCGGAACCCCCGGTCCACCGTCGGCACGATCACCGAGGTCTACGACTACCTGCGGTTGCTGTATGCCCGCGCCGGCGTGCCGCACTGCCCGGTGTGCGGGCACGTGATCGAGCGGCAGACACCGCAGCAGATCGTCGACCAGGTGCTGGCGATGGAGGAGGGCAGCCGATTCCAGGTCCTTGCCCCCGTGGTGCGCACCCGCAAGGGCGAGTTCGTCGACCTGTTCTCCCAGCTGCAGACCCAGGGCTATGCCCGGGTGCTGGTCGACGGCACGATCCACCCGCTCAGCGACCCGCCGAAGCTGAAGAAGCAGGAGAAGCACGACATCGCGGTGGTCGTGGACCGGCTGGCGGTGAAGGAGAGCGCCAAGCAGCGGCTCACCGACTCGGTGGAGACCGCTCTGCGGCTGGCCGACGGCATGATCGTGCTCGACTTCGTCGACCTCCCGGAGGACGATCCGGGCCGCGAGCGCCGGTTTTCCGAGCGGATGGCCTGCCCGAACGGGCACCCCGTCGCGCTGGACGACCTGGAGCCGCGCACCTTCTCCTTCAACTCGCCGTACGGCGCCTGCCCGGCCTGCTCGGGCCTCGGGATCAAGAAGGAGGTCGACCCCGAGCTGGTCGTGCCGGACGACGAGATGACCCTGGCCGACGGGGTCATCGCGCCCTGGGCCGGCGGCCACTCCGCCGAGTACTTCGGCCGGCTGCTGCGGGCGCTGTCCGAGGCCGTCGGGTTCCGGATGGACACCCCGTGGCGGTCCCTGTCGGCGGCCGCGCGCAAGGCGGTCCTGCACGGCACCAACGACCAGGTGCACGTGCGGTACCACAACCGCTACGGCCGCGAGCGCTCCTACTACGCGGCCTTCGAGGGCGTGGTGCCGTTCCTGGAGCGGCGGATGGAGCAGACCGACTCCGATGCGATGCGTGATCGGTACGAGGGCTACATGCGCGAGGTGCCCTGCCCGGTGTGCCATGGTGCGCGGCTGCGCCCCGAGGTGCTGGCGGTCACGCTGCGGCACAGCGAGCAGGGCGAGCGGTCCATCGCCGAGGTGTGCGCGATGTCGGTGGCGGATTGCGCGGAGTTCCTGAACGGCATGGAGCTCGACGAGCGTCAGGCGATGATCGCCGGTCGGGTGCTCAAGGAGGTGCAGGCGCGGCTGGGCTTCTTGCTCGACGTGGGCCTGGACTACCTCTCGCTCGACCGGGCGGCCGGCACGCTGTCCGGTGGTGAGGCACAGCGCATCCGGCTGGCCACCCAGATCGGGTCCGGGCTGGTGGGCGTGCTGTACGTGCTGGACGAGCCGTCGATCGGGCTGCACCAGCGGGACAACCGGCGGCTGATCGAGACGCTGACCCGGCTGCGGAACCTGGGCAACACGCTGATCGTGGTCGAGCACGACGAGGACACGATCCGCTCGGCCGACTGGGCGGTCGACATCGGGCCGGGCGCGGGGGAGCACGGCGGGTACGTCGTGCACAGCGGGACGGTGGCCGACCTCGAGTCGCACGACACGTCGCTGACCGGTGCCTACCTGTCCGGGCGGCGGTCCATCCCGGCGCCGGAGTCCCACCGCGCGCGCGACCCGAAGCGCAAGCTCACCATCGTCGGCGCGCGGGAGCACAACCTGCGCAACATCGACGTGGAGATCCCGCTGGGTTGCCTCGTCGGGATCACCGGAGTGTCCGGTTCCGGCAAGTCCACCCTGATCAACGACATCCTGGCCACGGTGCTGGCGAACAAGCTCAACGGCGCGCGCCAGGTCCCCGGCCGGCACACCCGGATCACCGGGCTGGACGACCTCGACAAGCTGGTCCAGGTCGACCAGTCGCCTATCGGGCGCACGCCGCGGTCCAACCCGGCCACCTACACCGGAGTGTGGGACCACGTGCGCAAGCTGTTCGCGGCCACCACCGAGGCCAAGGTGCGCGGCTACCAGCCCGGCCGGTTCTCGTTCAACGTCAAGGGCGGCCGCTGCGAGGCCTGCTCCGGCGATGGCACGATCAAGATCGAGATGAATTTCCTGCCGGACGTCTACGTCCCGTGCGAGGTGTGCAAGGGCGCCCGGTACAACCGCGAGACGCTCGAGGTGCACTACAAGGGCAAGACGGTCGCCGACGTGCTGAACATGCCGATCGAGGAGGCCGCCGAGTTCTTCGCCCCGATCAACGCCATCGCGCGCTATCTACGTACGCTGGTCGATGTCGGGTTGGGCTACGTGCGGCTCGGGCAGCCGGCGCCCACACTGTCCGGCGGTGAAGCGCAGCGGGTGAAGCTGGCCAGCGAGCTGCAGAAGCGGTCCAACGGGCGGACGGTCTACATCCTGGACGAGCCGACGACGGGGCTGCACTTCGAGGACATCCGCAAGCTGCTCGGGGTGATCAACGGGCTGGTCGACAAGGGCAACACCGTGATCGTCATCGAGCACAACCTCGACGTGATCAAGACCGCCGACTGGATCATCGACATGGGTCCCGAGGGTGGCTCCGGGGGCGGCACGGTGGTCGTGGCCGGCACTCCCGAGCAGGTCGCCGGGCACCCCACCAGCTACACGGGCAGCTTCCTCGCGCCGCTGGTGACGCCCGCGCCGCCGCCGCCGGCCAAGCCGAAGACCGCCGCCCGCCGAGGCAAGGCCTCCGCCGGCGCCCGCTGACCGCACCGGGCTCGCACAGGGCCGTCGCGGCTCGCACACGGTCTGCAGAGTCTGTGCGGCCCTGGGGCGCTCTGTGCGAGCCCGGCGCGTGGCCACCACGCCCGCTTGGTCGGCTGGAACCACGGCGGATGGCCACGGCGGCTGGAACCACGGCGGCTGGAACCACGGCGGCTGGAACCACGGTCGGCTGGCCACGGCGGCTGGCCACGGCGGCTGGCCACGGCGGCACGGAGCTGATCTCGTCGACACATGGCCGGCGGAGGCTGTGCGGCCCTCAGGCGCTCTGTGCGAGCGCACCCGCTGGGGGGCCTGCCCGCCCACACCGGCCGCGCGAGCCACGTCGGCGCGCCGCCGAGGATCACCTCCGGTCCGAGGGGCGTGCGTCGACCTGCTACGATGTTCCGAGCGACCAGTCCGGCTACGCGTGCGTGTCCGGGCAGCAAGCGGAGCCCGCCTCCCACCTGGCGTCGTACAGACGCCCAGGTCCGGTCCCACCGCTCGGCGCAGCGGTGGTCGAACGTACGTCGGCGACGTCGTACGTCGATCGGTCGGCGCGGGCCTCGTCATCGGCGATGACGAGGCCTTTTGTCGTGGTTCGGGAATCCGGATGCGGTCGGAGGCGTTGATCACAACGTTGACTGCATGACCCCGAGACAGAGGAGACCCCATCAGCACAGAGACGCGCATCAACGACCGCATCCGCGTACCCGAGGTTCGACTGGTCGGGCCGAACGGCGAGCAGGTCGGGATCGTGCGCATCGAAGATGCCCTTCGCCTGGCGCGAGAGGCCGATCTCGATCTGGTCGAGGTCGCCGCACAGGCGCGACCCCCAGTCTGCAAGCTCATGGACTACGGCAAGTTCAAGTACGAGAGTGCGCAGAAGGCCCGTGAGTCACGCCGCAACCAGCAGCTGACTGTGATCAAGGAGCAGAAGCTCCGGCCGAAGATCGACACCCATGACTACGAGACGAAGAAGGGACACGTCCGCCGCTTCCTCGAGCACGGCAACAAGGTCAAGGTGACGATCATGTTCCGCGGCCGGGAGCAGTCCCGCCCCGAGCTCGGTTTCCGGTTGCTGCAGCGGCTCGCCGAGGACATCAGCGATCTCGGCGTCGTGGAGGCCGCGCCCAAGCAGGACGGCCGGAACATGACCATGGTCATCGCGCCGCACAAGAACCGGGCCAAGCCGAAGTCGGCCACCACCAGCGACGCCGCGACGAGCGACGCCGCGACGAGCGACGCCGGCTCGTAAAGACTCGCGTTCCGGTCGGTCCCGAGCCGACCGGCGCGGTGTGTCACCCCACTGAACGACAAAGGATCTGTCATGCCCAAGAACAAGTCCCACAGCGGGATGTCCAAGCGGGTCAAGATCACCGGCACCGGCAAGCTCCGCCGCCAGAAGGCCGGGATGCGCCACCTGCTGGAGCGCAAGTCCAGCGAGCAGACCCGCCGCCTGGCCGGCACCACCGAGATCGCCAAGGCCGACGTCCGCCGGGTGCGCAAGCTCCTCGGCTGACCGCCCGCGCGGCACCCCGAACCCGTACGAACCGGCGGCACGGCCGCCACCCCCCGACCGAATGAGGATGACGCAGTGGCACGCGTGAAGCGGGCAGTGAACGCCCAGAAGAAGCGGCGGACGACCCTGGAGCTGGCCAGCGGCTACCGGGGTCAGCGGTCCCGGCTGTACCGCAAGGCCAAGGAGCAGATGCTCCACTCCCTGAACTACGCCTACCGGGACCGCCGTGCGCGCAAGGGCGACTTCCGGCAGCTGTGGATCACCCGGATCAACGCCGCCGCCCGCGCGAACGGCATGACGTACAACCGCTTCATCCAGGGCCTGCGTGCGGCCGAGGTCGAGGTGGACCGCAAGATCCTGGCCGAGCTCGCGGTGAGCGACCCGGCGGCCTTCGCCGCCCTGGTCGAGGTCGCCAAGGCGAACGTGCCGGCGCAGGGCTCCGCCAAGGACGACTCGGCGGCCTGAGCGCGATCCCGCAGGTGAACGGGCCGACGGCCGACGGTGCACTGTGCACCGAGCGGACCCCTCGGGTGGTGGCCGCCCGCAAGCTGCTCCGCCGCGCCGGGCGAGAGCGCGCGGGCCGGTTCCTGGCCGAGGGGGCGCAGGCCGTCGGCTCGGCGCTGGACGCGCTGCTCGACGCGTCGCACGCCGGCTCGCTCGGCTCGGATCCGGCCGCGCGGCTCGGCCCGGACGGCCCGATCGGCTCCCGCGCCGTCTCGGTGGCGGTCGGCTCGCACGCCGGACCGGAACCGGCCGGCCGGACCGGTCGGGTGCGGGTGGCGGAGCTGTTCGCCACGCCGGCCGCCGCCGAACGGAACTCCGGGTTGCTGGCGACCGCCGGGGCGGCCGGGGTACCGGTGTCCCTGGTCACCGAGCGGGCGGCCGCCGCGCTGTCCGAGACGGTCACCCCGCAGGGGCTGGTCGCCGTGTGCGGGTTGCTCGATGTGCCGCTGGACGAGGCGCTGACCGGGGCGGCCCGGCTGGTCGTCGTGCTGGTCGGGGCGTCCGACCCGGGTAACGCGGGCACGGTGATCCGGGTGGCCGACGCGGCCGGAGCGGACGCCGTGCTGCTCGCCGGCGACGCCGTCGACCCGCACAACGGCAAGTGCGTGCGGGCCTCGGTGGGCAGCGTGTTCCACCTGCCACTGGCACGGGAACGCGACCTGGCCACCGTGCTCGCCGGCTGCCGTCGGGCGGGGTTGCGGCTGCTCGCGGCGACCGCCGGGGGCGAGGTCGACCTGCACGACCCGGCCGCCGAGGCCACCCTGTCCGGGCCCGCGGCCTGGCTGCTCGGCAGCGAGGCGCACGGCCTCCCGGATGAGGTCGCGGCGGCCGCCGACGCCCGCGTCCGGGTGCCGATCTACGGTCGCGCGGAGAGCCTCAACCTGGCCACCGCGGCCTCGGTCTGCCTATACGCGACGGCCCGGGCGCAGCGGACCGCTAGGATTTCCTCGAACGAAGCTCGCTGACCTGGCCGGAAGCTGCGGCTCGGCACAGCGGTCCCACCTACCCCCGAAGAGAGCGCAGTCGTCGGAGATGTCCGGTGTGAACGACAACTACGACCCGAAGCAGGTCGCCGTGCTCGACCCGGAGGCGTTGACCCGCGCGGTCGCCGACGCCGAGCGGGCCTTCGCCGGCGCGGGTGACCTGGCCACCCTGGCGGCCGCGAAGTCGGCGCACCTCGGTGACAAGTCGCCGGTGCTCACCGCGCGCCGCGAGATCGGCGCGTTGCCGCCGCGGGCCAAGGCGGACGCCGGCAAGCGGGTCAACGAGGCCAGGGTGGCCGTGCAGTCGGCGTTCGACGCCCGCCGCGACACCCTGGTCGCCGAGCGCGACGCGCGGGTGCTCGCCGAGGAGTCGGTCGACGTCTCGCTGCCCTGGGACCGGGTGTCCCGGGGTGCCCGGCACCCGATCACGCAGGTCTCCGAGCGGATCACCGACGTGTTCGTGGGGATGGGCTGGGAGCTGGCCGAGGGGCCGGAGGTGGAGACCGGCTGGTTCAACTTCGACGCGCTGAACTTCGGCAAGGACCACCCGGCCAGGGCCATGCAGGACACCTTCTACGTGGCCGGCCCCGGCGGGGTGCACGACGACACGGCCCTGGTGCTGCGTACGCACACGTCGCCGGTGCAGGTGCGCGCGTTGCTGGAGCGGCCGCTGCCGGTGTACGTGGTGTGTCCGGGGCGCACCTTCCGCACCGACGAGCTCGACGCCACCCACACGCCGGTGTTCCACCAGGTGGAGGGCCTCGCCGTGGACGAGGGCATCACCATGGCGCATCTCAAGGGCACCCTCGACGCGTTCGCCCGCGCCATGTTCGGCGCCGAGTCGACCACCCGGCTGCGGCCGTCGTTCTTCCCGTTCACCGAGCCGTCGGCCGAGGTCGACGTGTGGTTCCCGGAGAAGAAGGGCGGCGCCGGCTGGGTCGAGTGGGGCGGCTGCGGCATGGTCAACCCGAACGTGCTGCGCGCCTGCGGGGTGGACACCGACCGGTACAGCGGCTTCGCCTTCGGCATGGGTCTTGAGCGCACCCTGCAGTTCCGCAACGGGCTACCGGACATGCGGGACCTGACCGAGGGCGACGTCCGGTTCAGCGGGGCCTTCGGCATCGACGGCTGAGCGGCCCGGCCGAGCTGCCCGCGACACGGGCGCCGGCCGGGGCGGAGAGACTTTGCGAGGAGCGTGCACGTGCGTGTTTCGGTGTCGTGGCTGGCCGACCAGGTCCGGCTGCCGGACGGGATCACCGCCGAGGAGATCGCCGAGGCGTTCGTCCGGGTCGGCCTCGAGGTGGAGGACGTCCTGCACCCGCCGACGGTCACCGGCCCGCTGGTGGTCGGCCGGGTCGAGTCGGTCGAGGAGCTCAGCGGACTGAAGAAGCCGATCCGGTACTGCCAGGTCGACGTCGGCGAGGCCGAGCCCCGGGGGATCATCTGCGGGGCCACCAACTTCGCCAGGGGCGACCTGGTGGCCGTCGCGCTGCCCGGCGCGGTGCTGCCCGGCGGGTTCGAGATCACCGCGCGCAAGACCTACGGGCACATCTCCGACGGCATGATCTGCTCGGTGCGTGAGCTGGGCATCGGCACCGAGCACGCCGGCATCCTGGTGCTCGGTCCGGACGTCGCCGCCCCGGGTGCCGAGGCCGGGCCGCTGCTCGGCCTGGACGACCCGGTGATCGACCTCGCGGTGACGCCGGACCGGGGGTACTGCTTCTCGGTGCGCGGGCTGGCCAGGGAGCTCGCCTGCTCGCTGGACACGCTGTTCGGCGACCCCGCCCGGGTGGACCTCCCGGCCGCGGCCGGCGAGGCGTGGCCGGTGCGGATCGAGGACCCGAGCGGCTGCCGGCGGTTCGTGGCCCGCCGGGTGAGCGGGGTCGACCCGGCGGCGCCGACGCCGTGGTGGATGCGCCGCAGGCTGCTGGCCGCCGGCATGCGGCCGATCTCGCTGGCCGTCGACGTCACCAACTACGTGATGATGGAGCTGGGCCAGCCGCTGCACGCCTACGACCTGGCTACCCTCACCGGCGACATCGTGGTGCGCCGCGCGACGGCGGGGGAGAAGCTGACCACGCTGGACGGGTCGGTCCGCGCACTGGACGCGGACGACCTGCTGATCACCGACGGGAGCGGCCCGATCGGGCTGGCCGGGGTGATGGGCGGTGCCACCACCGAGATCTCCGACGGCACCCGCGACGTGCTGCTGGAAGCGGCGAACTTCGACCCGCCGGTGATCGCCAGGGCGGCGCGCAGGCACAAGCTGCCCAGCGAGGCCTCCCGGCGGTTCGAACGGGCGGTCGACCCCCGGCTGGCGCCGGCCGCCGCCGAGCGCGCGGCCACCCTGTTGGTGCGCTACGGCGGCGGTTCGCTCGACGGGACGCGCACCGACGTGGGCGCCCCGCCCTCGCCGGCCCCGGTGAGCATGCCGCTGGACCTGCCGGACCGGGTGGCCGGCGTGCGCTACCCGACCGGCGCGTCCGCGCGGCGGCTGGCGCAGGTGGGCTGCGTCGTCGACCTGCGCTCGTCGCAGTCCGGCACCCAGATCGTCGCCGTCCCGCCGAGCTGGCGGCCCGATCTGGTGGCGCCGGCCGACCTGGTCGAGGAGGTGCTGCGGCTGGAGGGCTTCGCGTCCATCCCGTCCACGCTGCCGGCCGCGCCCGCCGGTCGGGGGCTGACCCCGGCGCAGCGCCGCCGGCGCTCGGTGTCGCGCACGCTGGCCGATGCCGGGTACACCGAGGTGCTGCCGTTCCCGTTCGTGTCCGGCTCGGTGTTCGACGCGTTCGGCTGCCCGCCGGACGACCCGAGGCGCCGGACCTTGCGCCTGGTCAACTCGCTGGACGCCGAGCGCGCGGAGCTGGCCAGCACGCTGCTGCCCGGCATGCTCGAGACGCTGGCCCGCAACGTGGCCAGGGGCATGCCCGACCTCGCGCTCTACCACATCGGCCAGGTGGTGCTCCGCGGTGGCGAGAGCCCGTCGGGCGAGGCTCCCGCCCCGGCCGACGGCCGGCGCAACGGAACGGCGGCGCACGGGACGGCAGCGCACGGTCCCTCCGCGCCCGGTCCCGACGGGCACGCCGAGCCGGTGCTGGTGCCGGTCGACCGCCGCCCGTCCGACGAGCAGATCGACAGCCTGCTCGACGCGCTGCCGGCGCAGCCGCTGCACGTCGCCGCGGTGCTGACCGGGGCGCGGGAGCGTCCGGGCTGGTGGGGTCCGGGCCGCGCGGCGGGCTGGGCCGACGCGGTCGACGCCGCCCGGCTGGTCGGCGAGGCCGCCGGCGTCGAGCTGGAGGTGGCCTCGGCCGACATGTCGCCGTGGCACCCGGGTCGCTGCGCGGCGCTGCGGGTGGACGGCCGGACGGTCGGCTACGCGGGCGAGCTGCACCCGAAGGTGCTCGAGGCGCTGGAGCTGCCGGCCCGTGCCTGCGCCATGGAGCTGGATCTCGACGAGCTGCCCGTGGTGGAGCGCAGGCCGGCGCCGGAGATCTCGCCGTTCCCGCCGGTGCTGCTGGACGTGGCGCTGGTGGTCGACGAGCGGCAGCCGGTGTCCGAGGTGACCCGCGCGCTGGCCGACGGGGCCGGTGACCTGCTGGAGCACCTGCGGCTGTTCGACGTCTACTCCGGTGACCAGGTCGGCGAGGGCAGGCGGTCGCTGGCGTTCGCGCTGCGGCTGCGCGCCATGGACCGCACGCTGACCCGCGAGGAGGCCAACGCGGCCCGGGACGCGGCGGTGGCGGTCGCGGCCGAGCGGTGCGGCGCGGTGGTCCGGGGCTGACCGGGTCGGCCGGCGATCCGCCCGCCACCCTTGCATGATTGTGCACTGTCATGCATAGTCATGCTAATGGTGCGGATCGCGGTGGCCGGAGCGAGCGGGTACGCGGGC
>DASXJJ010000149.1:0-29464 GCA_036497465.1 Pseudonocardia sp. | reverse complement strand
CCTGCCCCTGCTGCGCGACGTGGTGCGAGGCGTTGGCCTGGTCCGGCGGCGGCGGCTCCTGTCGCGGCTGCTGCTTCTTGCCCTGGCCGAACCCGTGCAGCAGGAAGTTGTAGATGCAGGCGACGATGACCCCGACCAGCGCGGAGACGATCAACCGCTTCTTCTGCGCCTCGGTCAGCTTCTTCTTCGCCGTACCCGCCCCGTAAGGCTCGCTCAGCCGCCGGCTGCCCCACAGCAGCAGCACCAGGCCGCCGGTGATCACCGCGACGCCGACGGTCCGGATGATGCCGATCACCACGCTGCCGGCGGGACCCTCGACGTGCGGCATCATTCCGCCGGCCCGGGCCCGGGCCACCACCACGGCGAGCACGAGCAGCACGGCCACCGAGCCCACCCGGACCGGGGCCGAGCCGCTCAGCCCGCTGCCACCTCGCTGTGTCGCCACGGTCACATTGTGAATGTCAACAAAGATCGAGGCTTATCGGGGCCACGGTCGGGCGATATCGGGGGGCCGTCGGCCGTCGGGGGCGAGCCGCGGCCGGACCATCGCCAGCCTGGGCCAACGGTCCAGCCCGGCCTCCAGCTCCATGCCGCGGATGACCCGCAGCCGCGTCCCCCACAGGTGTTCCGGAAGCTCGGTGAATCCCAGCCGCCGGTAGTACGGGGCGTTCCACGGCACGTGCCGGTAGGTGGTGAGGGTCAGCCCGGCCAGGCGTTCGGCGACGGGCGTGGCCGCCAGGTGCTCGATGAGCTCCCGGCCCACCCCCCGGTGGGCCACGTCGGGGTGTACCGACACCTGCGCGATGTGCAGGTGTTCGTCGACCGGCTCGGCCAGCAGGTAGCCGACGATCCGGCCGCGCGCGTCGGTGCTCACCCAGGCGCGGCCGGCCCGGCGGAAGTGCTCGAGCTGCTCGACCGGCACCGGGTCGTCCTCGGCGATCTCCGCCAAGCCCACGTCCCGGAAGATCTCCCCCGCGGCGCGCTCGAGGACCCGCAGCGCCGGCAGCTCGTCCTGGCCGGCCTGCCGGATGTGCTCGGTCACCACGCCGAGCCTAGCGCCGGCCGTGCTGGGTACGGTCCGGTCGGACAGCGGAGGTGCGCGATGGATGTGCGGGACCGGGTGGAGTCGTTCCGGCGGCGCTTCGGGACACGGCTGCCCGTGCTGCAGGCACCGATGGCCGGTGCCTGCCCGCCGGAGCTGGCGGTCGCGGTGGCCGAGGCGGGCGGGATGGGCGCCAACGGCGTCGTGCTGGACGGGCCGGAGGCGATCGCCGGGTGGGTCGAGCGGTTCCGGGCCGGCTCGTCGGGTCCGTTCCAGCTGAACGTGTGGATCCCGGACCAGCCGGTCGACCCCGAGGCAGCCGCCGCGCGGGAGGCGGCGGCCCGCGAGTTCCTCGGCCGGTTCGGCACACCGGGCGCGGCCGGGCCGCCCGCCCCCGACTTCGCCGCCCAGTGCGAGGCCATGCTGGCCGCCCGCCCCACGGCGGTGTC
Organism: Pseudonocardia sp.; assembly: GCA_036497465.1. Taxonomy (GTDB): domain Bacteria; phylum Actinomycetota; class Actinomycetes; order Mycobacteriales; family Pseudonocardiaceae; genus Pseudonocardia. The sequence goes on along the minus strand of DASXJJ010000149.1, from coordinate 27,973 downwards.
CTCGATCATGGGCCTGTTCGAGCCGGCGTTCGTGCGCGAGCTGGGTGACCGGGGCATCGCCTGGTTCGCCTGCGCCACCACCCTGGACGAGGCGCTGGCCGCCCAGGAGGCCGGGGCGGACGCGGTGGTCGCCCAGGGCATGGAAGCCGGCGGGCACCGGGGCAGCTTCCGGGCCGACGACGCCGAGGGCACCGCCGTCGGGCTGTTCGCGCTGCTGCCCCGGCTGGCCGACCACCTGCGCGTACCGGTGATCGCCGCCGGCGGGATCGCCGACGGCCGGGGCGTGGCCGCGGCGCTCGCGCTGGGCGCCAGCGCCGTCCAGGTGGGCACCGCGCTGCTGCGCTGCCCGGAGACGGCGATCAGCAAGGGCTGGTCGGCGGGGCTGGACGGCCTCGCCCCGGAGCGCACGGTCACCACCCGCGCCTACTCCGGGCGGCTGGGCCGGGCGGCGCCCACCGACTACCTGGCCGCCTGGGCGGAGCCCGGTGCCCCGAGGCCGGCCCCCTACCCCGTGCAGCGCCGGCTGGTCGGCGAGTGGCGCCGGGGCGAGCCGCGCGGGCTGGACCGGGTCAACCGGTGGGCCGGCCAGGCCGCCGCGATGGCCAGGGAGGAGCCGGCCGGCGCGGTGGTGGAGCGCATGTGGCGGGACGCGGCCGCGCTGCTGGGTCTGGACTGACACCACTCAGGCGCTTCCGGGGCCATGCCGGTCCGCGGTGGAGTGGAATCACCGCCCTCACCCTGGCCGCCGGCACCACCGCACCGATTACCTCTTTTTGAGAGGTAAACTGCCGGCATGACCCGATCCGAGACCGCGGCGCCGCCGCATCCCGGCGAGCAGGTGATGGCCGTGACGACCGCGCTGCGCCGGGTGGTCCGCCGCCGGCTGCGGGGCAGCCTGCCCCACCCCCCGCTGCGCGGCGCCCAGCTGGAGCTGCTGCAGCTGGTCGAGGCCGAGCCGGGCACCGGGGTGGCGGCCGCCGCCCGCGCGCTGCACCTGGCGGGCAACTCGGTGAGCACCCTGGTCAACCAGCTGGTCACCGCGGGGCTGCTGCGCCGCACCGTCGATCCGGCCGACCGCCGCGCGGCCCGGCTGGAGCTCACCGACGCCGCGCTGTCCCGCCTCGCGCACTGGCGGCGGGCGCGCGGCGAGCTGATCGGCACCGCCCTGAACCGCCTGCCGGAGGCCGACCGGACGGCGGTGGCGGCGGCGCTGCCCGCCCTGCGCCGGCTGGTCGACGAGCTGGAGGTGGCACCGTGACCGAGCAGGTACCGGCCGTCCGCTGCGCCGGGCTCACCCACCGCTTCGGCGACACCCTCGCGGTCGACCACCTCGACCTCGAGGTGCGCCCCGGCGAGGTGTTCGGGCTGCTCGGCCCGAACGGCGCCGGCAAGACGACCACCATCCGGATGATCACCACGCTGCTCCCGGCGCCCCCCGGCGCGGTCGCGGTGTTCGGGGTGGACGTGGCCACCCGGCGCACCGCGGTGCGCCGGCTGATCGGCTACGTGCCCCAGCAGCTGTCCGCCGACGCGACGCTGACCGGGCGGGAGAACGTGGCCCTGTTCGCCCGGCTCTACGACGTGCCCAGGCCGGACCGCCGGGGCCGGGTCGCCGAGGTGCTGGACGCCGTGGACCTCACCGACGTCGCCGACCGGCCGGCCAAGACCTACTCCGGCGGCATGGTGCGCCGGCTGGAGCTGGCCCAGGCGCTGGTCAGTGCGCCCCGGCTGCTGGTGCTCGACGAGCCCACGGTCGGGCTGGACCCGGTGGCCCGCGACGGGGTGTGGCAGCGCATCGAGCAGATCTGCGCGGACACCGGGATGACCGTGCTGGTCACCACGCACCTGATGCAGGAGGCCGACCGGCGCTGCGACCGGGTCGCGCTGATGCACCGGGGCCGGGTGCGCGCGCTGGGCACGCCGGCCGAGCTGCGCGACGCCATCGGCCCGGACGCCACGCTGGACGACGTGTTCCGGGCGCACACCGGCGACGCGCTGGACGAGAACAGCGGCGGCATGCGGGACGTCCGCGCCGCCCGGCGCACCGCGAGGAGGGTGTCGTGAGCCCCGCGGTGAGCCCGGTCCTGGACATCCCGCCCGACCCCGGGCCGCTGCAACTGCTGCGCACCGGCGTCTCGCGGATCGGCGCGATGTGCCTGGTCGAGCTGCAGAAGCTCCGGCACGACCGCACCGAGCTGGTCACCCGGGCCGTGCAGCCGACGCTGTGGCTGCTGGTGTTCGGCCAGGTGTTCACCCGGATCCACGCCATCCCGACCGGCAACACCCCGTACCTGGACTTCCTGGCCCCCGGCATCCTGGCCCAGTCCGCGTTGTTCATCGCCATCTTCTACGGCATCCAGATCATCTGGGAGCGCGACGCCGGGGTGCTGTCCAAGCTGATGGTCACGCCCACGCCCCGGGTGGCGCTGGTCGCGGCGAAGGCGTTCGCCTCCGGGGTGCGGGCGGTGGTGCAGGCCGCCGCCGTGATGATCGTCGCCGCGCTGCTCGGGGTACACCTGCAGGCCGGGCCGCTGCGCCTGCTGGGGGTCGTCGTCGCGCTGGTGCTCGGCTCGGCGTTCTTCTGCTGCCTGTCGATCACCATCGCCGGGCTGGTGCTGTCCAGGGACCGACTGATGGGCATCGGGCAGGCGATCACCATGCCGCTGTTCTTCGCCTCGAACGCGCTGTACCCGGTGCAGCTGATGCCCGGCTGGCTACAGGTGATCAACCACATCAACCCGCTGAGCTACGAGGTCGAGGCGCTGCGCGGGCTGCTGGTGGACGCCCCCGCGCGGTTGGCGCTGGACTTCGGCGTGCTGGTCGTCGCCGCCTCGGTGATGATCACGGTCGCCGCCGCGCTGCTCCCCCGGCTGACCCGTGGCTGACCCGCGTGCCGCCCGGCTGAGTTCTCGTCAGGAAATCCGCGTGACAATTGTCGGAATTGACCCACGACGGTTCGGAGGCGCCCAGATGTGCGTTTCCTACGGAAGTCCGCCACGCGTTGGCACCCGGCTCGACCGGGTGCTAACAAGAGAGTCAGTCAACGGGCCGCTCACCTCGGGCACGCCCGATTCGCCCGGCCGCCGCACCAAGGAATGATCACAAAGTGATTCTGCGTGAGACGCTGGTCATTGCCCTCCGAGGGCTGCGCTCGCACAAGCTGCGCTCCGCGCTGACGATGCTCGGGCTGATCATCGGCGTCGCCGCGGTCATCCTGCTGACCTCGTTCGGCCAGGGGGTGGCCGGCTCGGTCACCAGCGCCGTCGCGCCGATCGCGAACAGCATCACGGTGGTGCCCAAGCTGTCGCCCATCCCCGGCGGGCCGCCCTCGGAGCCGCTCACCGACGACGACGAGAAGGCCATCGCCAAGATCCCGCAGGTGTCCGAGCTGGTCCCGGTCGTCACCGGGTCCACCACCGGGTCGGCCGGCCAGGTGTCACACGCGGTGACCGCGCAGACCCCGGGCGCGCAGTACCTGTCGGCCACGGTCACCGGGACCACCGCCAACTACATCTCGGCCAGCCAGAAGAAGCTCGCCGCCGGCACGTTCTTCACCGACGCGCAGCAGAGGTCGAGCGCCAAGGTCGCCGTGGTGGGCCCGTCGATCGCCACGGCCCTCTACGGGCCGGACCTGAACGCCGCGGTGGGCAGGACGATGCGGCTCAACCACTCGATGTTCAAGGTCATCGGGGTGCTGGCCTCCTTCGGCAAGTCGAGCGACAACGTGATCGTGATGCCGATGACCTCGGCCCGGTCCGGGGTGTTCGGTTACGGCTACGGCGGTGACGAGCTGAGCTCGATCGTGGTCAAGGCCACCGACACCGGCTCGGTCAAGGCGGCCGAGAACCAGATCACCCAGGTGCTCAGGGACAGCCACCACGTCACCGACCCCCGCTACGACGACTTCGAGGTGCAGGACCTCGGCTCGCGGCTGACCACCTTCACCCAGCTGATCACCCTGATCACCAACTTCGTCCCGGCCATCGCGGCGGTGTCGCTGCTGGTCGGCGGGATCGGCGTGCTGAACATCATGCTCGTGTCGGTGACCGACCGGACCCGGGAGATCGGCACCCGCAAGGCCATCGGCGCGAGCGACGGGGCGATCCTGAGCCAGTTCGTGCTGGAGGCGATCACCCTGGCCGGTGTCGGCGGCCTGATCGGCGCGGTGATCGGCGTCGGGCTGATCCTGCTGACCAAGCTGCTCGTGCCGCTGCTCGGCGCCAAGGGCTTCCTGAGCTCGTTCAGCCCGGTCCTGGCCCCCTCGCCGATCGCGGTGGCGTTCCTGATCAGCCTGGCCATCGGGCTCGTCGCGGGCGGCTACCCGGCGTGGCGGGCGGCCCAGCTCAAGCCCATCGAGGCGCTGCGCTACGAGTGACGGCCCGCCGGGGGCGGCCCGGGCTCTGCCGCGCCCGGCTGCTCAGACCGCGCGCAGGGTGGGCGGCGGTCGGCGCCGCCCGGTCCGCCGGTCGGCGACCACCCGCCCGTCGCGCAGCTCCACGATGCGCTGCGCGTAGCCGGCCGTCTCCTCGGAGTGCGTCGCGTAGACGATCGTCCGCCCCGCCCCGTTGAGCTGCGAGAACAGCTCCATCACCTCGGCGGCGGAGTCGGCGTCCAGCTCGCCGGTGGGCTCGTCGTCGAGCAACACCGACGGGTCGTTGATCAGTGCCCTGGCGATCAGGACCTTCCGGCGCTGGGCCTCGAACAGCTCCACCGGCATGTCCGCCTCGTGCTCGGCCAGGCCGACCCGCTCCAGCGCCCGCCGGGCCTTCGCGCGGCGCTTGCGGGTCCGCGTGTAGATCATCGGAAGCTCCACGTTGCGCCGCACCGTGACGTCCGGGATGAGGTCGAAGGACTGGAACACGAAGCCGACCGTGCGCCCGCGCAGCCGGCGCAGCCGCCGCTCGGACAGCCGACCCACGTCGGTGCCGTCCAGCCGGTAGCGGCCCCTGCTGGGCAGGTCCAGGCAGCTCAGCACGTTGAGCAGGGTGCTGGTGCCGGAGCCCGAATCGCCCACCACCGCCACCATCTCGCCGTCGGCGATGGTCAGGTCGATGTCGTGCAGCGCGGGAACCTCGACCCGGCCGCCGGTGCGGTAGACCTTGCCGACCCCGTCGAGCTCGATCACGTGTCTCCTCCGGCCCGCCGGGACGTCGCCCGGCACGTGCGGGGCCTCCCGGCCCAGCGGCTCAGGCGCTCAGGCTGGCCCGCTCCCGAACCGGCTCGTCGCTGCCGATCACCCCGTCGCGCAACCGCACGATCCGCTTGGCGAACTCGGCGATCTCCTCCTCGTGCGTGATCACCACGATCGTCGCGCCCGCGTTGTTCAGGTCGACCAGCAGCTCCATGATCTCCACGCTGGACCGGGTGTCCAGCGCACCCGTCGGCTCGTCCGCCAGCAGGATCGACGGCTCGTTGATCAGTGCCCTGGCGATCGCCACCCGCTGCTTCTGCCCACCCGACAGCTCGCTGGGCATGTGCCGCAACCGCTCGCCGAGACCGACCTGCTCCAGGGCCGACCTGGCCCGCCGGTGCCGGCGCCGGATCCCGCTGTAGACCAGCGGGAGCTCCACGTTGCGGATCGCGTCGGTGCGCGGGATCAGGTTGAACGACTGGAACACGAACCCGATCTGGCTGCCCCGGACCCGGGCCAGCTGACGCTTCGTGAGCTGGCTGACGTCGGTGCCGTCCAGCCGGTACCGGCCACCGGTCGGGGTGTCCAGGCAGCCCAGGATGTTCATCAGGGTGCTCTTGCCGGAGCCGGACGGGCCCATGATGGCGACCATGTCGCCGGCGGCGATGGACAGGTCGATGCCGTGCAGGACCGGCATCTCCGTCGTGCCCATGCGGTAGGACTTCGTGATGCCCTCGAGCTCGATCATCCCACTCCTCGACCGGTGAATGCGGGCTCGGTGGTCCACAGCCACCGCGCGCGGTGTCGCCACCGCGCCTTTACTCATGGCTACCCGAGGTTTACCGGCCGGCACAATGCAATGGCCGGCTTCACAGCCGAATCTTATTTTTGAGCCGTTCTCAGTGTGACCGGTGCCATAATTGTTTTCGCATTGTGCCCGCCGACCCGGGTAAACCACACCGGTTGTAGATCTTCGGCCCGTGGAGCGCAATTGCCCGGCGGGTACGGCAGGATGACCCGGTGCCCGTGCATTTCATCGGCGCCGGGCCCGGCGCCGCCGACCTGATCACCGTGCGCGGCCGTGACCTGCTCGGGCGGTGCGCGGTGTGCCTGTACGCGGGCAGCCTGGTGCCCGCCGAGCTGCTGGCCGCCTGCCCGCCCGGAGCGCGGCTGGTCGACACCCGCGACCTGACCCTCGACGAGATCGTGGCCGAGCTCGTCGAGGGCCATCGGGCCGGCCACGCGGTGGCCCGGCTGTGCTCCGGCGACCCGTCGGTGTTCTCGGCGGTCGCCGAGCAGGCCCGCCGGCTGGCCGCGGCCGGGGTCCCCTACGACATCACCCCCGGCGTACCGGCGTTTGCCGCGGCGGCGGCGACCCTGCGCCAGGAGCTCACGGTGCCCGGGGTGGGGCAGACCGTCGTGCTCACCCGCACCGCGGCGCGGGCCACCGCGATGCCGCCCGGCGAGGACCTGGCCACGCTCGGGGCGGCCGGCGCGACCATGGTGCTGCACCTGGCCGTGCAGCGGATCGATGCGGTGGTGGCCGAGCTGGTGGCCACGCACGGGGCGGACTGCCCGGTCGCGGTGGTGGCCAGGGCCAGCCGGGACGACGAGCTGGTGCTGCGCGGCACCCTGGCCGACATCGTCGAGCGGGTGCACGCCGCCGGCGTCCGGCGCACCGCCGTGATCATCGTCGGGCGGGTACTGGCCGAGGGCGGCGGGGAGAGCTTCCTGTACTCGGCCGCCCGGTCGCGCGGCCCGGGACCGGGCGCCGCCGCGGGACCGGCCGGCGGCGCGGGACCGGCCGGCGGCGCGGGACCGGCGGGCGGCGCGGGGAGCGCGGGACCGGCGGGCGGAATATCCGGGCCGGGCCCGAGCTTGGACGACTCGTGACCGACGGTGCCCACGGTCCGCTGATCCTGCTGGTGACCGGCAGCACGCGGACGATGTCCAGCAACACCGCCGCGCTGCGTACCGCGGCGGACTCCGCCCCGGACGGGGTGCGGACCGAGCTCTACGACCGGCTCTCCGAGCTGCCGGCGTTCAACCCGGACCAGGACGTCGAGCCGCTGCCGCCGCTGGTCGCCGACCTGCGTGGCCGGATCGGCGCGGCCGACGCGGTGCTGTTCTGCGCGCCGGAGTACGCCGGCACGCTGCCCGGCACCTTCAAGAACCTGCTGGACTGGACGGTCGGCGGCGGCGAGATGTACCGCAAGCCGGTGGCCTGGCTGACCGTGGCGCCGGAGGGCCGGGGCGACGGCGCGGTCGGCACCCTGGCCACGGTGCTCGGCTACCTGGGCACGGTCGTGCTCGACGAGGCCTGCCTCCGGGTGCCGGTCCCGCCGGGCTCGGTCGGGGCCGACGGGACGGTCGCCGACCCCGCCTTCCGCGCCGGCGTCGCCGACCTGCTGCGTACCGTGCGGTCACGGCTCGCGGCGCTCGACGGGTAGGTGTCGCTCGGGAGCTGCCGTTGCTTCGGGAGGGATCATGACCGACCGGCTCGAGGTCGGCGCCGGGCTGCGCGCCACCCGGCTGGTGGCCATCCTGCGCGGCGCGCGGGGCGACCGGCTGGCGGTCGTCTGCGCCGCCCTGATCGGGGCCGGGGTGCGCTGCCTGGAGATCACCACCAACACGCCGGGCGCGTTCGACGCCGTGCGGTCGGTGACGGCGAGCGCGGGCGCGGCGGCCGAGGTGGGCAATGGGCACGGTGCGCACGGCTGGCCAGGTCGAGCGGGCCGCCGAGGCGGGCGCGAGCTTCGTGGTCGCCCCGGGCACCTCGCCCGAGGTGGGGCGGCGGGCCGCCGAGCTGGGGCTAGGCTGGTACCCCGGCGCGCTCACCCCCACCGAGATCGAGCGGGCCTGGGAACTCGCTGCGACCGCCGTGAAGGTCTTCCCGATCGGCCCGGCCGGCGGTCCCGGCTACCTGCGCGAGGTTCGGGCCCCGCTGGACGACGTGCCGCTGGTGGCGACCACGCTGCTCGGGCAGCGGGTGCGGACCTCGGCGATCGTCGACCCCTCGGTGCGGTCGCGGTACTGGACGGGGTCCTGTACCCGGTGCCGCCGCGCCCGGTCCCGGTGCTCGGCCCGGTCGGGGCCGGGGACGGGTTCGCCGCCGGCTACCTCGCCGCCCGGTGCCGGGGGGCCGGGCCGGGCGAGCGGCTGGCCACCGCGGCGGCCACCGGGGCGTTCGCCGTCACCGTGCCGGGCGACTGGGAGGGCGCGCCGACATCCGCCGAGCTGTCCCTGCTCGACGGCACCCCGGACGACGTCGTCCGCTGAGCCCGCCGGGTCAGCCCGGGTAGTGGCGCGGGGTGAACACCACCCGGTCGCCGTCGCCCCGCTCCGCGATCCTGGTCTGCGAGGAGCCGACGAGCAGCAGGGTGCGCATGTCGACGTCGGCCGGGTCGAGGTCGGCCAGCCGGACGACGGTGACCCGTTCCCCCGCGCCGCCGACGTCGCGCCCCAGCACCACCGGGGTGTCCGGCGACCGGTGCTCCAGCAGCACGTCCCGCGCCGCGCCGACCTGCCAGGTGCGGCTGCGTGAGGCGGGGTTGTAGACGGCGATGACCAGGTCGGCACGGGCCGCGGCGGCCAGCCGCTCGGCGATGACCTCCCACGGCTTGAGCCGGTCGGACAGCGACAGCACGCAGTAGTCGTGGCCCAGCGGCGCGCCGACCCGGGACGCCACCGCGTGCGCCGCGGTCAGCCCGGGCAGCACCCGCACCGGGATGTCCTTCCACGCCGGCTCGCTGGCCACCTCCAGCACGGCGGCCGCCATGGCGAACACCCCCGGGTCGCCGGACGACACCACCGCCACCCGGGCACCCTCGCGGGCCAGACCGAGCGCGAACGCCGCCCGCTCCGCCTCGACCTGGTTGCCCGAGGGGTGCCGGCGCTGGCGGGCGTTCGGCGGGACGCGGTCCAGGTACGGGCCGTAGCCGACCAGGTCGCTCGCCCCGGCCAGCGCCTCCTGCGCCTCCGGGGTCAGCCACGGGCGGCCGGCGGGGCCGAGGCCGACCACCACCACCCCGGCCGCCGACGGTGGCTCGCGGTCGGCGGGACGGGCCGCCTCGCGGGCCATCGTCGACGCGGCGATCGGGCTGGGCAGCACGGCCAGCGAGAAGTAGGGCACGGTGGCCGGGTCGACGTCGGCCAGCGCTTCCAGGCGCTGCCCCTCGCCGCTGGCCCGCTCCACGTAGTGCATCCGGTCCAGCACACCCGCGGCCTCGGCGGCGGCGCGCACCGAGCCGAAGGTGCGGCCCAGCTTGAGCACGGCGGCGGAGTCGGTGGCGGCGAGCCGCCGGGCCAGCTCCCCGGTGGGCAGGGTGCCGGGCAGCACCGTGAGCACCTCGTCGCGCTCCACCAGCGGCCGGCCCAGCGCGGCGGCCGACGCGCTCAGCGAGGTCACCCCGGCGACCACCTCGGTCGGGTACCGGTGCGCCAACCGTTCGTGCAGGTGCATGTAGGAGCCGTAGAAGAACGGGTCGCCCTCGGCGAGCGCCACCACCGACCGGCCGGCGTCCAGGTGCGCGGCCAGCCGGCCGGCCGCCTCGACGTAGAAGTCGTCCAGCGCGCCCCGGTACCCGCCGGGGTGGTCGGTGGCCTCCACGGTCACCGGGTAGACCAGCGCCTCCTCCACCTGGCCGGCGCGCAGGTACGGCTCCGCGCTGCGGCGGGCGTTGCTGCGGCCGTGCCGCGCGCAGTGGTACGCGATCACGTCGGCCGCCCCGATGAGCCGGGCGGCCTTGACCGTGACCAGCTCCGGGTCGCCCGGGCCCACGCCGACGCCGTAGAGCCGCCCGGTCACCGCGCGCTCCGCGTCGGGGCCGCTCACCACCGCACCCGCGCGTGGGCGGCGGCCGCGCGGACCTCGGCGATGTCGGCGAAACCGGTGCCGACGTGCACCAGCTCGCCGTCCCGGTGCACGCGGTACCCGCCCTCCTCGGCGACCACGTCGACCACGGGGGCGACCGGCCGGCCGCAGCGGCGCGAACACCCCGACCAGTGCACCGGCAGCAGCCCGTCGACGTCGGCGGCCGGCGGCTCGACGGCGGTGCCCGCGGCGTGCCCGGCGGCGACGGACGCGTCGGCCCGCACGTCGGCCAGCGCCTTGGCGCAGCCGGGGCGGCCGGTGCACGCGGACACCCCGAGCGCCGGGGAGCCGGGGTCCACCGCCAGCCCGGCGCCGACCAGCCTGCGGATCGCGGCGGCCACCGACGGCGGCGGCAGGTCGGGCAGCACGACGCCGCGCCACGGGGTGAGCAGCACATCGCGCTCGGCCACGGCGGCCAACACCTGGCAGCGGGCCGTGGTCAGCTCGCCCAGCGGGACCGAGGCGGCCAGCGCGACGCGGCCGTCGACCTGGTCGATGCGCCCCACCGGGCCGATCGGGTTGCGCTCCGGCACGGTGACCGGAGGGCCGGTGTCGGCGCCCAGCTCGGCGCACAGCTCGGGGCGCAGCCGCTCGGCCAGCGCGGCGGGGCCGCCGGGCAGCTCGGCGATCCGCCAGACCCGGTCGTCGGCGCGCTCGCGCAGGAACGCCACGGCGGCGGCCAGCATGCCGCTCACCGCGCCGGGCACCGGCAGCCGCAGGCCGCTGTCCTCGCCGCCGAGCAGCAGCGCCACCCGCTGGTGCGGCAGGGCCAGCGCCGCCACGTCCGCCCGCAGGCCGGCCACGTCGCCCCGGCCGTCGTCGACCGCGAACAGGAACCGCCCCGGCAGCTCGGCCAGCTCGGGGTTGGCGCACATCCGCCGGTCGAGCTCGCGCACCAGCGACCGGACGTCGAGCACCCCCACCCCGTCGCACCCGGACAGCGGCGAGGCCACCACGTTGCGCGCCCGGTCGTGGTCGGCCGAGGGCAGCAGCCCGTACTCGGTCAGCCGGGCGGACAGCTCGCGCTCCGCGCCGGGCGGCAGGCCGCGCAGCTGCACGTTGCCCCGGCCGGTGAGCTCCAGCCGGCCGTTGCCCAGCTCGCGCGCCCAGCGGGCCATCGCGGTCAGGGTGTCCCTGGTCAGCGCGCCGCCGGGGATCCGGATGCGGGCCAGCCCGCCGTCGTCGGCCTGGTGGACCGCCAGCGTCCCGGGGCACCGGTCAGCACCGGCGCGGCCGACCGCTTCGTCGGAACCGCCCGTCCGTGGGGTCAAGAGGGACAGGACCACGAGCCGATCGTAGACGGCGCGTGTGACGGTCTCGATGCCATACAGTGACCTCGGGGCGGCCGAATGGCCCCCGTCACCGACCACCTGCGCCTTCGCGGTGCGCCCGGCCGCGTGCGCGCCCGTCCCTGCCCGGAGGGCCCTTCCGTGATCCTGCTGCTGTCCACGTCCGACACCGACCTGCTCAGCGCCCGCGCCAGCGACGGCGAGTACCGGCTGGCCAACCCGGCCCGGCTGGCCGTCGACGACCTCCCGGCGCTGGTCGACGGGGTGGACCTGGTCGTGGTGCGGCTGCTCGGCGGCCGGCGGGCGTGGCGGGAGGGCCTGGACGTGCTGCTGGCCGGTCCGCGTCCGGTGGTGGTGCTGGGCGGCGAGCAGGCCCCGGACGCCGAGCTGATGGAGTGCTCCACGGTGCCCGGCGGGGTGTGTGCGGAAGCCCACAGCTACCTGGCCGAGGGCGGCCCGGCGAACCTGGGCGAGCTGTACCGCTTCCTGTCCGACACCGTGCTGCTCACCGGGCACGGCTTCGCCCCGCCCTCGGCCACCCCGGTGTGGGGAACGCTGGAGCGGACCGCCCGGGAGGTGCCGCCGGACGCCCCGGTGGTCGGGGTGCTCTACTACCGCGCGCACCAGCTGGCCGGCAACACCGCCTTCGTCGACACCCTGTGCGCCGAGATCGAGGCGCTCGGCGCGCGGCCGCTGCCGGTGTTCTGCGCCTCGCTGCGCACCGCCGACCCGGCCATGCTGGACACGCTGCGCCAGGTCGACGCGCTGGTGGTCACCGTGCTGGCCGCCGGCGGCACCACCCCGTCCACCGCCGGCGCGGGCGGCGACGACGGCGCGTGGGACGTCGGGGCGCTGGCCGCGCTCGACGTGCCGATCCTGCAGGGCCTGTGCCTGACCAGCTCCCGGGCCACCTGGGAGGACTCCGACGACGGGCTGTCCCCGCTTGACGCCGCCACCCAGGTCGCCATCCCGGAGTTCGACGGGCGGCTGATCACCGTGCCGTTCTCGTTCAAGGAGATCGACCCGGACGGGCTGACCGTGTACGTGGCCGACCCGGAGCGCGCCGCGCGGGTGGCCGGCATCGCGGTGCGGCACGCGCGGCTGCGGCACATCCCGCCGGCGGACCGGCGGATCGTGGTCATGCTGTCCGCCTACCCCACCAAGCACTCCCGGATCGGCAACGCCGTCGGCCTGGACACCCCGGCGAGCGTGGTGGCCCTGCTGGCCGCGATGCGCGACGCGGGCTACGACGTGGGTCCGGCGGACGGCCCCGACGCGCTGCCCGGGCTGGCCGCCCAGGACGGCGACGCGCTGGTCCACGCCCTGATCGCGGCCGGCGGGCAGGACCCGGACTGGCTGACCGAGGACCAGCTGGTCGGCAACCCGGTGCGCATCTCCGCCGAGCGCTACCGGGCCTTCCACGACACGCTGCCGGCCGACCTGCGCGAGGGCATGGAGCGGCACTGGGGCGAGGCACCCGGCGAGCTGTACGTGGACCGCTCGCGGGACAGGCGGGGCGAGATCGTCCTGGCCGGGCTGCGCGCCGGGAACGTGGTGGTGATGGTGCAGCCGCCGCGCGGCTTCGGCGACAACCCGATCGCGATCTACCACGACCCCGACCTGCCGCCGACCCACCACTACCTGGCCGCCTACCGGTGGCTGGCCGAGCCGCCGGCCGCCGGTGGCTTCGGCGCGGACGCCGTGGTGCACGTGGGCAAGCACGGCAACCTGGAGTGGCTGCCCGGCAAGAACGCCGGCATGTCGGCCTCCTGCGGCCCGGACGCGGCGCTGGGCGACCTGCCGCTGGTGTACCCGTTCCTGGTCAACGACCCGGGCGAGGGCACCCAGGCCAAGCGGCGGGTGCACGCCACCCTGGTCGACCACCTGATCCCGCCGATGGCCCGCGCGGAGAGCTACGGCGACATCGCCCGGCTGGAGCAGCTGCTCGACGAGCACGCCAACATCACCGCGCTCGATCCGGCGAAGCTGCCGGCCATCCGCCAGCAGATCTGGACGCTCATGCAGGCGGCGAAGCTCGACCACGACCTGGGGCTCACCGAGCGACCGCACGAGGCGGAGTTCGACGACTTCCTGCTGCACGTCGACGGCTGGCTGTGCGAGGTCAAGGACGCGCAGATCCGGGACGGGCTGCACGTCCTCGGCCTGGCTCCCACCGGCGAGGCCCGCGTGAACCTGGTGCTGTCGATGCTGCGGGCGCGGCAGCTGTGGGGCGGCGAGCGGGCGCTGCCCGGGCTGCGCGAGACGCTCGGGCTGCGCGAGGGCTCCGGCGACGGCGCCGAGACACTCGGCCGCACGGACACCGTGGAGACGGCGGCCCGGGGGCTGATCGAGGGGTGCGAGGCGCACGGCTGGGACCCGGCCGCCGTCGACGCACTGGTGACCGACCTCCCGGCCGGCGCCGACCGCGAGCAGGTCGTGGCCGTGCTGCGGTTCGCGGCCACCGAGGTGGTGCCCCGGCTGGCCCGCACCACCGACGAGATCACCCACATCCTGCACGCGCTGGACGGCGGGTACGTGCCGGCCGGGCCGTCCGGCTCGCCGCTACGCGGCCTGCTCAACGTGCTGCCCACCGGCCGCAACTTCTACTCGGTCGACCCGAAGGCGGTACCCAGCCGGCTCGCCTGGGAGACCGGGTCGGCGATGGCCGAGTCGCTGCTGACCCGCTACCGCGACGACCACGGCGACTGGCCGCGCTCGGTGGGCCTGTCCGCCTGGGGCACGTCGGCGATGCGCACCTCGGGCGACGATATCGCCGAGATCCTCGCGCTGCTCGGGGTCCGGCCGTGCTGGGACGAGGCGTCCCGGCGGGTCAACGGCATCGAGCCGGTCGCGCTGGACGAGCTGGGCCGGCCCCGGATCGACGTCACGGTGCGCATCTCCGGCTTCTTCCGCGACGCGTTCCCGCACGTGGTGGCGCTGCTGGACGACGCGGTGCGGCTGGTCGCCGGGCTGGACGAGCCGCACGAGCACAACTTCGTCCGCGCGCACGCCGCCACCGACCTGGCCGCGCACGGCGACGAGCGCCGGGCCACCACCCGGATCTTCGGCTCCAAGCCGGGCGCCTACGGGGCCGGGCTGCTGCCGCTGATGGAGAGCCGCAACTGGCGCGACGACACCGACCTTGCCGAGGTGTACGCCGCCTGGGGCGGGTTCGCCTACGGCCGGGAGCTGGACGGCCGGGAGGCCCGCGCCGACATGGAGAGCACCTACCGGCGGATCGCGGTGGCGGCCAAGAACGTCGACACCCGCGAGCACGACATCGCCGACTCCGACGACTACTTCCAGTACCACGGCGGCATGGTGGCCACGGTGCGCGCGCTGACCGGGAAGGCACCGGAGGCCTACATCGGCGACAGCACCCGCCCCGACGCGGTGCGCACCCGCACGCTGTCCGAGGAGACCTCCCGGGTGTTCCGCGCGCGGGTGGTCAACCCCCGGTGGATCTCCGCGATGCGCCGGCACGGCTACAAGGGCGCGTTCGAGCTGGCCGCCACGGTCGACTACCTGTTCGGCTACGACGCCACCACCGGCGTGGTCGCCGACTGGATGTACGAGAAGCTCGCCGAGTCCTACGTGTTCGACCCGGAGACCACCAAGTTCCTCCAGGAGTCCAACCCGTGGGCGCGGCACAGCATCACCGAGCGGCTGCTGGAGGCGGTGGACCGGGGGCTGTGGGAGCACCCGGAGCCCGACACCCTCGCCGGACTGCGCCAGGCCTACCTGGACACCGAGGCCGACCTGGAGGCGGGCACCGAGTAGGTCCCGGTCCGGGCGCCTCCGGGGCGACGCCTCCCCGCGGCGGACCCACCGTCAGCCCGGCGGGCCGTGTGGAAGCATTGCCCGGGTGAGCGGCACCATCGTCCT
Organism: Pseudonocardia sp.; assembly: GCA_036497465.1. Lineage (GTDB taxonomy): Bacteria > Actinomycetota > Actinomycetes > Mycobacteriales > Pseudonocardiaceae > Pseudonocardia. The sequence continues at coordinate 12,795 of DASXJJ010000149.1, read as the reverse complement.
GGGCATCGAGACCTCGTGCGACGAGACCGGCATCGGCCTGGTCCGGGACGGCGAGCTGCTCGGCGACGCGCTCGCCTCGTCGATGGACGAGCACGTCCGCTTCGGCGGGGTGGTCCCGGAGATCGCCGCCCGGGCGCACGTGTCCGCGCTGGTGCCGTGCGTGCGGGAGGCCATGCACCGCGCCCGGGTCGACCCGGGGGACGTCGGGGCGGTGGCGGTCACCGCCGGGCCGGGGCTGGCCACCGCGCTGCATGTCGGGGTGGCGGCGGCCAAGGCGTACGCGGCGGCCTGGGACGTGCCGCTCTACGGCGTGCACCACCTCGCCGGGCACGCCGCGGCCGACGCGCTGGAGCACGGTCCGCTGCCGCCGCGCGGGGTGGTCCTGATCGTGTCCGGCGGGCACACCTCGCTGCTGTCCGTCGACGACCTGACCACCGACGCCGTCGTGCACCTGTCCGACACGATCGACGACGCGGCCGGCGAGGCGTTCGACAAGGTGGCCCGCATCCTCGGGCTGCCCTACCCGGGCGGGCCGTCGATCGACCGGGCGGCCCGGGACGGCGACCCGCACGCGATCCTCTTCCCCCGGCCGCTGACCGGCCCGCGCGACCCGGAGCTGGGGTTCTCCTTCTCCGGGCTGAAGACGGCGGTGGCCCGCTGGGTGGAGCGCTGCGAGGCGGACGGGCGGCCGGTGCCGGTGCCGGACGTGGCCGCGTCGTTCCAGGAGGCGGTGGCCGACGTGCTCACCGCCAAGGCGCTGCTCGCCTGCCGCCGCCAGGAGGTGTCCGACCTGATCGTGGTGGGGGGCGTGGCCGCGAACAGCCGGGTGCGCTCGCTGGCCGAGCAGCGGTGCACCGAAGCGGGCATCACGCTGCGGGTACCGCCGATCCGGCTGTGCACCGACAACGGCGCGATGATCGCCGCCGTGGGCGACCTGCTGGTCCGTGCGGGCGCCGAGCCCACCGGGTTCGAAGTGTCCGCCCGGCCCGGCGTCGTGCTGGAGCGCGCGCAGCTGCGGTGACCTGCCCGGCCGGCGTGTCCTGGCTAACCTGGGGGCATGTGCCGAAACATCACCACGCTGCGCGGCCTGGAGCCGTCCGCCACGGACGAGGAGATCGAGGCCGCCGCGCGGCAGTACGTGCGGAAGGTCAGCGGCGTGCAGAAGCCCTCGCCGGCCACGGCCGAGGCGTTCGAGGCGGCCGTCGCGGAGATCACCGCGAGCACCACCCGGCTGCTGGCCGAGCTGCCCGCCCGACGCCAGCCGCCGACCACGGTGCCCCCGCTGCGCCGTCCCGAGGTCCGCGCCCGGCTGGCCGCCCGCGGCTGACCGGTGCCCGCCGCCGTACAACGCCCGAGCAGGGCGCCCGCCACCTGCCTCAGTAGCGGCCGAGCACGGCGACCACCCGGATCTCGATGACCACCCGCTGGGGGTTCGGCCTCGGCACCCGGTAGCGCTGGGCGTACCGCCGTTCCGCGTCGGCCACCGAGTCCGGGTCGTCGCGCACCCACGCCCTGCCCTGCACCGACGACCAGCGGCCGCCGTCGACCTGCGTCACGGTCACCGGCGCTCCGTCCCGGCCGGCCGCCCGGACGTTCGCCACCTTGACCGAGGCCGCGGAGGCGATCACCCGCGCGACCGCCGTTCCGAAGTCCACGGTGGCGCCCACCGCGACGGAGTGCGGGCGCCCGTCCGGCCGCACCGTGCTGAGCACGCACACCCGCCGCTCGGTCCAGAACTCGCGCAGCTCCGCCGCCTTCGGAGCGGCCACGGCCTCGTCCCATCGCACCGGGCCAGTGTGTCAGCCGACCGCCGATGCATCCGGAGCGTGGTCCGGTCAACACCCGACACGGGAGTCTTCACAAACACTCATGCGATACTTGAGTGAGATAGAAACAGCGCATCGCACCGTCGGTATCCCGCAGCTCCCCGCGAGATACCTCGATCGAGCCATATCCTGGGTCGGGACGGGGCAGTCCTGTGACAGTCCGTGCGGGGCCGGCGGGCGCCGGCCCCGGCAAGAGGTGGTGAGGTCGCGTGAGCTACGCGAGTCCGACGACGAGGGTTTCCGCTCCGCTGGGTTCCGTGCGGATCCGACGGGGCCGAGGTAGGCACCGGGTCACCGCGCTCGGCGCGGCGCTCGGGCTGCTCGCGCTGTCCGGCGCGCTGCTGCTGCTCGGCGGCACTCCCGCCGAGGCGCACGAGAACGCGCTGACGCACAGCGAGCCGGCGTCCCGCGCGGCACTGGCGACCCCACCTGCCAAGATCACTCTGAACTTCCGCTGGCGGGTCCAGCCGGGCTCCGCCGCGGTCACCGTGACCGGCCCGGACAGCGCCCAGTGGCAGCAGAGCCCGATCGTGCAGAACTCCGACCGCACCGTCGAGCTGCCGCTGCGCGCGCTCGGTCCGGCCGGCAACTACCGGATCGACTACCAGGGCGTGACGGGCTGGGGCCGGCCGTTCAGCGGCACGGTCGAGTTCAGCCTGATCCGGCCCGGCCCGGCGATGACGCCCCCGGTCGAGGGCTCCACCGGCCTGCCCGCCGCGTGGATCGCCGGGGTGCTGGTGCTGACCGCGGCCGGCACGCTGCTGGGCATCCGCCTCGGCCGCGACCTGTCCTGAGCGCCCGCCCGCCGCGCGCGACGGGTCGCCGGCGGCCAGGATGGGTGCGGATGGGCCAGACGTCAGGAGGTTCGGTGAGTACGGAGAGCAGGACCGCGATCGTGACCGGCGCGGCGCGCGGCATCGGTGCGGCGACCGCGCAGCGGCTGGCCAGAGACGGGCACGCGGTGGCCGTCGTCGACCTGGATGAGGCGGCGTGCGCGGACACGGTCGAGCGCATCACCAAGGACGGCGGGCACGCGCTCGCCGTGGGGGCCGACGTGTCGGACGCGGACGCGGTGAGGTCGGCGGTGGACACGATCGCCGACGTGCTCGGCTCGCCCACGATCCTGGTCAACAACGCCGGGGTGACCCGCGACAACCTGCTGTTCAAGATGACCGAGACGGACTGGGACACGGTCATGGGCGTACACCTGCGCGGGTCGTTCCTAATGGCCCGCGCGGCGCAGTCGCACATGACCCAGGCCAGGTGGGGGCGCATCGTCAACCTGTCCAGCACCTCGGCGCTGGGCAACCGGGGCCAGACGAACTACTCGACGGCGAAGGCCGGGCTGCAGGGGTTCACCAAGACGCTCGCGATCGAGCTGGGCAAGTTCGGCGTCACGGTGAACGCGATCGCCCCCGGCTTCATCGCCACCGAGATGACCAGGGCCACCGCGGAGCGGGTGGGCATGTCCTGGGAGGACTTCAAGCAGGCCTCCGCCGCGCAGATCCCGGTGGGTCGGGTCGGCGAGCCGGACGACATCGCCAACACGGTGTCCTTCCTGACCAGCGAGGACTCCGGTTTCGTGTCCGGCCAGGTGATCTACGTGGCCGGCGGCCCGAAGGACTGAGCCCCGAGGGCGGCGCATCGCGCATCGCCCGTCCGGGCGGCTTCGTTGCGCGGCGCACCCGACTACGGGTAGGAAAAGCCCATGACCGGCGCGGATCTCGACGAGTTCTGGCCGAGCCGTCGGTGCGACACGTTCGACGGGCTCTGTCGCACCCGCTAGCTCGGCGTCCCGGGCAGTGCCCCGTGCGGCCCCGTGCGGCCCCGTGCGGCCCCGTGCGGCCCCGCGCGCCCGACGCCTCCACCCCGGTCCGTTCCTCCATCCGCGCGCCCGTCGCTGCCGGTCGCGCGCGTTCCGCCGCGAAAGGTCGTACCCATGAGCGTGGTTACCTTTGCCGTCACCGGTTCCGGCATCGGCGTCCGTCAGGACATCGACGTCGCCGACTCCGAGCACGTGATCCGCACGGACGCGTACCCGGCGTTCGGCGGCAAGGACGAACATCCCAGCCCGCTCGCGTTCACGCTCGCCTCGCTGACCTCCTGCAACCAGGTCACCGCGCAGATCGTGGCGGCCGAGCTGGGCATCGAGATCGAGCACTACGACTTCGAGCTGGCCGGCGACCTGGACCCGGCGCTGCTGGTCGAGGGCTCGGACAGTGGTTCGGAGGGCGGCTCGGACACCCTGCACAACGTGCGGCTCACCGCCACGCTGACCACCCGCGCCGGCGCCGACGACGTGGCGAAGCTGGCGCGGGAGGTGGAGCGCCGGTGCCCGGTGACCGTGCTGTTCCGCCGGGCCGGCTCCCCGGTCGAGACCACCTGGGTCCGCCGCTCCCCCGACGAGGGCTGAGCCGGTGGACCTGCGGCTGGCCGGCCGTCGCGCGGTGGTCACCGGGGGCAGCCGGGGCATCGGGCTGGCGGTGGCCGAGGTGCTGCTCGCCGAGGGCGCGGAGGTGGCGGTCGTCGCGCGGGGCGTCGAGGCGCTGGAGGCCGCGGCGGCCCGGCTGGGCGAGGGCGGCGGCCGGGTGGTCGCCGTCCCGGCCGACACCACCGACGACGGCTCGGTGCGGGCCATGGCCGCCCGCGCGGCCGAGCTGCTCGGCGGGGTGGACATCCTGGTCAACGCTGCCGCCCAGCCCGCCCAACCGGGTCCGGTGCCCGGGCTGGCCGACGTCACCGACGACGCGCTGCGCGCCGAGCTGGAGTCCAAGGTGCTCGGCTACCTGCGCTGCGCCCGCGCGCTGGCGCCCGGCATGGTCGAGCGGGGCTGGGGCCGCATCATCAACATCAGCGGGCTCAACGCGCGCTCGACCGGGTCGATCATCGGCTCGGTGCGCAACGTCGCGGTGTCCGCGCTGACCAAGAACCTGGCCGACGAGCTGGGACCGTCCGGGGTGAACGTGACCGTGGTGCACCCCGGGCTCACGGTCACCGAGCGGACCCCGGCCCTGCTCGCCGCCCGCGCGGCCGACGGCGGGATCAGCGAGGACGAGGCCGCCGCGAAGCTGGCCCGGAACGTGAGCATCGGGCGGCTCGTCACCGCCGCCGAGGTCGCATCGGTGGTGGCGTTCCTGGCCTCCCCGCTCAGCGTGGCGGTCACCGGCGACGCGGTGGTGGCCGGCGGCGGCCAGCGCGGGCCGATCTACTACTGATCCGCCACTGATCCGCCACCGGGTCCACTGCCGGCACCCCCGATATTGGCTGTGCGGCGGTACCGGGCCTTCCTACCCTGGGTGGCCATCGGGAGGTGCCGGATGCGGGTCATCGTGATCGGCGGGAGCGCGGCGGGGCTGGCGGCGGCGCTGGTCCTGGCCCGCGCGGGGCACGCGGTGACCGTCCTGGAGCGCGACGGCCTCGAACCGGCCCCCGACCCCGAGACCGCCGCGGCGGCCGCGTTCCGCGCGACGGCGCCGCAGATCGTGCAGCCGCACGTGCTGCTGGCGACCTTCCGGGAGATCCTGCGCGACCGGCTGCCCGACGTGTACCGGGCGTTGCTGGACGCGGGCGTCGTCGAGGCACCCCTGGTCACCCAGATGCCGCCCACGCTGCTCGACCGCTCCGCCGAGCCCGGGGACGACCGGTTGACGCTGCTGATGACCCGACGGGCGACCGTCGACTGGGTGCTCGGGCGTGCCGCGGCGGCCGAACCGGGGATCGACCTGTGCCACCACGTGCACGTCCTCGGGCTGGCCGCCGGGCCGGGCGAGCCGCCGAGGGTCCTCGGTGTCCGCACCGACTCGGGTGACCTCGCCGGCGACCTGGTGGTGGACGCCACCGGGCGGCGCTCCCCGGTGGACCGCTGGCTGGCCGGGATCGGTGCCCGGCGCACCGTGACGACCGTGGCCGAGTGCGGGGTGGCCTACTTCAGCCGCCAGTACCGGCTGCGCGCCGGACCGCTGCCCGGACCGGCCGCCTCCCGGACCGTCGCCGGCCTCGACGAGTTCACCGTCGGTATCTGGGGCGGTGACAACGGCACGATGCAGCTGGCACTGGCGCCGCTGGCCGCCGACCGCCGGTTCCGGGCGGCGCGCGACCCGGACGTGTTCACCGCCGTGCTGCGGACCGTGCCGCTCTACGCCGCCTGGCTCGACGTGCTCGACCCGATCACCGACGTCGCCGTGATGGGCGGGCTGCACAACACGCTGCGCCGCCTGGTCGTCGACGGCCGGCCGGTGGCGACCGGGCTGCACGCGCTGGGCGACTCGGTGTGCACCACGAACCCGACGTTCGGCCGGGGCATGGGCATGGTGCTGCGCGGCGCGGCCGACCTGGCCGACACGCTCGCCGCCCACCCCGCCGACCCGTACGCGCAGGCGCTGGCCATGGACGGCGCGGTGACCGAGCACGTCGAGCCCTGGTACGCCGACCAGGCCGCCACCGACTCGGCACGGCTGGCCGCGCTGCGCCACACCGTCCTGGGCGCCCCGCCACCGCCGGCCCCCGCGCCGGCCGCCGGGCGGCTCACCTTCGGCGAGCTGCGCACCGCCGCCCAGGTCGACCCCTCGGCGTTCCGCGCCCTGTGGAAGATCATGGGCATGGTCGGCACCCCGTCAGCCGTCTACCGGGACCCGGCGCTCGTCTCCAGGGTCCGGGCGGTGCTGGCCCTGGGAGTCCCCCGGCCCGTGGCGCAGCCGACCCGCGACGAGCTGCGGGCCGTGCTGTGCCAACCGGCGCCCCGGTAGCCGTCCGGCGCCACCAGGAGCGCCGCCCGGCAATGCGCGGGGCGGGCGGGCGTCCGCGCCACCGCCGATCAGACCACGAGGTCGACCGACGGTGCCAGCTCGTCGAAGGTCCCGTGCGTCCAGACCCGCCGCAGCGTCCGGCGCGCACCGCGCAGCTGGACCTTCACCGGGCCGGCACGGGCCGCTTCGGCGATCGTCCGCAACCCGGCGACGGCGATGAACTCGAGCTCGGCGACGTCGACGACCAGGCTCGGCGCGGCGTTCGCCGCCGCACCGAACGCGGCGGCGAACGCGGAGAGCACCGCCATGTCGACCTCCCCGGCGAGACGCCACGAACCGTCGCCGCGGGCGAGCAGCGAGAACTGCGGAGCGGCCGCGTGACCCGAGCGCAGCGGGTGCACGCTCAAGGCCCCGACGATCGCGTCGGTGTCGAAGGAGGACCGCCGGTAGGCGCAGATCATCGTCGCGCCGATCTCCGCGAGAACCCGGTCGAGCAGCACCTCGAAGGCGGCCAGCGTGCCGCGGTCGGCATGGGTCGGGAGCAGCCAGTCCATGTCCGCGATCACCCGCAGCCCGTCGTAGCCCTCGGTGGACGCGAGCGCGGCAAGCTCGTGGAGCGCGGCGAAGACGGTGTCCGGCAGGAGCGGTCCGCGATCGAGCCACGCGACGAACGGGTCCACCGCGATCGCCGCGGCGGGGCTGAGCTCCCGGAACGAGCCGCTGTTCGCCGGGCCGAGCAGCACGGCCTTCTGCCCCCGGAGGGACGCGTCGAGCAGCAGCGGGCCGGCGGTCTCCCGGTACGCCCCGTCCTCGTCGAGGACCCAACAGACGTGCGAGCCCGCCACAAGGTCACCGAGCGCGGTCACGTCGTCGGTGACGATCACGGTGCTATCGTCCCGCCGAGACGAGCTCCGCCCAGACGATCTTGCCGTCGGTGGCGACCTCGACGCCCCAGTCCCTCGCCAGGCGCGCGACCAGGCCGAGACCGCGCCCCGGCTCGGCCTCGACCGCGTCCAGCCCGGTCCGGCTCGCGTCCCGCACCGAGAGCCGGAGAAGCCGGTCCCGGGGCCGGAGCCGCACCGCGACCGAGAACGGCGCACCGACGTGGCGGACCGCGTTGGTCGCCAGCTCGCTCACCACGTAGACGGCGTCGTCGATGACCCCGCCGTCGATGACCCCGGCGCCGCTCCAGCGACCGAGCGCGTCGCGGACGAGCCGACGGGCCTCCCCCGGCGCGGCCGGCTCGCCGGCGAGGTCGAAGACCACCTCCGAGCCCGCCGTCGCCGGATCGTCGTCCTCGACGCCGGCAGCGGGCACGACCACCGAGGAGTGCAGCTCACAGATCCGCTGGAGCTCGTGGGAGTGCAGGGTGTCCGAGGTCGAACTGTCCGGGTAGGCGCAGAACAGGGAGAAGGGCAGCTCGCGGCCGAGCTCGTTCCACAGCGTCTCCAGCTCGATCGCGCCGAGCACGTCGCCGGACTCCCACAGCAGCGCCACCATCTCGCCGTAGGCACGGACCGGCCGGCCGGACCTGACCATCTCGCCCACCAGGCCGCCGATGACGGTCCGGAAGGCGGCGCGGTCGATCCCGCCGTCGATCGTGAAGACCGCCAGCGTGCCGGCCGCGTCCAGCAGGATCAGGCTCCCCCGCCGGCGCGCGGCGGCGAGGTCGAGCCCGGCCGCCTCCAGCTCGCGCTCGAACGCCCGCCGGTGGCCGGCCGTGGCGATGACGATCGCGACCTCGCCGGCGCGAACGGCGGCGGCCACGTAGCCGCCTGCCACCCGGGCCAGGTCCGCGTCGTCCCGGTAGAACTGCACGACATGATCGCCCGCGCGGAGCGGGAGAGTCCGGGTCTCGACGGCCATAAGACGAGGGTATGCCTTCCGCGCGGTCTCGTGGCCCGCTCGGCCGCACTAGCATCGCCGGAGTGGACGGTGCGGCCGGAATCGTGCTCGCGGGTGGCCGCTCGGCACGGATGGGCCAGCCGAAGTCCGGCCTGCCGTGGCACGGGTCCACGTTGCTGTACCGGACGGCCGCGGTGCTGCGGCGCGCCGTGGACGGCCCGGTCGTCGTGGTGGGCGCTCCGGGTCAGCGCCTGCCGGCGTTGCCGGCCGGCGTCGAGGTCGTGGCCGACCCCGTCGAGGGGCTCGGCCCCATGCAGGGGATCGCCGTCGGGCTCGCCGCTGTGGCCGACCGCGCGGCGACCGCGTTCGTCTGCTCGACCGACATGCCGTTCCTGCACATCGCGTTCGTCCGGCGCGTGCTGCGCGAGCTGGGCGCCCCCGAGGTCGACGTGGCGCTCCCGGTGGCGCGCGGGTTCCGGCAGCCGCTGGCGGCCGGGTACCGCACGGCACTGGCCGGGCTGACCGAGGAACTGGTCGCGCGGGGTGATCTCCGCCCGGGCATGCTGTCGACGCACTGCCACGTCCGCCGGCTCGCCGACGCGGAGCTGCTGGCGGACGCCACCCTGGCGCTGGCCGACCCCGAGCTGGAGTCCGTGGTGAACCTGAACACCCCCGAGGAGTACGCGGAGGCCCACGACCGGCCGCCGTCGGAGGTCACCGTGCGGTGCTTCGGCGCCCTGGCCGGGGACGGCCGGCGCGGGCCGCGCCCGGTCTGCGCGGCGACGCTGGGCGAGGCCGCCACCGGGGTGGGGCTCGTACTGGACCGGCACGTGGTGGCGGCGCTGAACGGCGAGCGGATCACCCGCGACGAGCAGCTGCCCCTGGTGGCCGGCGACACGGTGGCGTTCCGGGCCGCGGCCGGCGGCGGATGAGGCCCGCCGCCGGATCCGCTGCTCGGGTCACCCGGTCTCGAGCATGTGGTAGAGCAGCAGCAGCTGGGTGATCGCCAGCGGCTCGTTGCGCGCCCCCGGGCCGACCGCGCCGGGGAGGAGCTCGCCCAGCCCGTCCGGCATCCCGCCCGGCCGGTCGATCAGCTCCCAGAGCGCCTTCTGGACGGTGCGGCTCTGCTCGGTGGGGACGTAGCCGTGCACGTGCAGGGTGTCCACCGGCCTGCCGTCGGTGTCCCGGCACAGCTTCAGGTGCATCGCCTTGCCGCTGCTCGTGCCACCCTCGAGCACGCCACGCAGGTCCGGGTGGCGGATCGTCGGGCGCAGCAGCAGCTCGGCCGACAGCGGGGTGTCCGGCGGGTCGTTCCGCACGGCGATGGGCGCGAACCGGACCACGACGTCGGCGTGGCTGCGCTGCGGGCGGATGTAGGCCGCCGACTCCTCGGTGCGCCGGTCGAGCTCGCCGAGCACCTGCTCCGCCGTGTAGCCCCGTTTCGCGGTGTCCCGGGCGAGCTTCCAGCCGCGCCGGATCTCCTCGGGCGGGTCCAGGTACACGGTCACGTCGAAACAGGCCCTGGCCAGCCTGCTGTACAGCGGGAACAGCCCCTCGACGATGACGTACCGGCTCGACTCGACCCGCTCCGGCCGCGCCAGCTCACCGGTCGCGTGGTCGTAGACCGGTTTCAGGATGGGCTGCCCGCTGGCCAGCAGCTGCAGGTGCTGTTCCATGATGTCGAGGTGGTTGCAGTCCGGGTGCAGGGCGGTGAACGGCAGATCGCGCCGCTCGGCCCGGTCGAACCGGTGGTAGTCGTCCACGCAGATCGACACGCACTGGTCGGGACCCAGGGCCTCCACCAGGCCGCGGGTCAGCGTGGTCTTCCCGGACGCGCTGTCCCCCGCGATCGCCAGCATCACCGGCCGGGGCCGGGTCACCGTCTCGTCCGCCCTTCCGATTCGTACCGCCTTGTCCATGCCGCACCACCCCATCGCCGTTCCTCCTGACGCTAGGCGGGCCGGCGCGTGACCGGCTCCCCCGCTGCGGGGGGCGGACGGGGGATTGTGCTGGTGGAGGGTGTCCGGTGGGCCGCCACCGCCCTATCGTCGGCGGATGGCCGACCGCCCGCTGCGCGTCGTGCTCGTCGACGACCACGAGATGGTGCGCCACGGGCTGAAGTCCATGCTGGCCCCGTTCAGCGGCCGGATCCGGGTGGTCGGCGAGGCGGAGGGCGTGGACGACGCGCTGCCGATCGTCGACGGCCTGGACCCCGACATCGTGCTGGCCGACGTGCGCCTGCGCGGGGCGAGCGGGCTGGACCTGTGCCGGCAGCTGTGCGCCCGGGAGCCACGGCGCCGGGTGGTGCTGCTGTCGGTGTACGACGACGAGCAGTACCTGTTCCAGGCCATGCAGGCCGGTGCCGCCGGCTACCTCATCAAGCGGATCACCGGCGCGGACCTGGTGCGCCACCTCGAGCTCGTGCACACCGGCGAGACGGTGATCGACCCGGCCATGGCCGGCCGCGCGGTCGCGTCGGCGGCCCGGCTGCACAGCGGCGAGTTCTGGCCGGGCGCCCGGCACGGGCTCACCCACCGGGAGAGCGAGGTCCTGTCGCTGATGGTGAGCGGGTTGTCCAACCGGGCGATCGCGACCCGGCTGGTCGTCGGGGACGAGACCGTGAAGAGCCACTGCCGCGCGGTCTACCGCAAGCTGGCGGTGAACGACAGGGCCGGTGCCGTGGCGGCCGCGCTGCGCGAGGGGATCTTCCAGTGACCCACGGGTGGTCGGCGCTGGGCGTGCTCGCCGACCTCGAGCGGGAGAACGCGCTGCTGCTGGCGATCGTGGAGGCCACGTCCTCGGGGCCGGACGTCGAGCCACTGGCCGCCGCGGTCGCCCGGCTGATCGTCGAGGCGACCGCCACCGACGTCTGCTTCGTGCACGTGCTCGACGACACCGGCCACTCGCTGACCCTGGTCGGCGCCACCCCGCCGTTCGACGGCGAGGTCGGCACGGTGCGGCTCCCGATCGGGACCGGGGTCACCGGCTGGGTCGCCCAGCACGGGAAGCCCGCCGTGATCGTCGACGACAAGCACACCGACCCCCGGTACCTGCCGATCCGGGCGCTGCGCGGCCGCGAGTTCACCTCGATGGCCTCGGTGCCGATGACCAGCGACCCGGCCGGCCTCGTCGGGGTGCTCAACGTCCACACGGTCGAGCGCCGCGAGTTCACCGCCCGCGACATCCTGCTGCTCACCACGATCGGCCGGCTGGTCGCGGGCGCGGTGGCGTCGGCCCGGCTGCATCGCAGGCTGGCCGCCCGGGAGCGGTCCCACGAGCGGTTCACCGAGCGGGTGATCGCCGCGCAGGAGTCCGAGCGCAGGCGCCTCGCCGGGGACATCCACGACGGCATCTCCCAGCGCCTGGTCAGCCTCGGCTACCACCTCGACGCCGCGGCAGGCACGCTGCGCACCGACCCGGACTTCGCCGCGGCGCAGCTCGCGCTGGCCAGGGAGCTGGCCGACATCACCGTCGACGAGGCGCGCGTCGCGATCGGTGGCCTGCGCCCGCCCATCCTCGACGACCTCGGCCTCGCCGGCGGGCTGTCCAGCCTGTGCCGCACCGTGCCGGACCTGCGCTGCGAGCTGACCCTGGGCGAGGATCGGCTGCCCGAGCACGTGGAGATCGCGCTCTACCGGATCGCCCAGGAGGCGCTGCAGAACGTGCAGAAGCACGCGGGCGCCAGCACCGTGCGGATCCGGCTCGCGGTGCGCGCGGGCGCGGCCCGGCTCGAGATCCGCGACGACGGCGGCGGGTTCGACATCGGGCCGGCCGGCGAGCCGCACCCGGACGGCGCCGGGTACGGGATGCGCGGCATGGCCGAACGGGCCGAGCTGGTGGGCGGGCGGCTCGACGTCCGCTCCCGCAAGGGCACCGGCACGACGGTGACGGTGGCCGTACCCGCCCAGCGCCCGCCGCCGGGGTAGCCGGGGCACGGGCCGGGCATCCGGGCGCTCAGCCCGGGACCGACCAGCCCAGGTCGGGGTGGCCCAGCAGGTGCGCCACGAACAGCTCGGTGACCGCGGTCGCGCGCGGCTGGCTGACGGCATGCCAGGGCCGGTCCAGCGGGGTCCCCGGCACCGCCAGCTCGACCAGCGCGCCGGACTCGAGCTGGCGGGCGACGGCCCGCCGGGACGCCAGGGTGACCCCGAGCCCGGCCTCGGCGGCCGCGATCACCGCGCCCTGGGAGCCCAGGACGAGCCGGGGCGGGTCGATCTCGAGCGCCGCGAGCAGCGTCTGGCAGGTGTCGCGGGTACCGGAACCGGGCTCGCGCATCAACCAGGTCGACCGGGCGGGCGCGAAGGCCGCCGCGTACCCGGGCGGGCCGACCACCAGCAGCGTGTTGGGGCTGCTCGCCCGGATGCCGCCGGCGAGCTCCT
>DASXJJ010000148.1:0-48892 GCA_036497465.1 Pseudonocardia sp. | reverse complement strand
GGTGATGGTGGGCGCGCCCCACTTCTTCTCCAGGACGACGTTGCGGCCGCGCGGGCCGAGCGTCACCTTGACGGCGTCGGCGAGGGTGTTCATGCCACGCTCGAGCCCGCGGCGTGCCTCCTCGTCGAACGCGATCATCTTCGCCATGCGGTGTGGTCCTCCGATAGGGATGACGCGATGGTCCGGGGAGATGCCCGCGACGGACGACCGACAACCCTGCGCCGGCCTCATCGTCCCCGACCTTTTGGCACTCTTTGCCGGCGAGTGCCAGCAAGTGCTAGTCCCGTGTTTAGCACTCCCCACCGGCGAGTGCAAGGCGACAGACCCGGTCGGCAGCGGGTCGGCCACCATCGCGAAGGGGGGCCGGTCGACACGCCGACCGGCCCCTCCCTCGGTTCTCCCGTCAGTACCGTCAGAGACGGCGCACCGCCTCCGCCTGACTACGACCATCACGACCGGCTGTCGTCTCGAACTCCACCCGGTCGCCCTCCTCGAGGGTCCGGAAGCCGTCCATCTGGATGGCGCTGTAGTGCACGAAGACGTCGGGGCCACCATCTGTCGCGATGAAGCCGTAGCCCTTCTCCGAGTTGAACCACTTGACCGTGCCCTGGGCCACGGCATCCTCCTGTTGTTGCGGACGAACGCAGCCGACGCTACCCCACATCGGGCGCCCTCCCGAGGCTCCTTTCCCACCCTCCGGGAGGGCAGGATGCGGGGGTGGACAACGCCCGATCCGTCACCGAACATCGCGCGGTGGTGGCCGCGCTCGTGCCGACCACACCGGTCGAGGAGCGGCCGCTGGGCGCCGCGCTGGGCCTGGTGCTCGCCGAGGATCTGCACACCCGCCTCGCGCTCCCGCCGTTCGACAACTCCGCGATGGACGGCTACGCCGTGCGGGCCGGGGACGTGGCCGGCGCGAGCCCCGGGAACCCGGTCCGGCTGCCGGTCGCGCAGGACATCCCGGCCGGCCTGCTGGAGGTGGCGCCGCTGCGGCCGGGCACCGCGCACCGGATCATGACCGGCGCCCCGATGCCGGACGGGGCCGACTCCGTGGTGAAGGTGGAGGACACCGACGGCGCGACCGACACCGTGCGCATCGACACCGCACCCACCGAGGGCGATCACGTGCGCCGGGCAGGCGAGGACGTCATCGGGGGCTCCCTGGTGCTGGCGGCCGGCGCGCTGCTCACCCCCGCGCGCCTCGGGCTGGCCGCCGCGGTCGGCGCGCCCACCGTGCGGGTGCACCGGCCGCCGAGGGTGCTGGTGCTGTCCACCGGCTCCGAGCTGGTGGCCCCGGGCCGGCCGCTGCGGTACGGGCAGATCTACGAGTCGAACGGCACGATGCTGGCCGCCGCGGTCACCGAGGCGGGCGGGGTGGCCGAGCAGCTGCACTTCGTGCCGGACGACGTCGGGCAGTTCCTGGACGTGCTGCGTCGGCGGGTGGCCGACGCCGGTACGCCGGTCGATCTGCTGCTCACCTCCGGCGGGGTGAGCGCCGGTGCCTACGAGGTGGTGAAGGACGCCCTCGCGGACCGGGGTGTGCGGTTCGTCCGGGTGGCCATGCAGCCGGGCGGTCCGCAGGGCGCGGGCCGGATCGACGGCCTGGGCGCACCCGGTGACGGGCTGGCCGCGGTGACGCTGCCGGGCAACCCGGTGAGCTCGCAGGTGTCTTTCGAGGTGTTCGTGCGTCCGGCGCTGCGCGCGGCGATGGGCCACCCGGAGCCCGAGCGGCCGGTACTGCGCGCGCGGCTGGGCGAGTCGCTGCGCTCGCCGCTCGGCAAGCGCCAGTTCCGGCGGGGCGTGTGGGAGGCGGAGACCGGGACCGTGCGGTCGGTGGGCGGGCCGGGGTCGCACCTGCTGTCCGCGCTGGCGCGCTCGGACTGCCTCATCGTGCTGCCGGAGAACATGGAGGAGCATCCGGCCGGCACCGAGGCCGAGGTGATGCTGCTGAACCGGTGACTCGGGGTGACCATCCGCGGACCACGCGTAGGTCGACACAGCGTAGTCACGCGTACACCGAATGGCTGTGACAAAGACCACATCGACATCCGGCAACGATCCGCCGCCGCGAAGCGTCATTACTGACAGAGCGTTCCACCGAACGGTCCATGTGCTGGGCGTTTACCGCGCCGAGGCTGGACCCTCGACCGGGCACTCGGAATACTCGAACCACACAGCGGGTAACCCCGCTGCACACGGACCTACCGCTTGTCGCTGGGGAGCGGACGAGCGGTTTCACGGCCGGGGTCGCTGTCTCGGGGGATAGCGGCCCCGGCCCTTTCTTGTCCCGGGCCGGCACCTGACCGCCCGGGCGACGGCGGCGGCCACCCGCCGGCCGGCGATCTCCCGGGACCTCCCCGAGCTCGGGCTTGCCCGCCGCGTACGGTGGACGTCCAGGCGCCCGCACCGGCGCCGCACTGGAGGATCTGAGCACATCCTGATGGCCGCCACCGAACTGACAGCGACGACACCCGCCGCCGCGACCGAGGACACATCCGGCGCCACCGGTCTCGGCCACATCGTCGGCCTCATCCGTGAGGCGATCCCGCCGATGCACCCCGGCGGCCGGCCGATCGTCGCGGGCGTCGCCGCGACCGCGCTGCTGGCCCGCGCGGTCACCGGCCGGGGCACGGGTCTCGGCCTCGCCGCCACCGCCGCGGTCGCCGCCTTCTTCCGGGAGCCGTCCCGGGTCACGCCGACCCGCACCGGGGTCGTGGTGGCGCCGGCGGACGGGCTGGTCAGCACGGTCTCCGAGGTGCCGCCCCCGGACGAGCTGGGGCTGCCGGGCACACCGGTGCCCAGGGTGAGCGTGTTCCTGTCGGTGCTCGACGTGCACGTGCAGCGCATCCCGTGCGACGGCCGGGTGGAACGCGTGGTCTACCGGCCCGGCAAGTTCCTGTCCGCCGACCTGGACAAGGCCAGCGAGGACAACGAGCGCACCTCGATGCTGCTGCGGGACACCGCCGGGCACCGGATCGGTGTCGTGCAGATCGCCGGGCTGCTGGCCCGCCGGATCGTGTGCGAGGTCGTCGAGGGGTCCGAGGTCGCCGCGGGCGAGACCTACGGGCTGATCCGCTTCGGCTCCCGGGTCGACACCTACCTGCCGCCGGGCAGCCGGGTGCTCGTGCGGCCCGGCCAGCGCACCATCGGCGGCGAGACCGTGCTGGCGGAGATCACGCCGGCCACCGGCACCGCGGGCTGAGCGATGGCCGTCAACGGCTACCGGGGCGTACGCCTGCTGCCGAACGCGATCACCGTACTGGCGTTGTGTGCCGGGCTGTCCTCCGTGCAGTTCGCCCTGGCCGGCAAGCTCGAGCTGTGCGTCGCCTCGATCACCGTGGCCGCCATCTTCGACAGCCTGGACGGCCGGATCGCCCGGCTCCTCGACGCCACCAGCAAGATGGGCGCCGAGCTCGACTCGCTGGCCGACTGCGTGTCGTTCGGAGTCTCCCCGGCGCTGGTGCTGTTCGTCTGGAAGATGGACAGCAGCCGGCTCGGCTGGGTGGTCGCGCTGATCTTCGCGGTCTGCATGACGTTGCGCCTCGCGCGGTTCAACACGCTGCTCGACGACACCGAGCAGCCCCCGTACGCCAAGGAGTTCTTCGTCGGGGTGCCCGCGCCGGCGGCCGCGCTGCTCGCCCTGCTGCCGCTGCTCGTGGAGCTCCAGTTCGGCCCCGGCCCGTGGTCCGGCCCGGTCGTGGTCGGGATCTGGATGGTGCTGGTGGCCGGGTTGATGATCAGCCGGCTCCGGACGCTGTCGTTCAAGACGATGCGGGTCCCGGCCGAGTTCATCGCCCCGCTGCTGGTCCTGGTGGCGCTGGCCGCCGCCGCACTGATCACCGTCCCGTTCCTGGCCCTCGGCCTGGCCATGGTCATCTACCTGCTACACCTGCCGTACGCGGTGTACCGGTACCGGTGGCTGGGCCGGCACCCGGAGGCCTGGTACGTGGCCGCGCGGCAGCGGCGGGCGGCCGTGCGGGCGCTGCGCAACACCCGGGCGCCCGGGCTACGGCCGCCGCTGCGCCGCCGGGTCGCCGGTGCCGCGTTGCACACCCGCGCGCGCCGGATCGACGGGCTGCCGGTGGACGAGCGGGCCGAGCGGGCTCGCGGCAACGGCTGGCACCCCGGCACGCCGACCGGCGGCCTCACCGGCACGCCCGGCAACCCGTCGAACGGGTCCGTGCAGCTACCCCGCCGCAGCCGGCTGCGGCTCGGGCTGCGATCGATCCGCC
Organism: Pseudonocardia sp.; assembly: GCA_036497465.1. Classification (GTDB taxonomy): domain Bacteria; phylum Actinomycetota; class Actinomycetes; order Mycobacteriales; family Pseudonocardiaceae; genus Pseudonocardia. The sequence goes on along the minus strand of DASXJJ010000148.1, from coordinate 44,660 downwards.
GGGAACGCTGACCCACCGGTCCGGCTCGGCCGCCCCGCCGTGGCGCTGCCGGGCCGCCGCGCCGGACCCGCGCCGTAAACGCCGCCGGGGCCGGTCCGCCGTAGGCACTGGGCCGGCGCGGCCGGTCCGCCGTCGAGGCCTCGGCCGGTCCGGCTCGCCAGTCCCGCGTGCGGGAGGCCGACGTCACCGGGCGGGCTCGGCCCGGCTCCCCGGCGCTCGGCGGCCGCCCGGCAGGTGCCCCGGCAGCGCCGCCACCGGATCAGCGGTGCTGGTAGTCCTTCGTGACGATCACGATCAGTCCCGGGCTGGCCTGCCGCAGGCCCTCGAACCGGGGCTCGGCGCGCATCCCGAAGCTGTGCGCCAGGTCCTCGGCCGCGGGCTCCTCGCTGGTCCCGGGCCGGAAGTAGACCGTGCTGGCGGAGATGATCCCGCTCGGGTAGTTGCCCACCTCGGTGACCTGCCAGCCGGAGTCGCGGAAGTCGACGGCCGCGCGCTCCGCCAGATCCTTGACCAGGCTGTTGTTGTAGACGCGGATCGGCGAGCGGTGCACCGACTTGCCGCTGTTGCCCGACGAGCCACCGCGGTAGTTCGAGCCGGAGTTGCTGTCGTCCTCGGGCGGCAGACCGGCGCCGGGCAGCGGGGCGGCGGCGGCCGGCGGCGGACCCTCGGGGGGCGTGCCGGGCGGCGGTGGCGCGGCCAGCCCGTTCGGCGGGGCCGGGGCGGGCGCTCCGGGGGCCCCGGGGGCCGGAGCACCGGGCGGCGGCACACCGGGGGCCGGAGCACCGGGCGGCGGCGCACCAGGAGCTGGTGCGCCGGGTGCGCCGGGCGGCGGCACACCGGGCGCGGGTGCCGGAGCCTTGGCCCCCGGCGCGGCAGCCCCCGGCGCGGCAGCCCCCGGCGCGGCGGGCGCGGCGGCCCCGGGTGCCGGTGCGGCGGCCCCGGGCGCGGCGGGCGCGGGCGGTGGAGCGGCCAGCGGCGTGCTGCCCGGGGCGGCGGACTCGCTGGCCGGCGTGGTCTGTGCCGCGGCGGACGGGTTGTCCCCGCCGCCGGCCAGCGACAGCAGGCCGACCACCGCGGCGACCGCCGCGACGCCCAGCAGGACGAACCCGGCCAGTCGCAGCGGTGGGGTGCCACCCTGGCTGGGTCCGGTCACCTCGACCTCCGATTACTACGTCGTGGTTGGTGTGGGGTCGGGAAAGAGCGTGGGCCGCCCGGGTCCGGGGGCGGTCAGTCAGCGGGCGTCGACGCCGAAGCGGCGGGCGGCCCGCGTGCGTTGCCTGCTGGCTCGCAACCGGCGCAGCCGCTTGACCAGCATCGGGTCCGCGGCGAGCGCGGCCGGCTTGTCGATCAGCGCGTTGAGCAGCTGGTAGTAGCGGGTCGCCGACATGTCGAACAGCTCACGGATCGCCTGCTCCTTGGCGCCCGCGTACTTCCACCACTGGCCCTCGAACGCGAGGATCTCGCGCTCGCGGCGGCTGAGCTCGTGCGCCGCGGTGACCCGCGGTAAAGCCTCGACGGAATCCATGCCTGCACCTCGACGGATCGGGGTCTCGAGCGAATGACATATATGTCATTCAGGCGGTCATTAGACCACGCACCGGCGACAGACCGTGGGAAGACGCACCGCCGGGGCGCCGCGTCGACACCCGATAGGGTGCGGCCATGGCGGTTCGTCCCATCCGGATCATCGGCGACCCGGTGCTCAGCACCCCCACCCGGCCGGTCACGGCCTTCGACGAGGATCTTCGCACGCTCGTCGACGACATGTTCGACACGATGGCGGCGGCGAACGGTGTCGGGCTCGCGGCCAACCAGGTCGGTGTCGATCTGCGGCTGTTTGTCTACGACTGCCCGGACGACGAGACCGAGGAGCAGCACCGGGGCGTGGTGGTGAACCCGGTCCTGGAGACCTCCGGGCGGCCGGAGACGATGCCCGACCCGGACGACGACTGGGAGGGCTGCCTGTCGGTGCCCGGCGAGCAGTTCCCCACCGGCCGCGCGAGCTGGGCCAAGGTCACCGGTGTCGACCTGGACGGAGCCGAGGCCGAGGTGTCCGGGTACGGCTTCTTCGCCCGCTGCCTGCAGCACGAGACCGACCACCTGGACGGCCTGATCTACGTCGACCGGCTGCTCGGCCGGCACGCCCGGGCCGCGAAGCGCGCGCTGAGGCGACACGGCTGGGGCGTGCCGGGGCTGGCGTGGGATCCGGCCGCCGCGATGGCCGCCGAGGAGCACTGACGAACGGGAACATCCGGCAGGGGCTTCGCGTTTGCTGCTGTAAAGGTGTAATCGCGAACCCGGGCGGTGGTCCGAGATGGACGAGCTGGACTCCTACTCACGCACGGTCAGCGCGGTGGCCGCCGAGGTCACCCCGCACGTGGCCAGCCTGCGCATCACCCGGGGTGGCGCCGGCGCGGCCGGGTCGGGTGTGGTGTTCACCGACGACGGGCTGCTGCTGACCAACGCGCACGTGGTGGGCGAGGCCACCGGCGGCGACGCCGAGTTCACCGACGGCACCGAGGTCGCGTTCGACGTGGTCGGCGCCGATCCCCTGTCCGACCTGGCCGTGCTGCGCGCCCGGGGGTCCACCCCGCCCGCCGCCCGGCTCGGCGACGCGGACTCCCTGGTGGTCGGCCAGCTCGTGGTGGCCGTCGGTAACCCGCTGGGCCTGGGCGGTTCGGTCACCGCGGGCGTGGTGAGCGCGCTCGGCCGGTCGCTGCCGACCCGCAGCGGGACGGCCGCCCGGGTGGTGGAGGACGTCATCCAGACCGACGCCGCGCTGAACCCCGGCAACTCCGGCGGCGCGCTGGCCGACGGGCGCGGCACCGTGGTCGGGATCAACACGGCGGTGGCGGGCGTCGGGCTCGGGCTGGCCGTGCCGGTCAACGCCACGACCCGGCGGATCGTCGCCACGCTGATCGCCGACGGGCGGGTGCGGCGGGGGTACCTCGGGGTGGTGGGCACCCCGGCACCGGTGCCGGCGGTGGTGGCCGAGCGCTACCAGCGGCGTACCGGGTTGAGGCTGGTGGAGGTGGTGCCGGGCAGCCCGGCGGCGCGGGCCGGGCTGCGCGCGGGTGACCTGGTGCTCTCGGTGGGCCGCGAGCCGGTGACCGACGCGCAGGGCATCCAGCGCCGGCTGTTCGCCGAGTCGATCGGGGTCGCGCTGCCGGTCACCGTGCTGCGCAACGGCGCCATGGTGGACGTCGTCGCGGTCCCGGCCGAGCTCACCGGCTGAACCCGGCGCGAACCCTGGCGTGCGGCCGGGGCGGGAGGTTACGGTCGGACACCTAACTGCAGATCGCGGGAGCTCGTAAGCAACGGGCTGAGAGGGCGGCTTGGTGCCGCCGACCGCACGAACCTGTCCGGGTAATACCGGCGTAGGGAGGAATCGCCATGACAGCGCTTGACGACCGCACCATCTCCCCCAGTGTCACCACCGGCCCCATCCAGGGCTCGCGCAAGGTGTACCTGGACGGGCCGGACGGCCTGCGGGTGCCGGTGCGCCGGGTCGACCTGACCAACGGTGAGCACTTCGACGTGTACGACACCTCCGGCCCGTACACCGACGACGCCGCGACGATCGACGTCCGCGCCGGCCTGCCCAGGACCCGCCAGCCGTGGATCGACGCGCGCGAGCCGGTGGACGGCGCGGCCACCCAGCTGGCCTGGGCGCGCGCCGGCATCGTCACGCCGGAGATGCGGTTCATCGCGGTCCGGGAGGGCGTGGACGTCGAGCTGGTCCGCGACGAGGTGGCCCGGGGCCGCGCGGTGATCCCGGCCAACCACCGCCACCCCGAGTCCGAGCCGATGATCATCGGCAAGAGGTTCCTGGTGAAGATCAACGCGAACATCGGCAACTCGGCGGTGACCTCCTCCATCGAGGAGGAGGTGGACAAGATGGTCTGGGCCACCCGCTGGGGCGCGGACAACGTGATGGACCTGTCCACCGGGAAGAACATCCACGAGACCCGCGAGTGGATCCTGCGCAACTCGCCGGTCCCGATCGGGACGGTGCCGATCTACCAGGCGCTGGAGAAGGTGAACGGCGACCCGGCCGAGCTGAGCTGGGAGATCTACCGGGACACCGTCCTGGAGCAGTGCGAGCAGGGCGTCGACTACATGACCGTGCACGCCGGCGTGCTGCTGCGCTACGTGCCGCTGACCGCCAAGCGGGTCACCGGGATCGTCTCCCGGGGCGGTTCGATCATGGCCGCGTGGTGCCTGGCGCACCACCGGGAGAGCTTCCTCTACACCCGTTTCGCGGAGCTCTGCGACATCCTGCGCGCCTACGACGTGACGTTCTCCCTGGGTGACGGGCTGCGTCCGGGCTCCATCGCGGACGCCAACGACGCCGCCCAGCTGGCCGAGCTGAAGACCCTGGGCGAGCTGACCCACATCGCCAGGGGCAGGGGCGTCCAGGTGATGATCGAGGGTCCCGGGCACGTGCCGATGCACAAGATCGCGGAGAACGTGCGGCTCGAGGAGGAGTGGTGCGGCGAGGCGCCGTTCTACACGCTCGGCCCGCTGGCCACCGACATCGCGCCCGCCTACGACCACATCACCAGCGCGATCGGCGCGTCGATCATCGCCCAGCACGGCACCGCGATGCTCTGCTACGTCACGCCCAAGGAGCACCTGGGGCTGCCGAACCGGGACGACGTGAAGACCGGCGTGATCACCTACAAGATCGCCGCACACGCCGCCGACGTGGCCAAGGAGCACCCGCACGCGCAGGGTCGGGACGATGCCCTGTCCCAGGCCCGGTTCGAGTTCCGCTGGGCCGACCAGTTCAACCTGTCGCTCGACCCGGACACCGCCCGGTCCTTCCACGACGAGACGCTGCCTGCCGAGCCGGCCAAGACCGCACACTTCTGCTCCATGTGCGGCCCGAAGTTCTGCTCGATGAAGATCACCCAGGACGTCCGGGACTACGCCGAGAAGCACGGGCTGACCAGCGTCGAGGCCATCGAGGCCGGCATGTCGGAGAAGTCGGACGAGTTCGCCGGCCAGGGCGGCCGGGTCTACCTGCCGATCGCGGGTACCGATGACTGAACCGACGGTCGGGGTCACCCCGCCCCGGGCCATGACCATCGCGGGCACCGACTCCGGCGGCGGGGCCGGCATCGCCGCCGACCTGCGCACGTTCGCCGCCTGCGGGGTGCACGGCTGCCTGGCGGTGTGCGCGGTCACCGTGCAGAACTCGGTCGGCGTCACCGGCGTGCACCCGATCCCGCCCGGGACGGTGGCCGCGCAGATCGCCAGCGTGGCCGGCGACATCGGGCTGGACGCGGCGAAGACCGGGATGCTCGCCTCCACCGAGATCATCGAAGCCGTGGCCGCCGCCTGCGACGCGGCCGGGATCGGGGCCGGCCGGCACACCCCACTGGTGATCGACCCGGTGGCGGCCTCGATGCACGGCGACCAGCTGCTGGCCGACTCCGCACTGGAGGCGTTCCGCGCCCTGCTGTTCCCGCGCGCCACGGTGATCACCCCGAACCTGGACGAGGTGCGTCTGCTGATCGGGCTGGACGTGCACGACCGGGCCGCGCAGTACGAGGCGGCCAAGCTGCTGCACGGGCTGGGCCCGCGGTTCGTCCTGGTCAAGGGCGGCCACCTGCGGGAGGACACCGAGCAGTGCGTGGACCTGCTCTACGACGGGCACGCGTTCACCGAGCTGCCCGGGCCGCGCTTCGCTACCGGAAACACGCACGGCGGCGGCGACTCGATGGCCTCGGCGATCACCTCCGCGCTGGCGCACGGCATGGCGGCACCGGAGGCGGTGGCCTTCGGGAAGCGCTACATCGTCGAGGCGGTGCGGCACTCCTACCCGCTGGGCGCGGGGCACGGGCCGGTGTCGCCGCTGTGGCGGATCCGCACCGACCCGATCTGAGCGACGGCCCCGGGCCGTGCCGGGCCCGGCGGGCCACGCCTCAGCCGATCGGCTCGATCCCCGGGTCGGCGCGGGGCAGCCGCCGGTCCACGATGAAGTCGGCGAGCTGGTCGACCAGCACGCTGCCGGCCTGCCGGCCGAGCAGCTGCCGGTAGAGCACCGTCCCGCTGATCATGTCGAGCAGCAGGGCGCCGTCCATGTCGTGGGGCAGCTCGCCCTCCCCGGCCGCCTGGTAGAGCAGGCTCAGGTTGCTGGCCCGCGCCGGACCGAACAGGGTGAGCAGCGTCGCCCGGGACTCCGGGTCGTCGTCCAGATCGGTGACCATCTCCGGCAGCACCCGACCGAGCGGCGACCTCACGAAGACCTGGATCGCGCGCTGCACGAGGGTGCGCACGTCGGCCTTCAGGTCGCCGGTGGCCTCCACCGGGTGGAACTCCAGCTGGGTGGACAGCGCCTCGACCACCAGCCGGGCCTTCGTGGGCCACCACCGGTAGACGGTCGCCTTCCCGACGCCGGCCCGGGCGGCGACGGTCTCGATGGTCAGCCGGTGGTAGCCGACCTCGGCAAGCACGTCGAGGGTCGCCCCCATGATCGAATCGTGCGCGTGCCGGCTGCGCCGCCGCGGCTCGAGGGGTCCCTCCTCCGGCTCCCGGCGAGAGCTCGGTTCGGAGGAGCTTTCAGCGATCAACGTACCCCTCCGCTTGAAACGATTCGCATCGTCTCGATACTGACACAGCCTGTCCCGGCCCTTGTCGGCGCGGCACCGGCACCCGAGCGCGTCGCCACGGGTGTCGCGGCGCTGCGGACATCGTGGCGCACTGACACTAACAGGGAAAACCGGCTGCTCAAGGAGTTGACACGGCACGTTCCGACCGGTAGGTACGTTGCCCACAACCATATGTGCAGCCCTGCGAACTGCCTCGTTGACCGGATGATCAACGATCCGCAGCGGATCGCTGAAGTGGGGAGCAAGCCCCCGTTGAGGCGCTACCGGGACAGGCCTCGCTGCTCACCGCGGGGCGGGACGCGCCAGTGCGGAGGGGCGGGGCGAACAGGGACGCCGAGGGGCGGCCCGGGCGAGTGAACGGAGGAGCCGAGGGTGCCCGGCGCGACGAACGCAGGAGCCGGGGTGCCCGGCGCGGACGAACCCAGGAACCCGGGCCGGCACCCCTGGGATGCGGGCCGGCGACCCCGGGTCAGGCGGTGGGGCTGAAGCCCGAGACGGACCGGGGCAGGCAGCGGTCGACGATCAGGTCGGCGATCTGGTCGACCGTCACCGAGTTCACCCGGCGACCGAGCAGCCGGCGGTACAGCACGGTGCCGCAGATCAGGTCGAGGAGCAGCCCCGCGTCGACGTCGTGCGGGAGCTCGGAGCGGCCGGCCGCGCTGTAGAGCAGGCTCAGGTTGCCCGCCCTGGCCGGACCGAGGAATCTGATCAGCTCCGCCCGGGCCTCCGGGTCGTCGTCGAGATCGGTGGCCATCTCGGGCAGCACGTGGCTGAGCGGCGACTTGGTGAAGATCTCGATGGCGGAGTGAACCAGGGCGCGCACGTCGACCCGCAGCTCGCCGGTGCTCACGACCGGGGCGATCTCCAGCCGGCTCCCCAGCGCCTCGACGACCAGCCGGGCCTTGGTCGGCCACCAGCGGTAGACGGTGGCCTTACCGACGCCGGCCTTGGCGGCGATGCTCTCGATGGACACCCGGTGGTAACCCATGTCGGAGATCAGGTCGATCGTGGCGTCCATGATCGCCGCATGGGCTCGTGGACTGCGCCGCTGTGGGTCTGGCGACTGCTCCACCTCCCCGGTCATCCTCGATGGTCGAGAAACGATCGATAATGAGTATACCGTTGCCGACAGAACGATGCGTATCAATTTTGCCGCTCAACCCGGCCGCCCGGGCCACGCGTGAGTGATTCTGCCACCCACACAGGCCAAATGAATACCAGATCCGTCAGGCGGTGCGCCAAGCCCCCACCCCGCCATCGCCGCCAGTTCCCTCTCAGGCGCCGACTTCCACCTCAGGCGTTCGGAACCGACCCGGAACGACGCTATGGCCACTCCACCGGCTGCCCGGCCGGTCGAGGCGCTCCGACTTGCCGGAGGACGCTCGACACGCGGCCGTGTCGACCATCGCCGCACGTCGCGGTCGCGGCGAGCCTGTCGATGCACCTCTGTTCACCCGTTCGGCATCGCTCGGCCAGAGGCGATACGTTCCGTATTGTCTGTGAGATGGGAAACCGATCTCACCCGTGCGCTCCGAGACCGCCGCGTCCGCTCCCGCGCCGTGTACCGGTCGCGCCGGCCGGGGGGTCGGCGTGGTCGAATGTGGGATGCCGGTCATCCGCCGAGGCGACGCCCTGATCTCGTACGCGGAGCACGGCTCGGGGTTCCCCGTGCTGGCGCTCGCCCCCGGCGGCATGCGCTCCGCGGCGTCGTTCTGGCCGAAGATGCCGTGGGACCCGGTGGCCCGGCTGGCCGACCGGTACCGGGTGATCACCATGGACCAGCGCAACGCGGGTGACTCCACCGCCCCGGTCACCGGCGAGGAGAGCTGGGCGACCTACACCGCCGACCAGCTCGCCGTGCTCGACCACCTCGGCGTGGACCGGTGCCACGTCGTGGGCATGTGCATCGGCGGCCCGTTCATCCTGGGCCTGCTGCGGGCCGCGCCCGCGCGGTTCGCGCGGGCGGTCGTCCTCCAGTCGATCGGCCAGGACGGCAACCGCGAGGCGTTCCACGACATGTTCGCCCAGTGGCGCTCGACCAAGGAGGCGGCGCACCCGGAGGCGGACGCGGCGGCCTGGGACGGCTACCTGAGGAACCTGTACGACGTGCCGGACGTGCTGTTCAGCGTGCCCACGGCGGCCCTGCCCGGGATCGGGGCTCCGATGCTGGTGCTGCAGGGCGACGACCAGTTCCACCCGCGCAGCGCGTCCCGGCTGATCGCCTCCTCGGTACCCGGGGCGCGGCTCGTCGAGCGGTGGAAGGAGCCCGAGGACCTGCCGGCGGCCGCCGAGGAGATCGCCGAGTTCCTGGCCGGTGCCTAGCGTTCTAGGGTTCGGCGCATGCCACTGTTCTCCTTCGAGGGCACCTCGCCCACCGTGGACGGGTCCGCCTGGGTGGCCCCCACCGCGACGCTGATCGGCGACGTGCGCGTGGAGGCCGACGCCTCGATCTGGTACGGCGCGGTACTGCGCGCGGACTTCGGTCCCATCGTCGTCCGGGCCGGGGCGAACGTGCAGGACAACTCGGTGCTGCACGGGGGCGAGGACCCGATCACCGAGATCGGCGAGGGCGCGACCATCGGCCACCTGTGCGTCGTGCACGGGTGCGTCGTCGGGGCGCGCACGGTGATCGGCAACGGCGCCACCGTCCAGGACGCCGCCCGGATCGGCGCCGACTGCCTGGTGGGCGCGCAGGCCCTGGTCCCGCCGAACATGGTGGTGCCCGACGGCCAGCTGGTACTCGGCGCCCCGGCCCGGGTCCGGGGGCCGCTGACCGAGTCGGCGCGGTGGTGGGTCGAGTCCAACCCCGAGGTGTACCGCGCGCTCGCCGCCCGGCACCGCGCCGGGGCGAAGAAGCTGTGAGGCTCTACGCCGAGCGGCCGGGGCGGGTCGCCCGCCAGGTGACCACCGACGTCCTGTCGCTGGGCTGGCTGGCCGCCTTCGGCTGGCTGGCGGTGCAGGGCCACGCCCTGATGCTGCGCCTGCGCTCCCCCGCCACCGGGCTGGTCAACGCCGGGGCCAGCATCGACGAGGCGTTCGCCGGCGCGGCCCGGACCGCCGCCCGGGTGCCGTTCGTCGGCGAGCAGCTGGCCGTCGCGCTCGGTGGGGGCAGCGCGGCCGGCCGGTCGCTGGCCGAGGTCGGCAGCCAGCAGTACAGCGCGATCTCCACGCTGGCCCTGGGCACCGCGCTCGTGGTCTTCCTGGTCGGCGCGCTGCCACTGCTCGTGGTGTGGGTACCGCTGCGGCTGCGCTACGCCCGGGCGGCCGGCGCCGCGGCGGCCAGCCGGACCCGGGACGCCGACCTGCTCGCCCTGCGAGCGCTGACCCGGGTGCCGGTGCGCCGGTTGCGCCTGGTCTCCGCCGACCCGGCGGCCGGCTGGCGGCGCGCCGACCCCGAGCTGATCCGCGAGCTGGCCGCGCTGGAGCTGCGGCGGCTCGGGCTCCGGGCGGGCCCCCGCACCGGCTGACCGCGCCGGCACGCGCCGCTGCCCGCACAGTCCCCGCTCCGGCGGCACAGACTCCGTGGCCCATGCGCCGGCCGCGGTCGGTCTGCGCCGGCCGCGGTCAGCGTGCGCCGGGCGCGGTCAGCCTGCGCCGGCCGCGGTCGGTCTGCGCCGGCCGTGGTCAGCGTGCGCCGGGCGGCTCGGCGCCGGGGGTCCGCTCGCGCGGGCGCTCGCCGTGACCGGCCGCCGGGGCACCGTTCGTACCCGTGGCCGGCTCACCGAACGGGCCGAGCAGCTCGCGGTGGTCGCCGCCGGCGAGCCGCTCCACCTGCGCGCGGCTCAGCCCGGCCTCGCGCAGCCGGCGCGCGGCCTCGGTCAGCTGCTGCCGCTGCAGCGTCGCCGTCCTGCGGAGCCGGTCGAGCTCGCCCCGGCTCGACTCGAGCGCGTCGACCGCCCGCAGCGCCCGGTCCGGGTCGCGGAGCAGCACGCCCAGCAACCGGTCCCGCGCCCCGCCGTCACCGCCGTCACCGCCGTCACCAGCCGAGGGCTCCGTCCGGCCGGACGGGCGCGCCGCCGGCGCCGGCTCCCGCGCCGGTGCCGGTGCCGGATCCGGTGCCGGTGCCGGTGTCGGATCCGGTGCGGGCACCTCGACGTCGGACGCCGTCGCCCGGGCGGGACTGCGCTCGGGCTCGGCGCCGATCGCGCCGGCCGCGGCCGCGCCGCCGACCCCCACCGGGACCGGCTCGCTCACCGGCTCGGCCCCCAGGTCGGTGGCGGTGGGCAGCGGCTGGGCTCCCGGCCCTGGCGCCTCGGACATGGCCGGCAGCTCGAGTGGCGCCTCCTTGCCCTGCAGCGCCGAGGCCACCGCGCCGATGACCGTCATCACCAGCGCGGCCAGGAACGCGGCGAACAGCCCGGCCTGGAACGGCCCGGAGATCAGCTGCGGGAAGAACGTCGTGCCGGTCAGCGTCGCCACGTCCTGCGCCGGCAGCTGGTGCAGCACGCCGCTCGGGGTGAGCAGCTCCTGCATCGGGTTGAAGCCGAGGAACGCGGCGAACAGGCTGCCCACCGGCGGCAGCCCGGCCACCTGGTCGGCGACCGGCCCCGGCACGCCCTGCCCGCGCAGCCCGCCGCCCAGCGCCTGGGGCAGCGTGTTGGCCAGGCCGACGATCATGAAGGTGAAGAAGATGCCGATGGACAGCGCCGACCCGGAGTTGAGGAAGGTGGCGCGCATCCCCGAGGCCGCCCCGCGCTGCTCGGCGGGCACCGCCCCCATCACCGCCGAGGTGTTAGGCGAGGAGAACATGCCGGAGCCGATGCCGTTGAGCAGCAGCAGCCCGGCGAACACCCAGTAGGAGAAGTCGACCGGGATGACCATCAGCCCGATCATGGACAGGGCGACGACGACCAGGCCCCCGGTGGCGAAGGCCCGGGCGCCGTACCGGTCGGACAGCATGCCGCAGACCGGGCCGGCGGCCAGGAAGCCGACCGTCAGCGGGAGCAGGTAGATGCCGGCCCACAGCGGGGTGGACTCGTAGTCGAACCCGTGCAGCGGCAGCCAGATCCCCTGCAGCCAGATGATCAGGATGAACTGCAGCCCGCCTCGGCCGATGGCGGCCATCAGACTGGCCACGCTGCCCAGCGCGAACAACCGGTTCCGGAACAGCGAGATGTGGAACATCGGCTCCGGCACCTTCGTCTCCAGCACGCAGAACGCGGCCAGCGCCAGGACGCCGAAGGTCACGCCGCCGTACACCCACGGGTTGGTCCACCCGGTGGGGTGGCCGCCGTAGGGGTTGATGCCGTAGACCATCGCCGCGAGCAGCACGGACAGGCCGGCCGCGAAGGTCACGTTGCCCCACCAGTCGATCCGACCGGTCTGCTTCTCGCCGAGCTCGTGCAGCGAGCGGTAGGACCAGATGGCGCCGATCACCGCGATCGGCACGCTCACCCAGAACACCGACCGCCAGTGCCACTCGGCCAGCACCCCGCCGAGCACCAGCCCGATGAACGAGCCGCCGATCGCCGCCACCTGGTTGGTGCCCAGTGCCATGCCGCGCTGGTGCGCGGGGAAGGCGTCGGTGAGGATCGCGGTGGAGTTGGCGAACAGCATGGCGCCGCCGACGCCCTGCACCACCCGCCAGCCGATCAGCCACAGCGCGCCGGAGCCGGCGCCGAACGGCACGAGGGCCAGCGCGACCGAGGACACCGCGAAGACCACGAAGCCCATGCTGTAGATCTTGACCCGGCCGTACATGTCGCCGAGCCGCCCGAGGGTCACCACCAGGACGGCGGAGACCAGCAGGAAGCCCATGATCATCCACAGCAGGTAGCTGATGTTGCCGGGAGCCAGCGGGTCGAGCCCGATGCCCCGGAAGATCGCGGGCAGCGAGATCAGCACGATCGACGAGTTGATCGTCGCCAGCAGCATGCCGACCGTGGTGTTCGACAGCGCCACCCACTTGTACCCGGGATGGTCGCGGGACCACCTGCGCGGTGACGGGGTGGGCCGCTCGGCCAGAGCACCGGACATTCGTTCCCCTCCCTCTGACATCGAGTCGAATATTAGTTGCGGAACACAACATGTGCTACCCACATGAGCGATCTCACACGACCGAAGATCACTCGCATGGCCTCATCAGGCCCCCGGTCGAGGCCGGCGGACCACCCGTCCGGGGGGGCACGGTCACCGGTTCGACGGTCGTGCCACGACCTCGGGAGCGCGGCCGTTAGGGTCTGCGGGTGCGGTGGGACGCGGCCCGTGAGGCCCAGGTGGACCGGCTGGAGGAGCAGCTAGCACTGTTCCACCGGCGGTCCCGCAGGTTCCTGCGGTCGTTCGCCTCCCGGGTGCATCCCCGGATGGATGCCAGCACCTACGCGGTGCTGCTGGTGATCGCCCAGGCCGCTCCGCTGCGGCTGAACGACCTGGCCGAGGAGTTCGGGCTGGACAAGTCGACCATGAGCCGGCACGTGTCCACGCTGATCCAGCTCGGCCTGGTGGCCCGCGACCCCGACCCGCTGGACGGGCGGGCGTTCCTGCTCAGCCCCTCGGCGGAGGGCCGCGCCCGGCTGACCGACGCCACCGCGTCCCGCCGGGACCAGTGGCGCGGCCGGCTCGACACCTGGAGCACCGACGACCTCGCGGCCTTCGTCACCGGCCTGACCCGGCTCAACGCCGACCTGGACCGGGAGAGCCATCCCGGGCCCGGCTGATCGCGCGCCCCACCGATGGGGTCGGACGGTGTGACCGGTAGCTGTCGCCGTCAGTCGGTGGCGGGGCTGGAGGCCCGCGCCCAGTAGCGGCGCGGGATCCGGCCGGCGCCCCGGGCGGCCCGGCCGGCCTCCACCGCCAGCCGCATCGCGTGCGCCATCCGTTCCGGATCGCCGGCCCGGGTCACCGCGGTGGCGAGCAGGACGGCGTCACAGCCCAGCTCCATCGCCTGCGCGGCCTCGGAGGCGGTGCCGATACCGGCGTCGAGCACCACGGGCACCCCGGCCGCCTCGACGATCATCTCGATGTTGTGCGGGTTGCGGATACCGAGCCCGGTGCCGATCGGCGAGCCCAGCGGCATCACCGCGGCGCAGCCGGCCTGCTCCAGCTTCCGGGCCAGCACCGGGTCGTCGTTGGTGTAGGGCAGCACGGTGAACCCGTCGGCCACCAGCTGCTCGGCGGCGTCCAGCAGCTCGATCGGGTCGGGCAGCAGCGTGCGCTCGTCGGCGACCACCTCGAGCTTGACCAGGTCGGTCTCCAGCGCCTCGCGGGCCAGCCGGGCGGTCAGCACCGCCTCCGCGGCGGACCGGCACCCGGCGGTGTTGGGCAGCGTCTCGATCCCCAGCCTGCGCAGCAGGTCGAGCACACCCGTGCCGGCGGCGGCGTCCACCCGGCGCATCGCGACCGTGGTCAGCGTGGTGCCCGAGGCCACCAGCGCGCGCTCCAGCACGGCCAGGTTGGCCGCACCTCCGGTGCCCATGATCAGCCGCGAGCCGACCTTGTGCCCGCCGACCACCAGCGGTTCGTCCTCGTAGGTCATGGTCACCCTCCCTGCACCGCGGTGAGCACCTCGAGACGGTTCCCCTCGGCGAGCGTGCGCGCCGGCCAGCCGGTGCGCGGGACGACCTCGCCGTCCACCGCCACCGCCACGCCGGCGCCCGGCAGGCCCAGGGCGGTCAACGCGTCGGCCACGCTGGCCGGCCCGGCGAGCTCGCGCTCCTGCCCGTTCACCCAGATCCGCATCGCTACCTCCGCACCGTCGTTCCCGGGACCCGTACCAGCCGACCGGGGTCGGCCACCGCCGCCGCACCGGGGACCGGTTCACCGTTCAGCAGGGCCAGCACCGTGTCGGCGGTGAGCGGTGCCAGCAGCATCCCGTTACGGCCGTGCCCGGAGGCCACCAGCAGCCCCGGCTCCAGCTCACCGAGCAGCGGCACGTTGTCCGGGGTACCCGGCCGCAGCCCGGCGGACGCCTCCACCAGCGCGTACTCCGCGACGCCCGGCAGCACCCGCTCGACGTCGCGCAGCAGGTCGCGCACGCCGCCGACGGTCGGCTCGGTGTCGAATCCCACCTCGTACTGGGTCGCGCCGACCACCAGGCCACCAGCGTCGCGCGGGACGGCGTAGACCGGCCGCCCGTCGACCACGGCGCGCACCGTCCGGGTCGGCGGGGGCAGCGCGCCACGCCGGTGCCGCAGCCGCAGGATCTCACCCTTCACCGGGCGGATCAGCCCGTCCAGGGCGGCGTGCAGGGTGGAGCTGTGCGCCCCGGCGGCGATCAGCACCACGTCGGCCTCCACCAGCGCGCCGGCCGCCACCACCGTGCCGCCGGCCGCCCCGCCGCCCGCCGGCCCGCGAGCCGCCGGCCCGCCGGGGGCGAGCTCGACCACTCCGGGACGTACCTCGGCGGCGCGGGCCTCGACGAACCGCACCCCGGCGCGCTCCGCGGCCGCCCGGAGCGCGGCGAGCAGCCTCCGGTTGTCCACCGCCAGGTCGCCCGGCACGGACAGCCCACCCCGCACGTCCGCCCCGATCGCCGGCTCCAGCGCGCGCAGCTGGCGGGCGGTGAGCCTGTCGACGTCGCGGTCCAGCTTGGCCAGGTAGGTGGCCAGGTCGTCGAGCTCGTCGCGGTCACCGGCGGAGGCGGCCACCACCAGGGTGCCCTCGGTACGCAGGCCGGCGGGCCGATCGGCGTCGATGGTCAGGGCGGACGCGAACTCCGGCCACCGGCGCAGCGACTCCGCGCCCAGCGCGAGCAGCTCCTCCTCGCCGGGCCACGCCTCGGTGACCGGCGCCAGCATCCCGCCGGCCACCCAGGACGACCCGCTGCCCGGCGCCGGGTCGACCACCCGAACCGCCCAGCCGGCTCGCGCGGCCCGCCAGGCACAGCACAGCCCGACCACGCCGCCGCCGACGATCGCCAGCTGGCCCGACCGGTCGCTCTCCGCGTTCTCTGTCATCACTCCCGCTCCCTGCGCCGGCATGACCCGGATCAGGTTCGACGGTCGGGACCGCGTCAGTCCCCTCTCAGCCCACTGCGTGCCAGGCTCCCGTGCGTAACCACCGTCCACGATACGCGCTAGCGTCGGTCGCGTGCCCGCTCTCGATGGCGCAAAACTGCGCGCCCGCCTGGACGACGCCCGCCTCTACCTCTGCACCGGAGCCCGCCGGGACCACCGCGAGCTCGCCGAGTTCGCCGACGCCGCGCTGGCCGGCGGCGTGGACATCCTGCAACTGCGCGACAAGTCCGACTCGGGTGCTCCGCTGGAGGCCCGGCAGGAGCTCGCGGCGCTCGAGGTGCTGGCCGAGGCGTGTGCCCGGCACGGCGCGCTGCTCGCGGTGAACGACAGGGCCGACGTGGCGCTGGCCGTCGGCGCGGACGTCCTGCACCTCGGGCAGGACGACCTGCCGGTGCCGGTGGCGCGGCGGATCGTCGGGGACGAGCCGGTCATCGGCCGCTCCACGCACGCGTCGGCGGAGACGGCGGCCGCCGCCAGGGAGCCCGGCGTGGACTACTTCTGCGTCGGACCGTGCTGGCCCACCCCGACCAAGCCGGGGCGGCCCGCTCCGGGGTTGGACCTCATCCGGGAGGTCGCCGCCACCGGTACCGAGCGCCCCTGGTTCGCCATCGGCGGCATCGACCGGCCGGACCGGCTGGAAGAGGTGCTGGCCGCCGGGGCACGCCGGATCGTGGTGGTCCGGGCGGTCACCGAGGCCGGCGATCCCACGGCCGCGGCCCGCGCGCTGGCCGACCGGCTGCGGTCCGCCTAGCCGCGGGCGCCGGGGAATCGCCGCGGTCGAGCCCGGGAAACGGCACCGGGAATGCGTGACCCGGGTCCCGCGGGCACGGGCTGGACGGATGCGCCGACGGGGCGGCATCATTCGCGGAGCGACAGCACGGAACGACTCGTATCGAATTGCGTCGGTCGCGTTCCGCCCACCCCGGTTCGACGCCTGGCACCGTCGAGCCATCGACGCTCCGACCACTCGGGGTAGCCGCCACCCGTCGCGCCGACCGCCGGTCGAGGCCCGACCGGCAGGCTGGACCCCGATGTGAGCCACCTCACTCACCAGCCGCGACGGTGTCGCCCGATCGCGTAGCGCCCGCCGGCGGACCCGCTGTTGCCGCGGGGCCACCGCGACGATTGGTCGACGCATTAGCTCGGTGCGTGGTCAACGTGTCGCGCCGCCGCACCGCGCGACAACATGAATGCGAGGGAGAGACATTTTCCGGCCACCGCGGATTCTCTGTCACCGCTCATCGAACAAATGCTTCAGATGCTGCCGAAGAATGGCGTAAGCACGGCCGGACGGGCAGTCGACCCCGGTCCGCCCCCCACCCCGGACGGCCGCTGCCGGGTCGAAGTGCCTGGCAGGGGACGAACGATTGGCCTTCTCGGCGGAAAGACATTTCCTGAGTCGCCATTCGGCAGGTCCGCCTCGACCTCGGGACCTCACGGCCGATCAGTGACAGGTGTGGCGTACGTGAAACCTGCGTACTGACTTCCGGAATACTCGCCAGTACCTGACAGTTCCACAAGATTCTTGGTAACCGCGATGCACCTACGTCGTTTAAGCAACAGAACTGGCCGCCCGGGCGAGTTCCGAAGCGATCACAAAAGTGGAGTTCCGCGATGGACTTTTTCGACTTCTTCGGCAAGGACGACAAGCACGACTGGCGGAAGAAGCACCACCACAAGCACGACGACTGGGACGACGACGACCGCGACGACGACTGCGACCGCCACCACGGCAAGCGTCACGGCGGCCGCGACTGAGCAGGTCATGGCCGTGTGGCCCTGTCCGCAGCCGGGCGGGGCCACACTTCGTGTCACCGACGGTCACCGCGCCTCGTCCGGCGCGCGCACTTGCCTCTCAGAAAACGACGGCTAAGCTCACCGTCGCCGAAGGGGTGTAGCTCAACTGGTAGAGCAGCCGGATTCCACTCCGGCAGATGCCGCGTTCGAGTCCGGCCGCCCCTGCTCCAACGCCCCGAGCCCCCACCAGCGCCGGTGGGGGCTCGTCTGCGTGCCGCCTCTGTCGCCGTTCCGGTCAGTTGTTCGGTTGGGGCAGCAGGCCACCGCCCGCGCCACCCGAGCCACCCGAGGTACCCAGGTTGGGTAGCAGGCCCGGGTCGTTCGAGTCGCTCGGCCTCGACGAACCGGATCCCGAGGAACCCGAGGAACCCGACCCGGTGTCTGGGATCAGGTCGCGCCGCTGCGTGCCGTTGTCCGAGCCTGAACCGTCGTCCGACCGCGAGCCGGACCTGTCCGAGCCGGACGTCGAGCCCGGGTCGTCCGGGGTGGACGGCGAGGGCACGACCTCCGTCGACGGGACCGGCTCGTCCGGCGCGGGCCGCGGGTCCACGATGCGGCCGATGCTGGTCCCCGGCGCGTCCCCGGAGAGCAGCAGCGAGCCCTTGACCGCCTCGACACCGGTGACCAGGGCCAGGCCCAACGCGAAGATCGCGATCGTGCCGATGAGCAGGAGCTTCACCGGCGGCCGGCCACGCTGCTTCCCGGTCGGCGGCTCGTCCGCGCTGAGCCGGATCGTCCGCTGGTCGTCCAGCGAGGTGGCCGCACCGTCCTTGCGCACGGGGAGCACCTTCGACTTCACCGAGTCGCGCGTGCGCTCCAGCGACCGCTGGTAGACCCGGGCGGCCACCGTGGTGGCGACCGACCCGGCCGCCGCCCCACCGACCGTGCCGAACGCGCCGAAGTACGACCCGAACACGGCCGACGTGGCCGCCGCCATGCCTCCCGCGGCCAGCTTGCTCATGCTGAGCGGCTCGCTGCGCTTCGGCCCGGTCGGCAGCGTCGCGGCGGTGCCGGGCGGTTCCGCGGAACCGCTCCCGGCTGTCTCGATGCGGGTGTGCGGTCCGGGATGCGGCCCGGCCGGCCGCCGGTCCGGCCCCGAGTGCCGCCCGTAGGCCGCCGGTGGCGGGTAGGACGGGCCGGGATGGCCCGCGGCCGGGTAGTACGCCGGCCCCGGCAGACCGCCGCCCGCCAGACCTCCGCCCGGCAGCCCGCCACCCGGCACTCCGGGAGCCGCTCCGGGAACTCCGGGGCGGGGCGGACCGAGCATGCCCGGCGCGGCCGGCGGCATGCCGACCATGCGCGCCGGTGGCAGTGGTCCGGCCGGGAGCCTGCCGTGCGCCGTCGCGGGGCCGGCCGGGACGCGACGCTCGGCGCTCGGGCGGCGGTCCCGTCCACGCGGCCGCGTGCCGGGCGCCTGGTCCGGGCGGGAGGCGCCGGGCCGGGGGGTGTCGGGGCGGGGTGCCGCCCCGGGGCGGCCGCCACGGAATCGGGGCATGACCGCCGTGCCGCCCTCCTCGTCCTCCCCCGTCCGGCCACCGCCCGTCGGGCCACCGCCGGCGGGGCCGTCGGACACATCACCACGGGGCGCCCCACGGGCCACGTCAGTCTCGCCGGCCACGTCAGTCTCGCCGGCCGCGTCAGCCACGTCAGACCTGCTCGCCGCGTCACTCCCACCGGCCGAGTCAGTCCCACCGGCTGCGTCGGTCCCGCCGGCCCGAGCAGCGTCGGCGCCGGCCCCGAGCAGGTCCGCGTCGCTCGTCGGGGTCCGGGCGGCCGCGCTGCGTTCGACCTCACCGGCTCGGGCGCCACCGGCTTCACCTCCGCCGGCCGCGACCGAGGGGGCCGCCTCGGAGGCCGCCGCGTCGGAGCGCGCCGCCTCGGGCCGCGTCACGGCCGGTCGCGCGTCCGGGCGCGCGGCATCGGAGGGGGCCGCCTCCGAGGCCGCCACCTCCGGTCGCGTGGCATCCGAGCGCGTGGCATCCGGGCGCGTGGCATCCGGGCGCGTGGCATCCGGGCGCGTGGCATCCGGGCGCGTGGCATCCGAGCGCGTGGCATCCGGGTGTGCGGCGTCCGGGTGTGCGCCCTGCGCCGCCCCGGTGTCCGGGGTGGCCGGGTGGCCCGTCGAGGCCGTGCGCGCGTCGGTGACGCGCGCCGTACGCGCGTCGGTGACGTGCGGGGCGTCGGCCGGGCGGGCGGGGACAGGTACTGAGTCGGATTCGACTGTCATAGCTCCGGGTGCACCGATTGGGGAGAATCGTCTGTGCTGGCCCGGCCAGCCCGCCACCCGAACCCGATGATCACTGTTCGGGCATAGGCCTTCCGGACCTGGTCCGAGGGTATCGGATTCCGGGATGATCATCCGGCAGGGCGGTCCGCATCACAGGCCAGGACAGCGCGACGCAGGCCACCACCGGTATCCAGGTCAGCGCGCGGGCGATCCCCAGCGCCACCACCTGGTTCGCCTGGTAGAGCGGGACGAACACGGCGAGCCGCACGGCGTACTGGCCCACCCACACCCAGCTGGCCCTGCTGTAGCCGCGCACCAGGTCGGGGTCGGCGCGCCACCGGGCCTTCTGGCCCAGCGCGACCCCCGCGATCACCCCGAGCAGCGGCCAGCGCACCGCGATCGAGGTGATCCAGACCAGCGCGCTGGCGGCGTTCGAGGCGATCTGTAGCAGGAAGAAGTCGGCGGCGCGGCCGGTGTGCAGCACGACCAGCGCCGCGACCACCACGCCGAGCATTCCGAGCACGACACCGGCCGGGCGCCGCCCCCTGACCAGGCGGACGGCGGCCAGCACGACCCCGGCCAGCAACGCGGCCCCCGCGCCCCACAGCACGCCCGCCGCCGAACCGGCCGCACCAGCGATACCCCACCCTGTGACGAATGCCACAGCGGGGATGCCGGCGTCGAGCGCGCCCGTCCGACCACCGAGGATGTCGGTGAGTGACGAACCCGAGACATCCGGTTCGCGAGTCATGTCCTCACTGTGCCCTATTCGGGCTTCCCCGCCTCTCACCGGAGACATCATCGCCTGGCGCGGTAAGCGCTTTCGGGTAATGCTTGAGGGCCACCGGCTTACCGGGACGTGAACCGGTCACGAACAGGGAGGAGGCGCAGGGTGCGGCGCGCCTGGACGAGCTATGTCGCCATCGGCGACAGCTTCACCGAGGGACTCGACGATCTGCGCGACGACGGCACGCCCCGCGGCTGGGCCGACCGGCTCGCCGAGCGGCTGTCCGCCGACGTCGATGACTTCCGTTACGCGAACCTGGCCGTGCGCGGGAAGCTGCTGGACCAGGTCGTCACCGACCAGGTTCCGGTGGCCGAGGAGCTCCGACCGGATCTGATCACCTTCAGCGCCGGCGGGAACGACATCATCCGCCCTCGGTGCTCGCCGGACTCGGTGGTCGAGCGCTGCGACGCCGCGCTCGCCAGGCTGACCGCCACCGGGGCGGACGTGGTGGTGTTCGCCGGCTTCGACACCCGGCGGATCCCGGTGCTGAGCACGATCCGGGGTCGGATCGCCACGTTCAACGAGTTGCTGCGCGCGATCGCGGTCAAGCACGACTGCCTGATCGTCGACCTGTGGGCGATGCCGTCGCTGTCCGACCCGCGCTCCTGGGGCCGCGACCGGCTGCACCTGACCCCGGACGGGCACCGGCGGGTGGCCCTGCGCACCTGCGAGGTGCTCGGCGTCCCGGTCGCCGAGGACTGGCGGGAGCCGCTGCCCGAAGCGGCCCCGCACCCGTGGCAGCGCCGGCGCCAGGAGGATCTGTCCTGGGCGCGGGACTACCTGCTGCCCTTTCTCAGGGACTGGGCGCGGGGCCGCCAGACCGGCGAGGGCTTCGCCCCCAAACGGCCCGAGCTGAGGCCTTACCTGGACAACCCGCCCAACGGGGCGAAGTCCCGCGCGGCGATATAGCTCGGCCGCCGCGCCGGCGCCGCGAACGGCTCGACCAGGCTGTTGTCCACGCTGTTGAACACCAGGAAGATGTTCGACCGCGAGTACGGGGTGATGTTGTTCGACGACCCGTGCATGCAGTTCGAGTCGAAGAACGTGGCCGCGCCGGCCGGACCGGTCACCGACGCGATGTCGTGCCGGTCGGCCAGCCTGGTCAGGCTGTGCGGGTCGGGGATGCCGATCTCCTGCTCGCGCAGCGACTCCCGGTAGTGCTCGTCCGGGGTCTCGCCGATGCACGGCACGAAGGTGCGGTGCGAACCCGGCATGATCATCAGACAGCCGTTCCTCGGCGTGTTCTCGGTCAGCGAGATCGACACGCTGACCGCGCGCATCGCCGGCATGCCGTCCTCGGCGTGCCAGGTCTCGAAGTCCGAGTGCCAGTAGAAGCCGCCACCGGTGAAGCCCGGCTTGTAGTTGATCCGGGCCTGGTGGATGTAGACATCCGAGCCGAGGATCTGCCGGGCACGACCGGCCACCCGCTCGTCGGCGGCCAGCGCGCCGATGGCCTTGCTGACCCTGTGCACCTCGAAGATCGAGCGGACCTCTTCGGCCGACTTCTCGATGACGGTCCGCTCATCGGCACGGACCACCGGGTCGGTGGCCAGCCAGTCGAGCTCGGCGTGAAAACCGGCGACCTCTGTCGGGGTGAGCAAGTCGGGCACGGTCACGAACCCGTCCCGCTCGTGGGCCGCCAGCTCCCGCGCCCCGAACATCCCGGCGGAGGCGTAGTCGCCCCACACGGTCGGTTCGGTCCGCTCGACGAAGCTCAGCTCGTAGGGCGAGCCAGACACCCGGGTCGGGTAACGATCCAGAGCCTGCGCGTGCCGGCTCCGGTGTCCGATCTGGGTGGCCATATACGGCATTCCTCCTTCTGCTGTGGTGACTACTCCTTGATCAGCGGGTACACACCGTTCTCGTCGTGGACCTCACGGCCGGTGACCGGAGGGTTGAACACGCACACGGTGCGCAGTTGGGTCTTGGGACGCACCTGGTGCTTCTCGTGGCCGTTCAGCAGGTAGATCGACCCCGGGCCCAGCTTGTACGTCTTGTCGTTGTCCTTGTCGTAGAGCTCGCCCTCACCCTCGGTGATGAAGACGGCCTCGATGTGGTTGGCGTACCAGAAGTCGTTGACCGACCCTGCGTCCAGCACGGTCTCGTGCACGGAGAAGCCGACGCCGTCGCCGGCGAGCACGATGCGCTTGCTGCGCCAGTTCGGCGTCTTGACGTCCCGGTCGGTGTCGGTGATCTCTTCCAGGGTGCGGACGATCATCGGACCACGCTCCTCACAGCGTCGGAAAAGATGTCCAGTCCTTCGGACAGCTCGTCATCGGTAATGGTCAGAGCAGGCATGAGCTTGGCCACCTCGCTGTGCGGGCCGGCCGTCTCCATGAGCAGCCCCCGCTCGAAGGCGGCGCCCGCCACCTCGTCGGCCAGCTCGGCCTGGGCGAAGCCCAGGCCCCGTGCCAGGCCGCGCCCCTTGACCTCCAGGTCGCCGGGCAGCGAGCCGGCCAGCTCACGCATGGTCTGCTCGATACGCTCGCCCTTCGCGATCGTGCTCTTCTCCAGCGTGTCGTCGCTCCAGAACTCGTGGATCGACGCGGTGGCGGTCACGAACGCGGGGTTGTTGCCCCGGAAGGTGCCGTTGTGCTCGCCGGGGCCCCACACGTCGTGCTCCGGCTTGATCAGGGTGAGCGCCATCGGTAGTCCGTACCCGCTGATCGACTTGGAGATGCACACGATGTCGGGCTCGATCCCGGCGATCTCGAAGCTGAAGAACGGGCCGGTGCGACCGACGCCCATCTGCACGTCGTCCACGATCAGCAGGATCTCGTGGCGCCGGCACAGGTCGGCCAGCGCGCGCAGCCACTCGGCGCGGGCCGGGTTGATGCCGCCCTCGCCCTGGACCGTCTCCACGATCACCGCGGCCGGCTCGTTCAGGCTGGAGCCCGCGTCCTCGAGCGCCCGCTCGAACCACAGGAAGTCGGGCACCTTGCCGTCGAAGTAGTTGTCGTAGGGCATCGGGGTGGCGTGCACCAGCGGGATGCCCGCGCCGCCGCGCTTCATCGAGTTCCCGGTCACCGACAGCGCGCCCAGCGTCATGCCGTGGAACGCGTTGGTGAAGTTGATCATCGCTTCCTTGCCGGTCACCTTGCGGGCCAGCTTGAGCGCGGACTCCACGGCGTTGGTGCCGGTCGGGCCGGGGAACTGCACCTTGTAGTTCAGGTCACGCGGCCGGAGGATCTTCTCGTTGAACGTCTCGAGGAACTCGGCCTTGGCGGCGGTGAACATGTCGAGGCCGTGCACCACGCCGTCGCGCTGCAGGTAGTCGAGCAGCGCGCCCTTGAGCGCGGGGTGGTTGTGCCCGTAGTTCAGCGCGCCGGCGCCGGCGAAGAAGTCGAGGTAGGACTTCCCGTCGACGGTGGTCATGCGCGAGCCCACGGCGGTGTCGAACACGACCGGCCAGGTGCGGCAGTAGCTGCGCACCTCCGACTCGTACGCGGCGAAGACATCCGTCGCGGTGTCGGGTTTGTCCGTGGTGGTGGTTTCACTGTTGGGCACTGGCACTCCTCAGGATGTCCGAGCGGTGGCCTTGATAGGTCCGATCCGGTACCTGTTCTCCGGCTGGTGCTCGGGTTCGTGGTCGGAACCGTCGTCGTCGGGCTCGCCTGCGCTGAGCTGCGCGCCGCTGAACAGCTCGGCCACATCGACGTGGGCGTCATGACGCTGGGCGAAGCCGGCGAACATGGCGATCGACGCCTCATTGTCCGGTGTCACCGTGGTCTCCATGTGGTCCACCCCGTCGACCTGAGCCCACAGGGCGTCCAGCATGCGACCGGCGAGCCCCTGGCCGCGAGCGGCAGCGTCGACGGCGACCTGCCACACCAACAGTGTGCCCGGCTCGTCGGGACGCCGGTAACCGGTGATGAAACCGGCCGGCACGCGCTCCGGGCCGAGCCGGGCGATCACCGAGGTGGCGGCGAAGTCGCGACACCACAGGAGGTACGAGTACCGGGAGTTGAGGTCCAGCACGCGCGAGTCACGGGCCATGCGCCAGAGTTCGACGCCGTCGTCGATCGTCGGCGGCTCGATGACGATCGAGGGCGGCCGCGGCGGGGCCGCGGCGGCCGCGGAATCGCTGGCGGACACCTCGGACGGGGGCAGGGGGTCACCAACCTTCATGATCTTCTTAAGTTAACAGGAGATTTCTCGACTCGCACCTCGTACAAGGCGACGACCAGCCAAAACGAGCTAAAACTGTGAACAGTCCGATGAATGTGTTTGAGCACCGGCAGAGTGGGTACGGCCGTCATGCGGTACACCCTTCCGGGATGATCTCGGCGCTCAGCAGGCGCGCCGGTGGCCGGGTCACCTCTCGCCCCTAAGGTAGCAACCGAGCCGTTGCGACCTTGTGGAGGCAGTCATGGGTTTTCCCGACCGGATCGAACGGTTCCTGGAGCTCGCCCACCCGCCGGGCACGGTGTGGGCGGCGATCACCACGGCCGAGGGCCTGGGTACCTGGTTCGGCAACGAGGCGACGATCGACCTGCGTCCAGGTGGTGCGGCCCGGATGAGCTGGACCGACGGGCCGACGCACGACCTGCGGGTGGAGCGGGTGGAGGAGCCGACAGTCTTCGGCTTCACCTGGCGGATGGACGGGGTGGCCGAGGACGACCCGCGCCGCACCTACGTCGAGTTCACCCTCGAACCGGTCGGTGCCGGTACCCGGCTGAGGGTGGTCGAGACCGGTTTCGCCCAGCTGTCGGACGAGGACCACCGCACGGCGTACGACTCGCACACCCAGGGTTGGACGAGCGAGCTGGGCGAGCTGGTCGACTACCTCGATGCCGCCTGATCCCCCGCTCGACCCGGAGGCGACCGGCACCGAGGCGACCGCCGAGCGGGTCTTCACCGCGCTGGCCGACCCGAGCCGGCGGGCCATCCTGGCCGAGCTGGCCTCGACGGGTCCGGCCACGGCCACGGACCTCGCCGATCGCCTGCCGATCACCCGGCAGGCGATCGCCAAGCACCTGGCGCTGCTGGCCGAGGCCGGCCTGGTGACCGCGGAACCCGGGGAGCGGCGCCGGGTGCGGTACCGGTTGCGTTCCGCGCCGATGCGGGTGGCGCAGCAGTTCCTGGCGGCGCTGGCCCGCGACTGGGACGGCCCGCTCGACGCGTTGAAGGAGCACCTCGACAGGTCTGCCAGGGAGAAGTGAACGGCTGACGACCCGGACGACTCCCGGCCCGCCCTTGACGCAACTAAATGGTTGCCATAATATCGCAACCAGATGGTTTCGTCAGCGCGACACGAGGAGTCAGCCATGAAGAACGCACCAGCAGACCTCGGCGGACCGGCGGCCGGCGCCACCGACGCACCGATCCTGCCCCCGGCCGTCGACCGGGCCACCTTCCAGGCCGAGCTGGACACGCTGCGGCTCCGGGAGAAGGCGCACACCCGGGAGAGCGACGCGATCGCCGCGGCCCGCCGGCGCCTACCGGTGGTCGAGGTGGCCGCCGACACCGAGCTGATCGGGCCGGACGGGCCGCTCACCCTGCTCGACGCGTTCGAAGGGCGCCGGCAGCTCATCGCCTACTACTTCATGTGGCACCCCGGCCACCCCGCGCCCGAGCAGTGCGAAGGCTGCACCTGGTGCGGCACCCAGGTCGCGGAACTGTCCTACCTGCACTCCCGCGACATCAACTACGCGGTCCTCTGCCAGGGGCCGTACCCCGAGAGCAGCCGCTACCACGAATTCATGGGCTGGGACATGCCCTGGTACTCCGCGCAGGCCTCGCTCGACACGCTCCTCGTCGGGCGCGACATCGGCACGATGCACCTCGTGTGCTACCTGCGGGACGGCGACCGCGTCTTCGAGACCTACTGGACGACCCGCCGCGGCGTCGAGGCGATGGACTACAGCTACGCGCTCATGGACCTCACCGCCTACGGACGCCAGGAGACGTGGGAGGACTCGCCCCCCGGCTGGCCACAGCCGTGGCAGGACGGACCGACCCGCATCCGGACCGACGGACGCCCCATCGCCCAGTGGTCGCGGCTCGACGCCGGCCGATCCGACGATCTGGGCACCGGCGGCCGCTGACCCGTCGGAGAACCGATCGACGAGTCGTGGCCCCGTGCCGGTCGCCGATCCGCGCCCGGGCGTCCCCGCGCTCCACCCCTCCGCCCGGCAGCCGACCGCTGTGACAGGTGTGGATTCCGACGAGTGGGGGAACACCCGGTCAGTAGCGCCCACATCCGTGGGCCGCGGTCGCGCTGAGGGGTGGATGCTCGATGCTCGCACCGGTGCGACAGCAGTTGCCGGTCGACCTGTCGGCGCCGTGCGTCGCGCGCCGGCTGGTCCGACGCTGGCTGACGGCCCTCGGGTGCGGTGAGCCGGAGATCGACGACCTGGTGCTGGCCACGAACGAGGCGGTCTCCAACGCGGTCGACCACGCCTACCCGTCCGGCGACCTCAGCGGGGGCATCAGCGTGCAGGCCGAGCTGCTGCCGCACGGCGACGGCGCACATCAGGTGGTGATCACGGTCGCCGACGGCGGGGTGTGGCAGCCGATGCCGGCCGTGCGCGGGTACCGAGGACGCGGGCTGCTCCTGATGCGGGCGCTCACCGAGTCGCTGGAGCTGCACAACACCGGGGCGGGCACCAGGGTGCGGATGACCAGCCGGCCCTTGCGGCTGATCGGGCTGGCCTGACCGCTCCGTCCGGGCCGGCACCGGGTGTCCCGCGGCTCCGTCGGAGGCCCCGCACGTTGTCGACCACCGCCGTTCGCGGTCCGACTATGCTCGTGGCCAGCACGTCCCGGTTACGCAGCCAGCCGGGCCAGCCCCCAATTTCCGCGTCCGGACAGGTGCGTCCCGCCGCGCCCGCGCGCCGTACCCGCGGCGTGTACGCGGCCTGCCGCCCCCGCTGCGTCGCAACGTTGTGAGGTGACCCGATGACCGCGGCAGCATCGCCCGTACCGGAGCACGCCCGGTGAGCACCGACGACCAGGCCACGAACCGGCGCGAGGCCCGTCGACGCGACCTCGACTGCGCGCTGGTGCTCGCGGTCCAGGGTGAGGTCGACATGCTCACCGCGAACCTGTTGTGGGAGGAGGGCGAGCGAGCCCTCACCGACGGAGCGACGCCCCCGGCCCGGCCGGTGGTGCTGGACCTGACGGCGGTCGAGTTCCTCGACTCGCACGGCATCGCGGCCCTGGTGCGGTTGGCCGAGTCCGCGCGGCGCCGCGGTCGGCCGCTGAGCGCGGTGGTGGCCGACGGCCAGGCCATCCGCAGGCCCATCGAGCTGTGCGGGCTCGACCGCGTCGTGCCGGTGCACGCCGAACTCGGGGCCGCGGTCGCCGACCGCTGACTCCAGGGTCAGCGACCGCCGACTCCCCGGTCGCCGACCGCTGGCTCCCGACGTTTCCGGCCCGGAAAGGTTTCGGTCCGGCCACGCCCGGTTACCCGGAAGACCGGGACTTCAGCGGCGCGGGTCGGGGGCTGGGAACGATGGCGATGGCGAACGTGGCGATAGCGGTGGCACTGATGTTCGGGGCGGGGCTGCTGCTGCTCATCGTGCTGGCGGTCGGCGGGATCGTCGCGGCGCTGGCCGCACTGGTGCCGTCCGGCGCCCGGAGCCGGGTCGTGGCCCGGGCCGGCCACGCCGCGGGTCGGCACCGCGCCCGCCGGGACCTCCGCGCCCGGGCTCTCCGCGACGACCGGGGGCTGACCAGCCCGGTCCGCTCGATCGGCTCCATCGGCGGGCGGTCCCGGCGCCGGCCCGGGTTCGCACCCAGCGCCATGCCGCCTCCGGTCGGCTGAGCCCTCCGGTCGGCTGAGCCCTCCGGTCGGACCGAGGGGCCGCTGAGCCTCGGGTCTCACCGACGGGCCGGGTACCGCCGGGAGGGCGTGTCCGGTGCCGGTGCGATACTCCCCGACCATGTCGACCTGGCCCGAATCTCCAGCATCGGCGGCCGAGCCGGTGTCCCGGTGATCGCGGCCGCGGTGCGGAGTCCGGGTGGGCTCCTCGCGGCGCTGGGCGGGCTGCTGGTGGCGCTCGCCTACCTGACGATGCCACTGGCCTCGCTCCCGCTGATCGGCCAGATCACCGCACCCTCCCTGGTCAGCGAGCTCTCCGGGCAGGACGCCCCGTCGCTGACGCTGCTGCGGCTGGTCCCGGTCATCGCGCTGCTCATCATCGCGCTCGGGCTGTGGTCGTCGCTGGCCTCGCCGCCCGTCCGGGCCCGGCGGGTGGGCGCCGTCGCCGTGGTCGCCTGCGCCGGGCTCACCGGGATCGCCTACCTGATCCCCTACAACACGCTCGACCAGGAGCTCTCCCAGTTCCCGCTGTCCTGGCTGGGCATCGACGCGGCGACCTTCACCGGGGCCGGCTTCTGGTGCGCGCTGCTCGGGGCGCTGGTCGCGGCGCTCGGTGGGCTGGTGCAGCTGGTGACCGGCCGGGCGGTCGCGCCCTCGACCTGACGGCCGCGCCCCCGGGCCGACCACCCGGGCCCGCCGTGCCGGCGGCTCCGCTCAGCCCGGTCCGGGTCCACCGGGGCCGGGTCCGGGGCGCTGCACCGAGTGGGTGTTGTGGCTGTCCCGGGTGGCACTGCTGTTGTGCGAGTTCTCGTTGTTGTGGCTGTCGGTGCGTGAGTTGTTCTCGTAGCGGGTGTGCTGGCTGGTGTCCGGCTTCTGCTGCTGGGCCTGCTGGTAGGCGTAGCCCGGTCCGCCCGCGGCATTGACCGCGGTGCTCCCCGGCCCGGCGGAGTGCACCGCCGTGCGGGTGTCGTTCTCGTGGCTGTCGCCGCCGGCCCAGGGCGGCGGATCGGCCGGCGACGCCGCGGCCGCCGTACCGGCGGTGCCGATCAGGCTGGTGACCGCCACCGCCGCCAGGCAGGCGACGCGGCTCAGACGTCGGGTGGTGCTGCTCATGTCCGTCCTCCGTGCTGTCGTGCCGATGTCACGTCACCGCCGCCCGGTCGGGACGGTCGTCCACGCCGCGAGGCTCACTGGTAACTACACCACCAATATCATCAACAGTCACAGAGAAGTACCCGACCGCGCAGGCTCACCCGAGTCCCCCCGGGTCGACACGGACGCCGGGCCGCCCCCGGACATACGCCAGGGCCGTCGCCCCCGAAGGCGACGGCCCTGGCCGGATGCCACGTCGTCTGCTCCCCAGCAACGCGTGGCGATGGTCCTGCTCGTGAAGGACTGTGCTGACTTCCATGAGAGCTATCGCACGGCTAGCTCATCGTGTTACTAGGTAGCCTAGTAGTTGTGAGGGATCGGGGCGACACCGCGCGGGAGACCACGCTGGCGCTGCGCCAGGTGGTGATCTCGGTCGAGCGCTGGCGGCTGCGGGTCGCGCGCGAGGCACTCGGCAGCGGGGCCTCCGAGCTGGCCACCCTGGGCAGCCTCGCCGCCCAGGGCGCGCTCACCCCCACCGAGATCGCCGACCGGCTGATGATCACCACTGCGTCGGCCACCCAGCTGATCGACCGTCTCGCGGGCAACGGGCTGGTCGTGCGCGTGCCGCACCACAGCGACCGGCGCAAGGTGCTGGTCGAGCTCACCGAGGCCGGGCGCCGCGTGCCGACCGAGCTGCTCGGTCAGCTGGGCGACGTCACGGCCCGCTGCACCGCGCGGCTGGACCCCGCAGAGCGCGAGCTGGTGCTGCGCGTGCTGCGCGACATCGCCACCGAGATCGACGCGATCAGCGGCTAGCGGGCCCGGGGCCGGGTCGCCGTGCGACGGTCAGGAACCGACCCGCACCACGATCCGACCCCGGACCTCGTTGCGGGCGATCCGGCCCAGCGACGCGTCCAGCCCGTCGAGGTCGGTCTCGGAGTCGACCAGCGCGTCGATGTCGGCGGGCCGCAGGTCGTCGGCGATCCGCTCCCACAGCCGGATGCGCTCGTCCAGCGGAACCTGCACCGAGTCGATGCCCAGCAGCGCGACGCCGCGCAGGATGAAGGGCAGCACGGTGGTGGGGACGGCTATCCCGCCGGCGTTGCCGCTGGCCGCCACGGCCCCGCCGTACCGCACCGCACTCAGCGCGGCGGCCAGCGTCTCGCCACCCACCGAGTCGACCACGGCGGCCCAACGCTCCTTCTGCAGCGGCTTGCCCGGCGACCCGAGGTCCTCGCGGCCGATGATCTCCGAGGCGCCGAGCTTGCCCAGCCAGTCGGCCGCGGCGGCGGAGCCGGTGGAGGCGACGACGTGGAACCCGCGCCGGGCCAGGATGGCGACCGCGAAGCCGCCCACCCCGCCGCTCGCCCCGGTGACGAGGACCGGGCCGTCGTCCGGGGTGACCCCGTGGCCCTCGATGCGGTCCACGCTCAGGGCGGCGGTGAACCCCGCCGTGCCGAGGCTCATCGCCTCCCGGCCGGACAGCCCGGCGGGCAGCGGCACCACCCACGCCGAGGGGACGCTGGCGTACTCGCCGTACCCGCCGTGGTGCGCGACCCCGGTGTCGTAGCCGTGCACGAGCACCTCGGCACCCTCGGCGGGGCCGGAGCCCCCGGCGGCGGCCACCGTGCCGGCCAGGTCGATGCCGGTGATCAGCGGGCTGATCCTGGCCACCTTGCCGTTCGCCGAGCTGGCCAGGTTGTCCTTGTAGTTGATGCCCGACCAGGCGACCCGGACCAGCACGTCGCCGTCGCCGTGCTCGAGGAGGTCGCCCTCGACGTCACGGGCACCCCGGTCCACCTCGCCGCCGTCGCGCTGCTCGACCACGAATGCCCGGAAGCTGCCCGGTACCGACGACATGACGTTTGTTCCTCCTTCGCGTGGGCGGCCCCACGTCCCGGCCGAGCCTAACGACGAACGGGGGTGCCGGCCGGGCGAGCCGCGGTCGGCGGGCGGTGGGGTCACGGCCCCGACGGGGTCACGGCCCCGCGTTCACCGGCGGCCGGTCTGGGTCATCGGAAATGCATTGTCTTTCGCTTATCCGTTAAATTTCCCGGGATTTTCCGGACTGTTTCCACGGGATAGCGGAGCCGGCCGAGGGGGAGACGAAAAACTCAGTACCGACTCAGCGTGGACCCTTGCGATCAGCGGGCAGCTCAACCTAACTTGGGGACATCACCGAGTGATTGCGGGCGCACCGGGGCGTGGGGGTCCAGGGGCGTCCGTTCCGCCGTCTGCGGCTGTCGCCGGGAGTACGGCTCGTCACCGCCGAGACAACGCGGCTGACCTGGCCTTCCGCGTGACCTCGGTGTCGCGGTCACCGTCGATCGTCGATCAGCATCCGTCCGGACTGCGCACGTCCGGCCACGACCACCTCGCCCACCGGTGGCGCCCGCGAATCGCGGTGCGCGCCGAAGCACGCGGTCCTACAGGACAGCGCTGCTCGAGAAAGGAGTAACCGCCTTGACCCATAGCGCCGAGCGGGTTTCGGACCCGGCAAAGCAGGGCACCGTTCTGATCGACGGCCCGGCCCAACGTGCCGGAGCGGTCGCCGCCGCACTGGCGGAGGCGGGCGCGCAGCCGTTCCTGCTCGCCGACCTGTCCGGCTCCGAGATCGACGAGATGCGCGTCGACACCTACGTTCAGCTGCCGGAGCCGTTCCGGCACCGCGACGGCGGCGCCGGCCACGGCGGCTGGAGCGAGTGCCTGCTGTCCGAGGTCCTGCCCGCGCGGCTCGCCGCCGCCAACGCGGTGCTCGACCGCTGCACCGGCCACACCCGGGTCGTGCTCGTCTGCCCGCCGGTGCCCAACCGCCTGCCCACCCGGATCGGCACCGCCACCGTCACCGGCGCCCACCGGCGCTGCGGCCTGGCCACCGAGGCCGCGGACGGCGCGCGGCTCAAGCTGGGGCTGATGCAGCTGCTCGGGAACGCGCTGCAGACCGCGCACGCCCCGCGGGCGCTGGGCATCGAGATCCGGGACGACGCCTGCACCGCCGCCACGATCGCCGCGGCCGCGCTGCCGGACGCCAGGAGCCTCCCGGCCACCTCGGACATCCCGGTCGGCGCCGGACGGGCACCGGTCGCCGATGTCGAGCCCGCGCGGTCCGAGCCCGCGCCCGTCACGGCCCGGCGCGAGCCCTCGGCGGCCGACACCGCCCGTCCGACGCCGCTCCCGGTCGCCTCCGCCGAGCCGGCCGCCGTCGGGGCGCACGGGCACGCGCCGGACCGGCACGCCGAGCACGAGGAGCCGGTGCGCGTCGCCTGACCGGCGACGTCCACCCAGGTCACCACGTCGCACGCCGTCCGGGGCAGGTTCGACCGTCCCGGGCGGCGTCGGCCCATCGGTCGGCATGGGCAGCCCGCCCCGTATCGACCGGCGGCCGTCCGGGCACCCGGTGCCAGCGCGCCCACCGCGGCCTCGGTGCCGGGGAGCCCCCGGCCTCAGGCGGTGTCGGAACCCCGCTCCAGCGCCGCTCGGAAGCGCTGCTGCGCACCCTGCTTGGTGGTGCCGTACACGCCGCCGATCTGCACCCAGGTGCCGCCCGACCGGCGGAGCTCGGCCACGGCGGCCAGCTCCAGCTCCTCGGCCGCTTCGCGCAGCTCACGGGCGGCGACCACCGCCTCGAGGGGGCCTGTCGCCGACTCGGCCGCCCGCAGCGCCGCTCGGCAGCGCCGCTGCTCGGGGGAAGGGCCTCTCGCCGCCATCGGTCAATGTTAACTTGACCCGAGCGCGTCAACCCGGAGTTGACGGATGTCCGTGGTACGTTGGTTGTCCGGTCAACGAGAGGTTGACCCTCAGGCGGCGCGAGCGAGTGCCGCATGATGCAGTGAGGTAGGGGAAGTAATCGTCCGACTCCGGCTCACCGGCCCGACAGGGCCGACACGATGCGGGCCGACCGAGCGGTAACCACGCCGCACGGGTCCCGCGAGCCGCCGACGACCTGGAGGTTGCTCATGGCGCCGCACAGCACCGGCACTCTGGACACGATCGAGACCGGCGACCTGGACACGGCGGTCGACGCGGCACTCGCCGCGCTCGCCGCCCTCCGCGCGGCCCCCGCCTCGCCGGAGGTCGCGGACGCCGTCGCCCGCGCCGGTACCGCCGTCGGGCGCCTCGGCGCCGGGTTCACCGCGGAAGCGCTGCGACGCCTGCTGGTGAGCATCGGCGACTGTCACCGAGACGGCGTCGCCCAGTCGGCACGGCTGTCGGTGTGCCGCCGCAGCACCGCGATCGCCCTGCACCTCGACCCGCGCTGGGCGGCGTCGGCCCCGGCCCGCACGGCGGCCGCCCGCCGGCCCTGAGCCCGACCCGCCGAAAGGACCACCGTGGACTGGACCCTCGAGGTCGTCGTACTGCCCGTCTCCGACATCGACCGGTCCGTGCGGTTCTACCGTGACCAGGTCGGGTTCGCCCTCGACCACGACACGGTCAACGAGCACATGCACGTCGTGCAGCTGACCCCGCGCGGCTCAGGCTGTTCGATCGTGTTCGGCGACCTGCCCGGACAGCGCGAGATGGAACCCGGGGCGATGAAGGGGCTGCAGCTGTGCGTGGCCGACGCCGGGGCCGCCCGCGCCGAGCTGGTGTCCCGGGGCGTCGAGGCGAGCGAGCTGATGTCCTTCGGCGACCAGGACGGGTCGACCTTCTTCGGCTTCGCCGATCCGGACGGCAACTCCTGGCAGGTGCAGGAACTCAAGGTCCGCGGTGTCACGCCGCTGATCCCGGTCGAGGCGCGCGCCCGG
Source organism: Pseudonocardia sp. (assembly GCA_036497465.1). Lineage (GTDB taxonomy): Bacteria > Actinomycetota > Actinomycetes > Mycobacteriales > Pseudonocardiaceae > Pseudonocardia. Next base: position 10,676 of record DASXJJ010000148.1, on the reverse strand, counting down.
TTCGGGGCCTAGCGGGGCGGACCCCGGGCCCACCTGTTCACTCGATCCAGTGAATGATGTGTAGACCTCCGGACGCGGGGGTAATGGCTCTCATGATGTCCGGTTCCCGCGAACTCATCGCTCCCGGCGCGGCGTCGTTCAGCCACAGCGCCAGCGCTCACTCGTCGCCGATGGACCCCGAGGTCCGCGATCAGCTGAGCGCCGACGACCGGTACCTCCGGTCGCCGTTCCTCGCTCCTGTCGACCCGTCCGGGCCCGCCGCCGCCTCCTGACCCACCAGCGGCTCGCCCCGGCCGGCCGCCGCCGTCGGCCGGGATAACCTCGCACTGTGGCGCAGACGGGGCAGCGCGAGCCGCGCACTCAGGAGCAGCGGAGCGGCAGTACCCGCTCGCTCATCCTCGACGCCGCCGTCGAGTGCCTGGTGGCCGAGGGCTACGAGCGCACGACCACCGTCACCGTGCAGGCCCGCGCCGGGGTGTCCCGGGGTCGCCTGCTGCACCACTTCCCGTCGCGGGCCGCGCTGCTGGTGGCCGCCGCCCACCACCTCGCCGACAGCCGTATCCAGGAGATGGAGCGGTGGATCGCCGAGTGGTCGCCGGGCAGCCCGAGCGGCGCCGCGCGGGTCGACCGGGCCACCGAGCTGCTCTGGTCGACGTTCACCCAGCCGTACTTCTGGGCCGCGATGGAGCTGTGGACCGCCGCGCGGACCGATGACGACCTGCGCCAGCAGCTGGTGCCCGCCGAGCGGCGGATCGGGCGCGGGGTCCGGCACGTCATCGACACCATGTACGGCCCCGAGCACAGCAGCCACCCCGATTTCCCGCAGCTGCGGGAACTGCTGTTCACCAGCATGCGCGGGGTGGCGTTGAGCTACGCGATCCAGCCCAGGGACCCGCGCACCGACCCGCGCCTGCTGTTCTGGCGGAAGCTCGCCAGGGACACCCTGCTACCGCGGTTCTGATCCGGGGGAAACCGTCACGCCCGACGGTTAGGGTGAGGGCCTCGGAGACCGTTCGCGCCGTTTCGTGAGCCGGATCTCACTCCCGTGCGAGCACATACAGTCACAAGTGACTGATAATCTCGCGGCGCGGAGTGCACATCCTGCCGGCCCATGCGCCCCCATCTCGTCGCGCTCCCGTAGGCGCGCCGTCCTTCGAGGCCGGCCGCGGCGCACCGAGCACGCACTGGAGTTCGCACATGGCCACCGCCCGGGGTCGGTCCCGCGCGCCCGACAGCCCGACCGCCGGCCTGCCCGACGGCCCGCTCGACCGGGACGGCCCGCTCGCCACCGCCCTCGACGGGCTCACCGACGAGGGCCGCCGGCCCCTGGTGACCGGTACCGCCCGGTCGTTGCTGCTCACCGTGCTCGGCGAGTTCGTCCGGCCCGGCGGCGGGCCGGTGTGGACCTCGGCGCTGCTGCACGTGCTGGGCGGGCTCGGCATCGAACAGCAGACCGCGCGCCAGGCCATCGCCAGGGCGGCCTCGGCCGGCTGGCTCACCGGGGAACGGTTCGGCCGCGAGGTGCGCTGGGCGCTGACCGACACCGTGCGCTCCGCCATCGAGGAGCTGGACGGGCGGGCGGAGTCGATGAGCGCCGTACCACCGGTCTGGGACGGCAACTGCCTGATCGTCTTCGTGACCATCCCGAACGACCGGCGGGACGCGCGCAAGCGGCTCTACAGCGCGCTGGGCTGGGCGGGTTTCGGCAACCCGATGCCGGGGCTGTGGGCGAGCCCGCACACCGACCGCGCCGAGGAGGTCGCGTCGGTGATCCGGGACCTGGGGCTGCGCGACTCCACGATCGCGTTCGTCGGCACCACGATGTCCGCCGGGCTGAGCGACGCCGAGATCGTCCGGCGGGCCTGGGACCTGGACGGGGTCGCCGAGCGGTACGAGCGGGTCATCGCCAGGTTCGACGGGCTGCACCCGGAGGCCGGCGACGACGTGGTGCTCAGCTACGTGGCCCTGGTGCACGAGTGGCAGCAGTCCCCGTACCTGGACCCGCAGCTGCCGGCCGACCTGCTGCCGGAGTGGATCGGCCGCCGCGCGACGGAGATGTTCTGCCGGTTGCGCCGGGAGTGGAGCGACGCCGCGCACGCCCGCTGGCGGGAGCTGGACGCGAGCGGACCCTCGGGTAGTTGACAGCTGTCAATTTTTGTTGACGCCCGTCAACACGGGTCGCTACCGTGTCGCCGGACACATCGACGCCGGGTGGAGGCTTGTGACCGTCGCGCAGCGACCGAGCACCGCGCGGCGACCCGGCCCCGCACCGGCCCGGCGGACCTGAGTGGCGGGCGCAACGCCGCTGCCCCGGCTGCCCGAGCGGCGACGGCGGCCGGTCGGCGAGGAACGGCGGCAGGCGCTGCTGGTCGCCACCGAGCGGCTGCTGCACGAGCGGCCGCTGGCCGAGGTCAGCGTGGGCGACATCGCCTCGGCCGCCGGGGTGACCCGCTCCGGGTTCTACTTCTACTACCCGAACAAGGCCGCCGTCGTCACCGAGCTGCTCGGGGACGTGTTCGCCGAGATGGTCGAGGGCGCCGGCGACTTCATCCGGGGTGCCGGCGACCCGGCCGAGAGCGTGCGCGCCGCCATGGCGTCCACCTGGACGCTCTGGCACGGCCACCAGGGGGTGATCCTGGCGATGCTGGACGCCCGGGGCACCGACCCGGCCGTGCGCGAGCTGTGGGACGCCTGGCTCGACCGGTTCGTCGAACCCCTCACCGAGGGCATCCGGCGCCAGCGGGACTCCGGTCACGCGCTGCCCGGTCCCGACGCGGCCGACCTGGTGCGGGTGCTGCTCAGCGCGAACGAGCGCACCTTCGAACGGCTCAGCCGCGCCGACGGCACCCCGGACGAGGTGCGCCGGGTGATCGACGCCCTCAGCGCCGTGTGGAGCGGCGCGATCTACGGTCCGACCAGCGGGAGGAAACCATGAGCCGCCGCGACCTGGAAATGACCTCGCACGGCGTGCGCGTGGCCGCCTGGCACTACCGCGCCGGGTCCGACGACCTGCGCGGCGACGCCGGCCGGCCCTGCGTTGTGCTGGCGCACGGGTTCGGCGCCACCCGGGACACCGGCCTGGCCGGCTTCGCCGAGAGGTTCGCCGCCGCCGGCCTCGACGCGGTCGTGTTCGACTACCGCGGCTTCGGCGACAGCGACGGCTCGCCGCGCCAGGTGGTCGACGTCGCCGGGCAGCTCGACGACTACCGGGCCGCGATCGACGCCGCCCGCCGGCTGCCCGACGTCGACCCCGACCGGGTCGCCGTGTGGGGCGTCTCGTTCGCCGGCGGGCACGTGTTCGTGCTGGCCGCCGGCGACCCTCGGCTCGCCGCCGCGGTGGCGCTGACCCCCGCCACCGACGGCAGGGCCGCGGTGCTGGAGGCGCTGCGCCGCGACGGCATCGGCACGTCGCTGCGAGCCACCGCGCTGGCGCTGCGCGACGCGGTCGCCGCGGTGCGGGGCCGCGAGCCGGTGCTCGCCCCGCTGGCCGGCGAGCCGGGCACCGTTGCGGCGCTCACCGCCCCCGGCGCGTACCGGGAGTACACCTCGATGGCCGGGCCGAGCTGGCGCAACGAGGTGGCGGCCCGGGCCTTCCTGCGGTTGGCCACCGTCCGGCCCGGCCGGCGCGCCGCCGACGTGACCTGCCCGCTGCTGGTACAGATAGCCGACCTGGACCGGACCGCACCGCCCGCGTCGGCCACCGCGGCCGCCGCCCGCGCACCCCGGGCCGAGGTCCGCCACTACCCCTGCGACCATTTCGACGTCTACCCCGGCCAGCCGTGGCATGAGGCCGCCGCGGCCCACCAGGTCGCGTTCCTGACCCGGCACCTGTCCCGCCCGGCCGGGGCACCCTGACCGCTGGAGGACTACGTCTTGCTAGCGCTGCTGCCCGAGCTGGGCTTCTACACCCTGGCCGGGCACCCCGAGTCGCCGCGCGACCTGATCCACGAGGTCCGGCGGGCCGAGGAGCTGGGGCTGGGCTCGGCGTTCATCTCGGAGCGCTGGAACATCAAGGAGGCCGGAGCGCTGTCCGGCGCCGTCGGCGCGGTCTCCGAGCACCTCTCGATCGCCACGGCGGCCACCAACCACACCACCCGGCACCCGGTGATCACCGGGTCCTGGGCCACCACGATGCACCGGCTGACCGGTGGGCGGTTCACCCTCGGGCTGGGCCGGGGCATCCGCCCGCTGTTCGACATGCTCGGCCTTCCGGCGATCACCACCGCCCAGCTCGAGGACTTCGCCGGGCTGATGCGGCGGCTGTGGCGCGGCGAGACCATCGTCGACCACGACGGCCCGGCCGGCCGTTTCCCGGTACTGCGGCTGCTGGACTCCTCGTTCGACGAGGACATCCCGCTCGGGCTCACCGCGTGGGGGCCGAAGACCTGCGCGCTCGGTGGCCGCGCGTTCGACCAGATCGTGCTGCACACCTTCTTCACCGACGAGACCGTCCAGCGCTGCGTGCGGGACGTGCGGGAAGGGGCGGAGAAGGCGGGCCGCGACCCGGACGCGATCGAGATCTGGTCGGTGTTCGCCACCGTGCCCGACGGCCCGGACGGCGCGGCGTCCGACGCCATCCGGCTGAAGAACGTGACCGCGCGGCTGGCGACCTACCTGCAGCTGCCCGGCTACGGGGAGGGCCTGGTCACGACGAACCGGTGGGACCCCGAGGTGCTGCGCCGGTTCCGGGCCGACCCGGTGGTCGAGGAGTTCGGCAGCGACCTGATCGACCAGGAGGCCACGAACGACGAGCTGGAACACATCGCCGGGCTGCTGCCCGAGGAGTGGACGGCGCCGGCCGCCTACGGGTCCGCCCAGCAGTGCGCCTCGGCGGTGCACGGCCAGCTGGACCTCGGAGCCACCGGAGTGATCATGCACGGGGCGACGCCGGACGAGCTGGCGCCGGTGGTGGAGGCCTACCGCGCGCAGTTCCGCTGAGCGGTCGGCGGGTGGCGAGAACTCGCGTGACGCCGCCGCGGGCAGCCGCCGGCGACGTCACGCGAGCTCTCCTCGGGGGAACTCAGGTGGCGCCCGTGGTCATCGCCAGCTGAGCTCGGGTTCGCCGCGCTCGGCGACGAGGTTCGGGAGCCCAAGGGGAACGCTGAATGTGCGTTGTGCCGGGTTCGATGTTACCTGGGTCACGGATCGAACAACAATCGAACGCGCACTCGGCGTGTCGCTACCACCGCGTACCGCAACCGTCCCCTGGGTCGGCGGGTCCGGACGGCGGCCGACGGAATGCGCCGGGAGCGGTCGCCGTTGACTCCCGGGTGGACGAGGACACGGTGCTGGCCGAGCTGGCCGGGGTGCGCGACGAGACCCGGCGGCGGGTCGAGGCGCTGCGCCGGCAGGTCGCCGAGATCACCGACGCGTCCGAGCTGACCACGCACGACGACGAGCACGACCCGGAGGGCGCGACCATCGGGTTCGAGCGGGCGCAGGCGCAGAGCCTGCTCGCCGCGGCGCGGCGCGACCTGCTCGCCGTCGACCACGCCGAGCAGCGGGTGCGCGCCGGCCGCCACGACACCTGCGAGCGCTGCGGCGGCCGCATCGCCGAGCAGCGGACGGCCGCCCTGCCCACCGCCACCACCTGCATCGACTGCGCCGGGCGCCGCCGCTGACGGTGCCGCCGGCCGGGCGACGGTCGGGCGACGGCCCGGGCGACCGCCGGACACGCGGGCACCGGCGGCTACCCTGCCGGCGTGGTGGACACGGCGACCGAGCCGGCGGCCGCGGCGCCGCCCGCCCGCCCGAGGCGCCTCGACGCCCGGGTACCGGCGGTGCTCGGGCTCTACCTGCTCGCCTCACTGGCGCTCAACCACCGCGTCGTCGGCCACCTCGGCAGCGCCAGCACCGGCCGCATCCAGTCCGACGCCGGGCTGTTCACCTGGTGGCTGGGCTGGGCGTCGTTCAGCCTGACCCACGGCCTCAACCCGCTGTACAGCACCTGGATGAACTACCCGGCCGGCGTCAACGCCATGTGGAACACGGCGGTGCCGGTGCTCGGGATGCTGTTCGCCCCGGTCACGCTCGCGTTCGGGGCGCTGGTCGCCTACAACGTGGCGATGATCCTCGGCCCGGTGGCGTCCGGGTTCGCCCTGCTGCTCGCGGCCCGGCCGTACGTCCCCCGGCTGTGGCCCCGGGCGGTCGCCGGCCTGGCGTACGGGTTCTCCCCGTTCATGGTCGCGCACGCCGCGGTGGGGCACCTCAACCTGGTCTGGATGGTGCTGCCGCCCGCGCTGCTCGCCGCCGTGCACGCGATCCTGCTCCGCGAGCAGCCGCGGCCGCTGCGCGCCGGCGTGCTGCTGGGCGTGGTGTTCGCCGGGCAGACGCTGCTCTACACCCAGACGGTCGCGCTCGGAGCCGTCGCGCTGGTCGTCACCGCCGCCGTGCTGGCGGCCCGCTGGCCGGGACGGGCCCGGGAGCGCGCGCGGCAGGTGGGGCTCGCCGCGGCCGGGTGCGCGGTCACCTACGCCGTGCTCTGCGCCTACCCGCTGTACCTCATCCTGGCCGGTCCCTCGCGTCCGAGGGTGCCGATCCGCGAGCCCGGCGAGTACGTGACCGACCTGGCCAACCTGGTGGTGCCGACCGAGGTGACCTGGTGGCGGCCGTTCGCCCCGGCCGCCGGGCAGCTGCGCGGGTACTACGGCGAGCAGGGCGGCTACCTGGGCATCCCGCTGCTGGCGGTGCTGGTGCTGACCATGCTGCTGTGCCGCCGGCCGGCCGTGCGGGTGACAGCCTCGGTCGGCGCGCTGCTGGTCCTGCTGTCACTGGGGCCGCACCTGGTGCTGCTCGGCCGGGACACCGGGGTGCCGGGGCCGTGGCTGGTGGTGAGCTGGCTGCCGCTGGTGCACCAGGCCGAGCCGATGCGCATGCAGGCCTTCGTGGCGCTGTGCGTGGCGCTGCTGCTGGCGTACTGGCTGGACCGGCTCGGTGGGTTCCGCCCGGCGTGGGTGCGGGCCGGGTGCGGGGTGTTGACCGCGCTGGCCCTGCTGAGCTGGCTGCCGTCGGACGCGCTGCGCACCGTGCCGATCTCGGTGCCGGCCGCGTTCACCGGCGACGCGCTCCGCCCCGGCGACGTCGTGGAGAGCTACCCGGCGGCCACCGGCGCCTGGGAGACCGGCGGCGCCGCACTCCAGTGGCAGGCCGCCGCCGGCATGCGCTACCGGTTGACCAGCGGGTACTTCATCGGCTCGGACGCCGCGCGGCCGCTGCTGCTGGAGTCGCCGCCGTCGGCCTTCCGCCAGGGGGTGACCGCCCTCGCCCGGGGCGGCCCCCCGCCCGAGCCGGCGGCCGCCCGGGACGGCCTGCGCCGGTCCGGGGTGACCGTGGTGGCGGTCGCCGGGCCGGCCGCGGGGAACCCCCGGGTGCTGGGCTGGACTCGGCTGGTCACCGGAGTCCGCGGCGAGGAGGCCGACGGCGCCTGGCTGTTCCGGCTGCCCCGCTGACGTCCGGGTACGCCGGGGCCCGGACCGCGGCCCCGGGCGACCAGGAGGCCGGCACCGTGTCGACGGTCGGCGCCCGGCCCGTGACGTACGGCCCGTCAGGCGGTCAGCGGCACGTACCCAACGGCCGGAGGTGGCGTGGCGGGGCCGGTGAGCGGGAACGTCGCGCGGCGGGGCAGCTCGGCCAGCAGCCCGGCGATGAGGTCGGCGACCAGGTCCGGCCGGGCGGTGTGCGGGAAGTGCCCGGTGGGCAGCACCGCCAGCCGGCTGTTCGGCAGCAGCTCGTGGGCTCGCCTGCTGTGCCCGGGCGGGATGCACCGGTCGTCCTCGCCGGCGATCAGCAGCGTGGGCAACCCGGCCAGCAGGTAGAGCCGGTCGGTCGCGTCCTGGCACTGCCCGGACCAGCTCACCGCGCCGCGCAGGGTGTGCAGCAGCGCCCGCCGTCGGGTCGGCTCGCGCATCGCCCGCAGCGCCCGCCCCACCGCCTCTATCTCGGCCGCGCTGGCCATCCCGAGCGCCATCGCGCCGCTGCGGGCCAGCCGCCCGAGCCAGCCCGGCGTCACCGAGCACAGCGCGTTCGCGGCCACCGCCAGCCCGGGCAGGCTGGCCGTGCGCAGGGCGGCGCTGAGCTCCGGACCGAGGCCGCCGCTGGAGATCAGCGTCAGCGACTCGCACCGCTCGGGGAACTGGTAGGCGAAGCTCATCGCCACCCCACCGCCGAACGAGTGGCCGACCACGCTCACCCGCCGGTGCCCGAGCAGGTGCAGCAGGTCGCGCAGCCGGCAGGCGTGGCCACCGGCCGAGTAGTCCGCGTACGGGGGCGCGGCCGACTCCCCGTGCCCGAACAGGTCGGGGGCCAGCACGTAGGCGTCGCGGCTCAGCGCGGTCAGCACCGGCGTCCAGGCACCGGCGCGGCCGGCCAGGCCGTGCACCAGCAGGACGACCCGTGGGGAGCTCGGGTCGCCGGCCGCCAGGAAGCTCATCGGCTGGCCGTGCAGGTCAACGCGGTGCCGGACGACCTCGCCCGGATCGGCTATCGGGGGCGCCGGGGACAGCGTGGTACTGGTCGCCGTCACCTGGGCCGCGTTCTGGGGGAGCGTTCTGGTGTCAGGGAGCATCGCGGTTCTCTCACTTCCGGCGAGCAGTGTGATACCGGTGCGTCGACCCGGCGCTCCGGCACCCCCCGTAGCTCGCGTGGGCCTCACTCTGCCGCACCCGGCGGCCGGCTCAGTGCCCGTTCCGGCCCCGCTCGGTCAGCGGCCCGCCCGCCGAGTCCGGTGGCCACCCTCGACCGGCGAGCGGCCCGACCGGCCACCCCGAGCACACCGTCCGCCGCGACCGGGGTGACGTCCGTCGCACCGACCCCGCCCGCGGCTCAATGATGTTGGACCGTCTGGCGTAATCGGCTGTGCTCCTGGGCGCCGTTCGCCGCGCGCTCTGCACACTGACCCGGCCATCCGCTCCCCGCTGGAGGTCCCCCGTGATCATCATCGCCGTGTTGGGCGTTCTGCTCGTGACTCTGATCGTGACCGACAAGGGGTAGCCCGGCCCCGGCTCAGCCGTCGATCCCCCGCCTCACCGGCGGGGTCATCTCGAGGCGACGCCCTGCACGAAGACAATCACCGAGTCCCCGGCCGACCGGACCGAGGCGAGCAGGTTGTCGGTCATCGACGCCGCGTGCACGGGCTGGGAGATGATGATGTAGAGCACGAAGATGGCCACGATCCAGCCGATCACCTTGGCCACAGCCACCACCGCCTCTGTCATCCCACGGCCAGTTCACCCGATGGTAGGGCGAGTCGCTACTTGACGCGTGGGCCATCGAGCTGACAGCCGGTCCACTCGGCGCAAAAGCGCGGGACCGTACGACGCAGCGCGGCACGGGCCACCGCGGGAGACTCCGGCCGGTTCACCGGTGGTGCACGGACACCACCTCGTAGAGACCCGGGGCGACCCGGGCCAGCTCCGTGGCCTCGGCCATGTGCTCCCGCGCGGCGCCGTCGGCGAGCATGGCCTCGAAGTCGGCCCGGCTGGCCCACTGCGCGTAGTTGGCCACCGAGGTGCCGTCGAGGCCGCGGTGGATGTTCGCCGACACGAAACCCGGCCGGTGGCGCATCACGTCCTCGGTCGCCCGTTCCAGCAGCCGGACCAACCGGTCCTGGTCGGCGGGCCGGACGGTGAAGACGTTGATCAACGTGACCACCGGGGCGCCGGCATCGATCTCGGTACTCGCGGGCATCGGGTACTCCTCACTCGGGCGGCCGCGGGACGGATGGGCACGCTAGCGGCGAGCACCGACGGTTCCGGCCGCGGTCGCCACGGCTCGTCTCGCCGGGCGGCGAGATCCTGCGTCGGCCGCCATCTCCTGGGTCGCGGCGGTGCCCGAGTGACGCCGTGGGTGGAACGGGCCGTAACGCCGACCCCGCTCGTCGACGACAGACAGGCGTGCGAGCGGGACCCTCGGCGGGCGACGGCCGAACAGCCACCGGTGCCGCGCCGCACCCGGCGCAGGCGCAGGCTCCGGCTCCGGCAGAGCGGAGGGCCCGGATCCTGGAGGCGGCGCGGGAGGTCTTCGCCCGGCACGGATACCACAGCGCCTCGGTGAGCGACATCGTACTGCGCGCCGGGATCGGCAAACCGACCCTCTACCAGCACTTCCCGGGCAAGCTGGACCTCTACCGGGCGGTGCTGACCGGCCACGCCCAGGACCTGGTCGGGCGGCTGCGCCACGCCCTCACCGCACCTCCCGACCCGGCCGCACCTCCCGACCCGGCCGCACCGGAGGGCGGCAACGAGAGCCGGCTGCGCGGTGCGGTGACCGCCTACTTCGACTTCGTGGCCGCCGACGGCGAGGCGTTCCGGCTGCTGTTCGGATCCGGCCGCCCCCGGGAGGACCCGGAGACCTCGGCCGTGCTGGACCGGGCCAGGGACGACTGCGTGGCCCTGGTGGTCGACGCGGTGATCATCGGCTCCGGCCTGGACCCGGCACGGGCCCGGCTGCTCGCCGTGGGGCTGGTCGGGCTCAGCCAGGCCGCCGCCCGCCACTGGGACGAGTCCGGGCGGGGCGTGCCGCGCGAGGAGGCCGTGACGTTGCTGGCCGGGCTGGCCTGGCGAGGCCTGGGCCACGTGCCGGCGGGGCTGACGGGGCTGACGGGGCCGCCGGGGGTGGCCGCGATCCCGGTGACGCCTGAGTAGCGCATAGCGCGCGGGTACCGGCCGCCGGTATAACCA
>DASXJJ010000147.1:0-26784 GCA_036497465.1 Pseudonocardia sp. | reverse complement strand
GCCTTCACCGACACCAGCCGCCACCTGCTGCGCATCCGGTTCCACGACACCGAGGAGACCGCCGAGCAGAGCTGGACGGGCTGACCGCCGGTGCACATCGTGCGAGGTCGCGCCCCGGCCGAACGGTCGACGAAGCGACGGACCAAGACGTTCACCGGTGAGGTCTGGGCCGACCCCCTGATGCCTCAGACGACCGACGGGAACGCGATCAGCTCGGTCACCTTCGCCCCGGGGGCGCGGTCGTACTGGCACCGCCACACCGGTGGCCAGATCCTGGTCGTCACCGCCGGGCTGGGCTGGATCTGCGCGGAGGGCTCGCGGCCGGAGGTCATCCGCGCCGGTGACGTGGTGTGGACGCCGCCCGGCGAGCGGCACTGGCACGGCGGGACCGCCGACACGATCATGACCCACCTGGGGATCTCCCTCGGCCCCACCAACTGGCTGGACCCGGTCAGCGACGAGGAGTACCTCGCCGCGGCCACCGCCGGCTGACCGGGGCCGGAGGGGTCGGGCACTGTCCCCGAGGCCGGTTCGGCCCGTTGGAGCGGGTTTGGAGCGGCCTCGGGGAACCTCGCCTCCCGGCGGGGCGGCGCGCGGCCCGCCACCGGTCGAAGGGACGGGCCATGACGACCACCGAGTCCAGGGAGGCTGCCGACGAGGTCGGTGCGGCGCGCACCGAGCTGAGCGCCTCCGTCGCCGGCCCGGTGCTCGGCCCCGCCGACCCCGACTACGCCGCCGAGGTCGCCACCTTCGACGTGCAGCTCGACTACCGGCCCCGGCTCGCGGTGGGTGCCACCTCGGAGGCCGACGTCGCCGCCACGCTGCGCATCGCGTCCCGGCACCGGCTCAGCGTGGCCGTCGTCGGCACCACCCACTCGGGGGTGGGCCCCGCCGACGCCGACATCCTCCTCACCACCCGCAGGCTCGCCGGCGTGTCGGTCGACCCCGTAAGGGCGACCGCCACGGTCGGCCCCGGAGCCACCTGGGGCGACGTCCTGGCCGCGGCCACGCCGCTCGGGCTGGCCCCGCTGTGCGGATCCGCCCCCGGCGTCGGGGTGGTCGGGCTGCTGCTCGGCGGCGGCATCGGCCCGATCGCCCGGACGATGGGCTACTCCGCCGACCACGTGCGCTCGTTCCGGCTCGTCACCGTCGACGGCACCGTGCACCAGGTCGACGCGCAGCAGCGCCGCGACCTGTTCCGGGCGCTGCGCGGCGGCAAGGGCGGCTTCGGGATCGTCACCTCGGTCACGATCGAGCTGCCGCCGGCCCCCGTCCTCTACGGGGGCGGCCTGTTCTTCGACGCCGCCGACGCCGAACGGGTGCTGCACGGGTACTGCGACTGGCTCGCCGGCGGCGTCCCCGACGAGCTCTCCACGTCGATCGCGCTGATCCAGTTCCCGCCGCTGCCGCAGGTACCGGAGCCGCTGCGGGGGCGGTACATCGTGCACCTGCGCATCGCCCACGTGGGCGACCCGGCGGGCGACGGCCACACCGCCGCCGAGGCGGCCGTGCAGCCGCTGCGGGCGCTGGCCACTCCGGTGCTGGACACCGTGGCCGCGCTGCCCTACGCCGCGATCGGGTCCATCCACGCCGACCCGACCGACCCGATGATCATCGCCAGCGGCGGGCTGCTGTTGGCTTCGTTCGACCACGCCGCCGCCGATGCGGTGCTCGCCGTGGCCGGGCCGAGGGCCACCGCGCCGCTGTCGATCGTGGAGATCCGCCACCTGGGCGGTGCGCTGAGCCATCCGCCGCGCACCCCCGACTCGGTCGGCGGGCGCGACGCCGCCTTCGGCGTCTGGGTGGTCAGCGCCCCCCTGCCCGCACCCGACCCGGACACCCTCACGGCCTTCACCTCGGTGGTCCGCGGCGTGCTGGACACCTTCGGACCATGGGGCACCGGCGGGACCCAGATCAACTTCTTCGGCCCGGCGAACACCGCCGTCGAGTTCGACGCGACCTGGCCCGCCGACACCGCCGACCGGCTCCGGGCGCTCCGGCTGGCCGTCGACCCGGACGGCCTGCTGCCCTTCGGCCCGAGCCGCACGGCCCGGGTCACCGCCTAGCCCTGAGGCCGGCTCGGCGCGGGGTGGGGCTGCGTCGGCGGGCCCGGGGGCTGCGCCTGCATGGCGACGGGCTGCGCCTGCGGGCCCTGCCGCCGCACCTGCCGGGGGTACGGGGTGGGCCGCGCGGGTGCCGGACCGGCCTGCGTCGCCTGGGCCGGGATGTCCGGGGCGGGCGGCGCGGGGCGCGGCGGGAGGCCCAGCTCGGCGGCCAGCACGGCGTGCAGCCGGGTCAGCTGCCGGTGCAGGTCGTCGCGCAACCGGGCGAGCCTGGCCTGCTCCTGCTCGGCGGCCGCGTGTCGCTCGCGGATCCCCCGCTGGATCGCCGTGTACTCGTTCTCCAGCTGGGCGCGCGTCTCGTCCCTGAGGCGGTCCGCCTCGCGCTGCGCCTGGTCGAGGATGTGCTGGGCCTCGTCGTTCGCGGCGCTGAGCTGCTCGCTGATCCGCTGCTCGTGCGCGTGCAGCCGCTCGCTCAACGTCGACGCGCGCTCCTCCAGTACCGCCACGTACTCGTCGACCTGCCGCCGGTCGTAGCCGCGCCACTCCCGCTCGAACTCCGGACGGGCACCCGCGTCGGGGCCTGCCGGTTGCGTGGGCTCGTCGGTCCGCGCCTGGTCCGGGGGCTGGCCGGGGACGCCGCGGTCCACCTCCGCCGGGGCCGCGTCACCGCCAGGACGGGTACCCAGGGCCATCTGCTCTCACTCTCAGTCCCGTTCGAGTGTCATCGTCGCCACGATAGTCTCATCGGGTGCTCACGCTGGGCTCAATACCCCTCCATCGAGCCGGAACCGTTAGCCCATCCGGCAAGACCCGTACGCCGCGACTGGTGGCGCTGTGCACCGGCCTGGCACTGCTGCTGGCCGTGGCCGGCTGCGGCACGACGAATCCGGGCGTGCCGATCATCGTGATCGGCACCAAGGAGTTCACCGAGCAGTGGGTGATCGGCCAGCTCTGGTCGGAGGCGCTGCGCCGGAAGGGCTTCCAGGTCGAGGTCAAGAACAACATCGGATCCACGACCATCATCGACCGCGCGCTGACCTCGGGCAGCATCACCGTGTACCCGGAGTACACCGGCGTGATCCTCCAGGTGCTGGCCAAGCGGGACCAGCTGCCCGGTACCGCCGAGGAGACCTACCGCCAGGCACGGGACTTCCAGCGCACCCGGGGCCTCGGCATGCTCGCCCCGACCCCGTTCCAGAACACCTACTCCGTGGCGGTGCGCTCGTCCTACGCCAGGGACCACGACCTGCGCGAGATCGGCGACCTCCGCCGGCTCGGCCGCATCACCTACGCCGAGTACCCGGACAACATCAACTCCTCCAGCGGCTACACCGGGTTGGTCTCCTCCTACGGGTTGCCCGACATGGCGGTGGTCTCGCTGAGCCTCGGCCTGCAGTACGAGGCCCTCGACGACGGCAGGGTGGAGGCTGCGGACGTGTTCACCACCGACCCGCAGCTGGCCCGCTCCGACCTGACCCTGCTCGCCGACCCGAAGAACATCTTCGGCTACCAGAACGTGGCCCCGGTGGTCGCCGAGGCCACCCTGCGGACGCTCCCGCCGGAGTTCGCCGAGACGATCGACCGGATCGACGCGCTGCTCACCGTCGACGCCGTCCGGGTGATGAACCGCGCGGTCACCGTGAACCGGCTGCCTCCGGACGAGGTCGCGCGCGAGTTCCTGAGGGCGAACAACCTGTGACCGACCGACCAGGGGCGGAGGACCGGATGACCGGGACCGGTGGACGGGCGGGACCCGCCGAGATCGTCTTCGACCGGGCAGGCAAGCGGTACCCGGGCCAGACCGCACCCGCGCTGGACGCGCTGGACCTCGTCGTCCCGCCCGGCGAGATCTGCGCGCTCGTCGGCCCGTCCGGAGGCGGCAAGACCACCGCGCTCACGCTCGTCAACCGGATGACCGAGCTGAGCTCCGGCGACATCCGCATCGGCGGCCACAGCATCCGCGAGATCGAACCCATCGCGCTGCGCCGCGACATCGGCTACGTCATCCAGCAGACCGGCCTGTTCCCGCACATGTCGGTCGCGGCGAACATCAGCCTCCTCCCCCGCATCCTGAAGTGGAGCGCGCGGGCCACCCGCGACCGGGTCACCGAGCTGCTCGAGCTGGTCGGCCTGTCCCCGGCGGGCGACTTCGCCGACCGCTTCCCGACGCAGCTCTCCGGCGGACAGCAGCAGCGGGTCGGGATCGCCAGGGCACTGGCGGTCGACCCGCCGGTGATGCTGATGGACGAGCCGTTCGGCGCGCTGGACCCGATCACCCGCGACACCATGCAGCGCGAGTTCCTGCGGCTGCACGCCCGGATCCGGAAGACCACGCTGATCGTCACCCACGACGTCGACGAGGCCATCCTGATGGGCGACCGGATCGCGATCCTGCGGGACGGCGGGACCCTCGCCCAGCACGACACCCCGGACGCCGTCCTGCGCAGCCCGGCCAGCGACTTCGTCGCCCGGTTCGTCGGCGCGGACCGCAGCCTCAAGCGCCTCGCCCTGCGGACGCTGGCCGACCTTCCCCCGGCCGCGGTGGACGGGTCCCCGCCGAGGTGGCCGACCGCGCCGGCGGCGACCGACCTGCGCCAGGCGTTGGCCCTGGTGCTGGCCGCCGGGTCGGACGGGTTGCTGGTCGGCGACGGGGGCGCACCGTCCGGCCTGGTCACCCTGGACGCTCTCCGGCGGGCCGGCACCACCTCGGACGCGGACCGGTGAGCGCCCCGCCGCCGGTCATCCCGGACTACGGCGAGCCCAGCGAGTGCGTGCGTGCCAACGGCCCGTTCTGCCTGGACTGGTTCCTGCACGAGTGGTCCGACATCTTCGCGCCCGCGCTGGTGCAGCACATCGAGCTCACGGTGGTGGCCGTCGCCGTCGGGTTCGTCCTCGCGTTCCTCGCCGCGCTCGCCGCGCACCGCTACCGCTGGACGGCGGGACCCATCGGCGGGATCGCGGCGTTCCTGTACATCCTGCCGCCGCTGGCGCTGTTCGAGCTGCTGGTCCCACTGACCGGGCTCACCGTGCTCACCGTCGAGATCGCGCTCGTCGGCTACACGCTGCTGGTGCTGTTCCGCAACATCCTCACCGGCCTGCGGGACGTGCCCCCCGCCGCGCGCCGCGCCGGCGTCGGCATGGGGCTGACCCGCGCGCAGGTCCTCTGGCGGATCGAGATCCCGATGGCGGTCCCGGCCATCATCGGCGGGCTGCGCGTGGTGACCGTCCTGACCATCAGCCTGGTGACCGTGGCCGCGTTCGTCATCGACGCCGGCCTCGGGTCGCCGATCCTGAAGGCCCTGCAGTCGCCGTTCACCACCCAGTTCGTGGCGTCCGGCGCGCTGGCGATCCTGCTGGCGCTGGCCGCCGACGGGGCCTTCGTGCTGCTGGGCAGGCTGCTCACGCCGTGGGCGCGGGCCAGGAGGGTGGCGTGACGGTCTTCCTCGACAGCCTCTCGTTCATGGCGGCCCACCTGCCGCTGCTGCTGGCCAAGACGGCGGAGCACCTGCTGCTGTGCGCGGCCGCGATCGGCACCGCCCTGGTCATCGCCGTCCCGCTGGGCCTCTGGCTCGGCCACACGCACCGGGCGGACTTCCTGGCGGTCAGCATCTCCAACCTCGGTCGCGCGCTGCCCACGCTGGCCCTGATCGCCATCCTGATCGGCATCGTCGGCCTCGGCTTCGCCAACGTCTTCACCGCGCTGGTGATCATCTGTGTGCCGCCGGTCCTGACCAACGCCTACCTCGCGGTCGACCAGGTCCAGGACGACCTCGTACGCGCCGGGCGCGGCATGGGCCTCACCGGATCGCAGGTGCTGTTCCGCATCGAGCTCCCGCTGGCCCTGCCGCTGCTGTTCGCCGGCGTGCGCACGGCGGTCATCTACGTGATCGGCAGCGCCACGATCGGCGGCGTCGTCGGGGCCGGCGGGCTCGGCGACCTGATCCTGCAGGAGGCCTACTACGGGCTGCCCGGCGTCATCGCGGCCGCACTGTGGGTCGCCGCCCTCGCCATCCTCGCCGACGTCCTGCTGTACGTGCTGCAACGCGCGGTGACCCCGAGCGGTCTCCGGGCACGGCCGGCGCTGCCGTGAGCTGCCGTGAGCTGCCGGGGTGTCAGTGGTCGCCGTTCTCGACGTCCGCCTTCAGCCGGTCGAGGGTGGTCCGGATGTTCTGCCGCTGGAACTCCGCGAAGGTACGCCCGCCGGTGACCACCCGGTCGACCACGGCGGCCACCGCATCCGGCCACGGGCGGTCGTCGGTCCAGATCTCGGTCACGCGGGTGCCCTCCGGCAGCGCCGCGAGCCGGTACTCCCAGCTGGCGTTGGCCACGCGGACGAGGCGGTCGCCCACCCCCCAGCGGGTGACCCGGAAGGCGAACCGCTCCCCCGGGTCCGCCGCGGTGACCACGCACTCGGTGGTCCACCGCAGCGGCCCGCGCCGGTTGGTCCCCCGGAACGACGCGCCGACCGTGAGCGGCCCCGGCGAGGCGGGAGTGGCCCCGGTGTTCTCCGGGCTCCACCGGCGCATCTCGCCCGGGTCGCTCAGCAGCTCGTACAGGCTCCCCGGCGACGCCTCGACGACGACCTCGTCGGACACGGTTCTCGGACGTGACATCGACACTCCTGTCCACCGGAAACGGGACGGCGCGACCGCCTGAAGATCGGCTCCCGGCGACGATCTCAGAGAGCGCGGCGCCGTGGGGTGGAGCGGGCGACCAGGTCACCGTCCCGGGTGACGGCGTCGTCGAGGGCCTCGTCGATACGGGCCATGGCGTCGGCCGGGATCGTCACGCCGGCGGCCCTGGCGTTCTCCGCGACCTGCTCGGGGCGCGAGGCACCGACCAGCGCGGCGGACACGTTCGGGTTCCGCAGCACCCAGGCCACCGCCAGCTGCGCCATCGACAGGCCGAGGTCGCCGGCGATCGGCTCGAGCGCCTGCACCCGCTTCAGGGTGTCGTCGTTCATGAACCGCCTGATCATGTCCGCGCCGCCCTTCTCGTCGGTGGCGCGCGAGCCCTCCGGCAGCGGCTGCCCGGGGCGGTACTTGCCGCTCAGCACGCCCTGCGCGATCGGCGACCAGACGATCTGCCCGATGCCCAGCTCCTCGCAGGTGGGCACCACGTCGCGCTCGATGACCCGCCACAGCATCGAGTACTGCGGCTGGCTCGACACCAGCGGGATGCCGAGCTCCACGGCGAGCTTGTGCCCGGCCCGGATCTGGTCGGCCGTCCACTCGCTCACCCCGATGTAGTGCGCCTTCCCCGAGTGCACGACGTCGGCGAAGGCCTGCATCGTCTCCTCCAGCGGGGTGAAGGAGTCGTAGCGGTGCGCCTGGTAGAGATCGACGTAGTCCATGTCCAGCCGGCGCAGGCTGCCCTCGATGCCCTCCATGATGTGCTTGCGGGACAGGCCCATGTCGTTCTTGCCCTTGGGGTCCGGCCCGACCGGCCAGTACACCTTCGTGAAGACCTCCAGCGACTCGCGCCGCTCGCCCTTCAACGCGTCGCCGAGCACCTCCTCCGCCCTGCCGTTGGCGTAGACGTCGGCGGTGTCGAAGCTGGTGATGCCGTTGTCCAGCGCGGCGCGCACGCACTGCGTCGCGACGTCGTTCTCGACCTGCGACCCGTGCGTGAGCCAGTTGCCGTAGGTGATCTCGGAGATCTGCATGCCCGAGCGGCCCAGGTAGCGGTAGTCCATCCCCTCATCCTGCCCCGATCGCGCGGCCGCCGCCCGGGAGCGGGCGTGGCCCGCCGCGGTCGGGGCACACCGGCAGGGCCTCGGCACCGCCGTCCCGGGGGCTCGGCTCCTCAGCGCCGCCGCCCCCGGGATGCGACCATCACGTCGGTGTCGTCGTGGGCCGGCGAGGGCACACCGAGCACGGTCGGGACCGCGACCGGGGAGCGGAGAGCGATGAGCACCGAACCTCCCGCCGGCCGACCCACCGTCGGGCTGGTCCTCGGGGGCGGAGCCGCGCTGGGCGCCGCGCACGCCGGGGTGATCGAGGTGCTCGAGGACGCCGGCGTCTCCTGCTCCGTCGTCGTGGGCACCAGCATCGGCGCGCTCATCGGCGCCGGGTACGCGGCCGGCATCCGCAGCTCGACGATGATCGAGATGGTCCTGGCCGCGACGTGGTCCGACTTCGCCGAGGTGAGCCTGAGCCGCCGGTGGGGGCTGCTCGACACCGCACCACTCGAGCAGGCCATCGAGCGGCACCTGCCCGTCGACACGATCGAGCAGCTCGACCGCCGGTTCGGCGCGGTGGCCTGGGACCTGCGCGCCCGGGAGACGGTGCTGCTCACCGAGGGCCCGCTGAGCAGCGCGTTGCGGGCCACCACCGCGGTCCCGGGGCTGTTCCCGCCGGTCCCGATCGGCGACCGCCTGCTCGTCGACGGCGCGCTCGCCGACAACCTCCCGGTGTGGGCGGCCCGCATGCTCGGCGCCGACACGGTGCTCGCCGTCGCGCTGAACGAGGACCTGAACACGGTCGTGCGCAAGGCCGGCCGGCTTCTCGAGACGCTGCACAACCCCTACGGCGCCACCTCCGTGACGCACGACGACCGGCCGCCGGAGGTGCTGATCCAGCCCGACACCGACGGGGTCAACCGCTGGTCGCAGAAGGGCGTGCCCGACCTCGTCGACGCCGGCCGGCTGGCCGCCCGCGCCGCCCTGCCGGCCATCACCCGCTCGATCGGCCACGGGGAGGGCGCCGGCACCGAACCGCACCCGACGTAGGGCCGACACCGCGACGGAGCCCGGCTCCGGAACCCCTCGCCTCCTTCGTCACCGGCGCCCGGGTCCCGGTGGAGGGGGCCTGACCCTGCCCGGTCCGGGCCTGGTCGACCGCGCGCTGGCGCAGGCCCGTTCGCCGGCCCGCCCTGAGCCGCCCCGAGCCGCCCCTGGGCCCGGGTGCCGGTATCTCAGCCGCTCACCCTGTCGGAACGACGGGGCAGCACCCAGTCGGCCCGGGGGAAATGGCAGGTGTAGCCGTACGGGTACCGCTCCAGGTAGTCCTGGTGCTCCGGCTCGGCCTCCCAGAACGGCCCGGCCGGCGCGACCTCGGTGACGACCTTCCCGGGCCACAGACCGGAGGCCTCGACGTCGGCGATCGTGTCCTCGGCGACCCGGAGCTGCTCGTCGCTCGCGTAGAAGATCGCCGAGCGGTACGACGCTCCGACGTCGTTGCCCTGACGGTTCCTCGTCGTCGGGTCGTGGATCTGGAAGAAGAACTCCAGCAGCTCCCGGTAGGTCACCACCGACGGATCGAAGGTGATCTCGATGGCCTCGGCATGCGACCCGTGGTTGCGGTAGGTCGCGTTGGGCGTGTTGCCGCCGCTGTAGCCGACCCGGGTCGACACCACCCCGGGGCGCTTGCGGATCAGGTCCTGCATACCCCAGAAACACCCTCCCGCGAGGATGGCCTTCTCGTGCTCGCTCATCGCTGCTCCTCTGTCTCTCGCACTGTGCAAACCCGGTCACCTCAACACCGGCGGGCGGGTTGCGCATCCCGGTCGGCGGGCATCTCACCCGTCCGGCGCCCCCGGGCCGCTCCGGATGTCCCGCATGCCCGCCACGGTGCCCGTCCACACCCGTGACTCCTCACCCCCGGGTTGCCGGGTGTCGACGCCCGGCCCGGCCGCCGCCTCGGCGTGGCGCAGCGCCGAGTCGAGGGTCATCGACCGGCCGTCGGCCCAGGCCGCGTCGAAGTCCGGTCCGGCGAGGCCGACGCGCAGCGCGGCGACCAGCCGGCCGTGCCGGTCGCGGTCGGCCGAGGGCATCGCGGTCCCGTGGGTGGCCCGCAGCATGTCCGCGGCGCCGAGCAGCCGGGCGGCCCGCGCCGGTCGGCCCCGGTGCAGCGCGACCTCGGCGATGTCCTCGAGGCAGGCGGCGAGCGGGCCGGTCAGGCCGTGCCGGCGGTAGAGGACCAACCGGTCCCGGTGCAGGGCCGCGGCCTGCTCGACGGCGCCCCGCCGGAGGGCGACCAGGCCGATCGTTCGCATCGCCGACCCGGCTCCTTCCTGGCTCCCGGACTCCCGGTACGCCCGCATGGCCTGCTCGGCCACGTCGACCGCCTCGTCGTCCCGGCCCTGACGGTAGGCGAGGGTGGCCAGGGTGCCCAGTGCGAAACCGACGGCCTGGGGCTGCCCGATCTCGGCGGCCAGCGACGCGGACTCGGTGAGCAGCGCCCGGGCCCGCTCGTGCGCGCCCTGGTCGGCGGCCACCCGGCCGAGGCCCGCCAGCCCGAGCGCCTCGTGCCAGCGGTCGCCGGACCGCCGCGCCAGCTCCACGACCTGCTCGTTGAGCAGCGCGCCGGTGCGGTAGTCGCCGCGGGCCCACGCGGCGAGGCCCATGCTGCCCACGCCCCACCCGGCACCGAGGTCGTCGCCCTGCGCGCGCGACATGGCGCGGCACTCGGAGCCGACCTGCTCGGCGCGGACGAGGTCGCCCTGGGTCAGCGCGAACGAGGCCACCCCGTAGAGCAGCCGGGCCCGGGTCGGTGGGGTCGGGTCGGCGGTGACCCGCAGCGCGGCTTCGAGCAGGTCGCGGCCCTCGGCGAGCGGGCCGCGCATCAACCACAGCCACCACGTCGCGCCCATGATGGTGGCGGCCGCCGACCCGTCGTCCTCGGCGAGCGACCAGCTCGCCGCCGCGCGCAGGTTCGAGCCCTCCTCCTCGAGCCGGTCGCTCCAGCGCGCCGGCGCGGGGGCCGCCACGAGCGGGGTGAGCCGGTCGCCCAGCGCGGCGTAGTGCGCGGCATGCCCGGCCAACGCCTCGGCGGTCCCGCCCCGCTCGTCCAGCCGAGCTCCGGCGTACTGCCGCAGCGTGTCCAGCAGCCGGTAGCGGGATCGCCCCTGAATGCCCTCGGTGCGCACCACCAGTGACTTGTCCACCAGCTCGGCGAGCACGTCCACCGCGCCGGCACCACCGACCGCCTCCACAGCCGGCAGCCCGAACCCGCCGGCGAACACCGACAGCCGCTCGAACAGCACCTGCTCGGCCCCGGTGAGCAGCCGGTAGCTCCAGTCGATCACCGCGGACAGCGTCCGGTGCCGCGCCGGACCGCCCCGGCGGCCCGACGCCCACAGCCCGAACCGGTCGTCCAGCCGCACCTCGATCTCCCGCGCCGACAGTGCCCGGGTGCGGACGGCGGCCAGCTCGATCGCCAGCGGCATGCCGTCCAGCCGCCGGCAGATCCGCCGCACCACCGGCACCGCCTCGGGCGAGAGCCGGAACGGTTCGGCGGCCCGGTCGGCGAACAGCCGCACGGCCGCGTCCTCGGCCAGCCCCGCGACGGGCCACACCACCTCCCCGGGGACGCCGAGGGCCTGGCGGCTGGTGGCCAGCACACGCAGCAGCGGCGCCGCCCGCAGCAGGGTGTCGGCCAGCGCCGCGCACCCGTCGAGCAGGTGCTCGCAGTTGTCCAGCAGGACCACCACCCGCTCGCCGCGCAGGCTGTCGCCGAGGGTCTCCGGTAGCGGGCGGCCCTGCTCCTCGCGGATGCCCAGCGCGGCGGCCAGCGCGGCGGGCACGGAGGCGTCGTCGGGGACCGGGAGCAGGTCGACGAGATGCACCTCGCCGACGGGCTCGCCGCCGGTGACCAGCTCCACGGCCAACCGGGTCTTGCCGGCCCCACCGGGGCCGGTCAGGGTCACCAGCCGTTGCTCGTACAGCAGGGCTCGCAGCTCGGCCAGTTCGGCCTCGCGGCCGACGAACGGGGTCAGCGCCGCCGGGAGTGCCCCGCGCCGGTCGCGCGGCGATCCGTCGCGCGACGGCGACCGGTCGGACCGCTGCCGGTCGGACCGCTGCCGGTCGGACCGCTGCCAGTCGGGCCGCGGCCGGTCGGGCGGCGGGGCGGCGGAGGGCGACACGGCGGGCGCTCGGCCCTCGGGCGGTGGCACGTCGTGGCGCAGGATCGCCGCTTCCAACCCGCGCAGCTCCGGTCCGGGATCGAGCCCGAGCTGCTCGGCCAGCGTGCGCCGGGCGCGGGCGAACGCGGCGAGTGCGTCGGCGGGGCGGCCCGCCCGGTACAGCGCGAGCATCAGCTGCCGGTGGCCGCGCTCGCCCAGCGGGTCCTCGGCGACCAGCCCCTCGAGCTCGCCGACCAGCTCGGCGTCCCGACCGGCGGCGAGGTCGGCGTCGATGCGCTCGGCCAGCGCGGTCCGGCGCAGCTCGGCGAAGAGCGCCCGGGCCGACACCGCGACCGGGATGTCCCCGAGGTCGGCCAGCACGTCACCCCGGCACAGCGCCAGCGCCGCCCGCAACGTCGAGGCGGCGTCGGCGGGGTCCCGCTCCCGCGCCCGGCGGGCGTCGCAGACCAGCCGGCGGAAGCGGCCGGCGTCCGTCTGCTCCGCCGACACCGCCAGCAGGTAGCCCGGAGCGCGGGTGACCAGCACGGACGCCGGCTGTCCCCGGCCGCGGTGCGGCTCCAGCACCGAGCGCAGCCGGGCGACGTAGCCCTGCAGGATGTTCGTCGCCGAGCCCGGCGACCGGTCCGCCCACAGCGCCTCGACCAGTGCGTCGACGCCGAGCACCGACCCGGGTCGCAAGGCCAGCGCGGCGAGCAGCGCGCGCTGCTGCGGTGGCCCGAGGGCCACCGGCCGGTCGTCGACCAGGGCCTCCATCGGGCCCAGCATCCGCAGATCGAGCATCGACGGCGAGCGTCCAGCGTTCGTCCAGTGACCGTCAAGAGGTGCGGCGCACGGTGGCTGTCAACAGAAGGAGCCACCGATGACACCGCCACGTCAGCAACACCCGGAAGTCCTGGTCGTAGGGGCCGGGCCGGCCGGCCTCAGCACCGCGATCGGCCTGGCCAGGGCCGGTGTACGGGTACTGCTCGTCGAACGCCACACCGGCACCTCGCCGTTCCCGAAGTCCACCGGGGTCAGCACCCGCACGATGGAGGTGCTGCGGGCCTGGGGGCTGGAGGACCGGGTGCGGGACGGCGCGATGCGGGTGCGGACCGCCGTCACGGTCTCGCGGTCGCTGGTGGAGCCGGAGCGGATGTCCACGCCGACCGCGTTCCCGACCGACGAGCAGGCCGGGGCGGCCAGCCCGACCCGGCCGTGCTTCTGCGCGCAGGACCACCTGGAACCGATCCTGCTCGAGCACCTGGTCGCCGTCGGTGGGCGGGTCCGCTTCGGCACCGAGCTGGCCGAGCTGCGCACCCACCCCGGCGGGGTGTCCGCCGAGCTGCTCGACCGCGCGTCCGGTCGGCGGTCCCGGGTCCACGCGCGCTATGTGGTCGGCGCGGACGGCCCGCGCAGCACGGTGCGCCCGGCGCTCGGGATCGGGGTGACGGACCTCGGCACGCTCGGTGAGTTCGTCGCGGTGACCTTCCGCGCCGACCTGGCCCGCCGGATGCCCCGGACCCCGTCGGTGATCAACGTCGTCGAGCTGCCCGGCGCCGAGGGGCTGCTCGTGCCCACCAGCGCCGACGACCGGTGGATCTACGCGGGCCGGTCGACCGGCGACCTCCGGGACCCCCGGGAGCAGCTGCGGCTGGCCACCGGGGTACCCGACCTGGAGCCGGAGATCCTGACCGTCATGCCGTTCACCATGGGCGCGCACATGGCCGACGCGCTGCGCTCCCGGGACGGGCGCGGGTTCCTGGTCGGGGACGCCGCGCACCGCACCACACCCGAGGGCGGGATCGGCATGAATACCGCGATGCACGCCGCGCACAACCTTGCCTGGAAGCTCGCCTGGGTGCTGCGCGGACATGCCGGTGAGGCGTTGCTGGACAGCTACTCCGAGGAGCGCCGCCCGGTCGGCCTGGCGAACGCGCTGCGGTCGCTGCACCCGGGCACCGCCGTCGACCCGCTGGCACTCGACCTCGGGGTCACCTACGACTCGGCCGTGCTCGCGGCCGACGCCGGTCAGCGGGCGCCGCACGCGTGGGTCCGGCACGCCGGGCGGCGGATCTCGGCCGTCGAGCTGTTCGACGGCCGGATGACCGTGCTGGCCGGGCACGGCGGCGGCCACTGGCGTTCCGCCGCCCGGGAGCTGGCCGCCGACGGGCTGCCGATCGTCGGGCTGTCGGTGGGCCGCGACCTGCACCCGGTAGACGCCACGTTCGCCGAGCGTTACCGCCTCGGCGACACCGGCGCGGTGCTGGTCCGCCCCGACGGGTACCTCGCCTGCCGGCTGGACGGCTCGACCCGTGCCGCGTCGGCGACCCTCCGCGCGGCGGTCCGGCGGGCGCTCGGCCGGGACGGGGCCGCCGCCACCCGGGTCCGGGCGAGCTGACCGGGCACCGGCTTCCGACAGACGAGGTGAGGACGGATCATGATCTCGACCAGCAGCGGGTACAAGGCGGTCTGCGTGCGCGCGACCCTGATGATGGCCGACGGTGGGCTCGACGACTTCGCGGCCGTCGTCCTCCCGACGCGCACAATCGCGCGGACACCGACGAGCCGCCGGCCAGCCGGGGCCGGGGCCCGGCGGCGTTCCACGCCACCGCGCTGTGGCTCGGACGGGAAGATCATCGAACACTGGGCCAACCGGGACGACCTCGGGACGGCGGTCCAGCTTGGCTGGACGCCGCCCTCGCCGGTCTACCTGACCCGGATGCTGCTGGCGCTGCGCCGCGCCCGACGGGACGCCATCCGATGAGCATCGGGGTGGACGGGATCGCCCAGGTGAAGCTGCCCGTCACCGACCTGGGGCGCAGCATCCGCTGGTACCGCGACCTGCTGGGCCTGCGGCTGTGGACCGAGTTCGTCGAGGACGGGGTGTTGCGCGGCGCCGGCCTCATCGACGACCGGGGCCGGTACGCCGTCGCGCTACGGGACCGCTCGGCCTGCGCGAGTGCGCCCGACCTGCGCGGGTTCGACGTGGTCGCGTTCCACCCCACGTCCCGCGCGGTGCTCGACGAGCTGGTCGAACGCTGCGAGTCGCTGGGGGTCGGCCACAGCGGGGTGCGGCCGCGGCCGGGCGGCGCGTGGCTGGACATCCCGGACCCGGACGGCACCGTGCTGCGGTTCTACGACCACCACGACCCGACCGACCGGTTCACCGGCGTGGAGTTCCGCGACGGCGAGATCGTCGGTTCCTACGACGTGCCCAGGTCACGGTGACCCGGGAGGCGACTCCCGCCCGGTCCGGTGCGGACGGCGGCGATCACCAGGGGGTCCGGTGGGGCGAACCGGCTCAGCTGCAGCACCAGCCACCGGCGGTCGACCGGCCGCGGCGCGCGGCAGGTGGCGGCGGCCCAGATGGTGCTCGTGTCCGCATCGAGCGCGGCGATGAAGTGGGCCACGGTTGCCGGCGCGGGGACGAGCTGCCCGGGCAGGTAGCGCACCACGCCGTCGAGGCGCTCGTGGCCGGCGCTGGTCAGCGTGGCCGACCACCCGCCGTGCTGGTCCCAGCGCAGCCGGGCCGGCACCCACCGGGAGCCGGTGTCGCGGCAGGGCTGGAGGGTCAGCGTGCCGCCGAGGGTGTCGGCGTCCGGCGGGTTCGCCTGGATGGCGCGCGCGAGCACGCCCCGGTGGCCGAGCGAGCGGGCGACCGCGGACAGGTAACCGAGCACCAGCACGTTCTCGGTGATCCCGACGCTCCCGGACGCCCGATCGGACCTGGCCCTGCGCCGCGCGGAGCGCAGGGCGAACGATCGGCGGGAGGTGCTCACGGAATCGGTCATAGCCACACCCCGAGGTCGTTCGCTGGCTTGCCGGGGTCCGGGGCGGTCAGGCCATGTCGGGTCCAGTGTCCTCCGGGCGGCGGACGTTGTCACCGCCTAGTTGCACTCGTTCATCGACACCACGTCCATGATCAACGCTAGATCCGGCTGACCGGTGCCCAGCCGGGGGCGCAGGATCACCACGATCCGGGCCGGGGAGTGCAGGTCCGTCTCGGCCTCCACCACGACCATGTCCGGGGCTGACTCGACGGGGAACGGCTGGCTGAACGTGGCCGACGGATCGCCGAGCCAGGGGAACCGGTGCCGCAGGACGTCGCCCACGTCCTCGGCGGGCCAGTGCCGCATCGCGTCGGGGTGCATCAGCGCCACGGCCGCGGCGGTGTCGTGGTCGTGCCACACGGCCCGGACCCAGCGGTCCACGGTGGATACGACGTGGTCCAGCTCGTTGCCGCTCATGGTGGTGGACGCTCACCTCCCGCCCAGGCTAGCCCGCTGACCGCGATCCGCAAGGCCCCGAGGCGCGCCGGCGCGCGCCGGGTTCCGGTGCCCGTGCGGCCGTGGCGGCCCGGGTCAGGGATCGAGCCGGGTGAGCCGGGAGACCAGGAACTCGCGCTCCACACCGTTCCCGGTGAGCAGCAGCGCCTCGTGGTAGGCCGCCCTGGCCGCCTCGACGCGGCCGAGCCTGGCCAGGAAGTTCGCGCGGGCGGCGGGCAGGTAGGCGTAGCCGGCGAGCTGCGGCTCGTCGGCGAGTGCGTCGAGGGCGGCCAACCCCGCGCCGGGCCCCTCGGCGAAGCCGACCGCGGCGGCGCGGTTGAGCGCGACCACCGGCGACGGCCAGATCGCGGTGAGCAGGTCGTACAGCGCGACGATCTCCCGCCAGTCGGTGTCCGAGAACCGCGGCGCCTCGTCGTGCACGGCGGCGATCGCGGCCATCAGGGCGAAGCGTCCCGGCGGCCGCCTGCGCAGCGCCTCGCGCACCAGGTCGGTCCCTTCGCCGATCGAGGCCCGGTCCCAGCGGTCGCGGTCCTGCTCGGCGAGCAGCAGCAGCCGGCCCGCGGCGTCGGTCCGCGCCTCCCGGCGTGCGTCGGTGAGCAGGATCAGGGCGAGCAGCCCCGCGACGTCCGCGTTGTCGGGCAGCAGCGTCCGGAGCATCCGGGCGAGGTCGAGCGCCCGCTCCACGAGGTCGCGCCGGATCAGCGCCTCCCCGGACGGCGCGTCGTGGCCGGTGGTGAACAGCAGGTGCACGACGTCGAGCACGGCGTCGATGCGGGTGGGCAGCTCGGCGAGCGGGGGTATCCGGTACGGGATACCGGCGACCGCGATCTTCTTCTTGGCCCGGGTGATCCGGGCGGCCATGGTCGGCTCGCTGACCAGGAAGACGCGTGCCACCTCCGGCGTGGTCAGCCCGCACAGCAGCCGCAGCGTCAGGGCGACCTGGGCCTCCGGGTTCAGGGTCGGGTGGCAGCAGGTGAACACCAGCCGCAGCCGTTCGTCGGTGATCTCGGGCTCATTGGCCGCGATCTCCTCGGGGCCGGGGGCCGCACCGTCCTGGACCAGCAGGGGCAGCGCGCGGCGCGCGGTCGTGGCCCGCCGGCCCAGGTCGAGCGCGCGGCGCCGGGCGGTGGTGGTGAGCCAGGCCCCGGGCCGGGCCGGGATCGAGCGAGGCGTCCAGTGGGTCAGGGCGGCGGCGAACGCGTCCTGCACGCACTCCTCGGCCAGGTCCAGGTCGCGGGTCACGCGCACCGTCGCGGCGAGCACGAATGCCCACTCGCGACGGTGCGCGTCCGCGACCGCGTCCGCGACGCGCGGGTCCACGGTCGGTGGTCGCGGGCTCAGTCGAAGGTGCGGACCGGGCGGACCTCGACCCCACCGAGGGCCGCCGGGACCTGCTTGGCCACCTCGACGGCCTCGTCCAGGTCGGCCGCCTCGATCAGGTAGTAGCCCCCCAGCGCCTCCTTGGTCTCGGCGAACGGTGCGTCGGTCACGGCGAACCCGCCCGAGGGGTCCCGCCGGATCGAGGTGGCCGTCGAGGTGGGCTGCAGCGCGTTGCCGCCGCGCAGCGCGCCCGCGTTGCGCTCGCCGAACGCCACGTGCTCCTTCATCATCTGCCCGGACTGCTCGGCGCCCTCGTCCGCCCGCTGGGCCTCGTCCTCGTAGATCAGCACCAGGTACTGCGCCATGACATGGTTCCTCTCGGTTGCGGCCCGCTGCTCGGACCCGCACTCATCCCGACGCGCGGCCCCACCCCGGATCGACAACCCCGACGGTACGACGGGCGGTGTCAGGCGACGACCGGCTTCTGGCCCCAGCGCGGATCCGGCGCGGGGTGCAGGCTGCCCAGCAGGGTGCGGATCTCCTCGGCGACCCGGTCGGGGTGCTCGGTGTGCGGGAAGTGCCCGCTGTCGAACACCGCGAGGCGGCTGCCGGGCAGCAGCCGGTGCGCGCGCTGCGCGTGGTGGCACGGGATGCACCGGTCGTGCCGGCCGGCGATCAGCACGATCGGCAGGTCGGCGAGCAGGTCGAGCAGGCCGGTGGCGTCGAGACGCTGACCGGCGACGCTGGCCACCCCGCGCAGGGTGGCCAGGAACGCCCGCCGGGCGCCGGGCTCGTGCAGGGCGTGCAGCGACTCGCCCAGCCCGGCGAGGTCCGCGTCGCAGGCCAGGCCGACCGCCGCGGCGACCCGGCACACGAGGTGGGCCACCCACGCGGGGGTCAGCGTGGCCAGCAGGTGCGCGGCCAGCGGCAGGCCCGGCAGGCAGGCGACCCGCAGCGCCACGCTGAGCTCGGGTCCCAGCCCGCCGCTGGAGATCAGCGTGAGCGAGTCGGCCCGCTCGGGGAACTGGTAGGCGAACGCGATCGCCACCCCGCCGCCGAGCGAGTGGCCCACCACGTTGGCCCGCTCGTGGCCGAGGGCGCGCAGCAAGTCACGCAGGCGGGACGCGTGCGCGCCCACCGAGTAGTCGGCCCCGGGTGGCGCCGCCGAACGGCCGTGGCCGAGCAGGTCCGGGATCAGCACGTGCACGTCCGGCCCCAGCGCGGCGACCACCCGGTCCCAGCTGGCGGCCTGCCCCGCGAGGCCGTGCACCAGCACCACGACCGGTGCGCCGAGAGTGGCGCCGGCCTCCAGGTAGCTCATCGCGTGGCCGTGCAGGGTGATCTCCCGGCGCACCAGGGACGCCGCCGGGCCCGTCCCCGGGCATCCCGGGGGCGATCCGGCCGGACCGGTCGTCGAAGTAGGCATGTCTGCTCGCCACCCTCGTGCGAGCCTTCCGGCACCGGTGGCGCCGGGACGGGCCGCCGTTGGCCCCGCGCCCGCGTATCCGGACCGTAGTGCTGGCCGGCCGGACCGGTCATCGTCAACTCTGGCGAGCACGATGCCGGCCCGGCGTCCGGTCAGCTCTTGAGGAACGCCAGCAGGTCGTCGTTGAACTCCTGCTCGAACCTGCCGACCAGCCCGTGCGGCGCGCCGGGGGCGATCTTCAGGGTGGCGTCCTTGACCAGCTTCGCCGCGCGCAGCGCCGAGGCCTGGATGGGGACGATCTGGTCGTCGTCACCGTGCGAGATCAGCGTCGGGACGTCGATCCCGCGCAGGTCGTCGTGGAAGTCGGACTCGGAGAACTGGCGGACGCAGTCGTACGCCGCCTTGACCCCGACGGTCATGCTCATCAGCCAGAACGCGTCCCGGATGCCGCGCGATACCACGGCGCCGTCCCGGTTGGCGCCGTAGAAGGGCTCGGCGAGGTCCTGGTAGAACTGCGACCGGTCGGCCGCGACGCCCGCGCGAATGGCGTCGAAGGCCTCGATCGGGGTGCCTTCCGGGTTGGCGTCCGTCTTGAGCATCAGCGGCGGTACGGCGCCCCGCAGAACCGCCTTCGCCACCCGCGAGGACCCGCGCCGGCCCAGGTAGCGCACGACCTCGCCGCCCCCGGTGGAGTGGCCGACCAGGACGACGTCCGAGAGGTCCAGCCCCTCGATCAGCTGGGCCAGGTCGTCGGCGTAGGTGTCCATGTCGTTGCCGGCCCAGGTCTGGCTGGAGCGGCCGTGACCGCGCCGGTCGTGCGCGATGCCCCGGTAGCCCGCCGCCGCGACCAGCATCAGCTGGTTGTCCCACGCGTCGGCGGTCAGCGGCCACCCGTGGCTAAACACGACCGGCTGTCCGCTCCCCCAGTCCTTGTAGAAGATCTGCGCGTTGTCCCTGGTGGTGATGGTCGGCACGGCATTGATCCCGTCTGTGTCGATCGTGCTGAGACCGGCACCGCGGGCGCCCCGGCGGGCTGGGACGGGCACGGCCGCGCGCACCCACGAACCCAGCGCGCAGCGTGGCCCGGCCCCGTAAGCCGCGAGCCGCGCGGCGCCGAGGTCTTGGGCGAATTCGAAGCAGACGCCGTGGAGCGGGGCGCGGTCGCGCCGGTCGTCGGCCGGGTGCCTCGACCTCAGGCTAGCCCGCTGACCGGGATCCGCAAGGCCCCGGACCCGGCGCCGCTCCCGACCCGGACGTGCGCGTTCCCTCGATTCACCGGCGGCGTCCGGCGCCCGGATGTGATGACGCGTGGCGCCGGAAACCGACGCCACGCCTAGGGTCGGGAGCATGACGGGTGTAGCGGTTCTGGGGGGTTCCGGCGGGCTGGGTGTCGCGGTCGTGGAGCGGTTGGCCCGGCGGACGCCGGTGACCGTCGGGTACCTGAACAACGCGGGCGCGGCGGCCGAGCTGGTGGACAGGATCCGGTCCGGGGGCGGTTCCGCCTCGGCGGCCCACGTCGACATGGGCGACGGGGACTCGGTCACGGACTTCCTCGCGGAGGCCCGCTCGGCATGGGGCGGGCTCGAGGCCGTCGTGTCCGCGACCGGGCCGGCGATCCCGCTGTGCCCGCTGGACGAGGTCACCGACGAGGACTTCGCCCGGATCTACCGGACCGACGTGCTCGGCTCGTTCAACGTCATCAGGCACGCGGGCCGCACGCTGGCGCGGGACGGCGGCGGCAGCATCGTCGTCTTCCTGACCGCGGCGGTGCTGCGGACGCTCGAGAACGACGGCATGTCCGGCGCGCCGAAGACCGCCGTGGCCGCGCTGATGCGCCAGGCCGCCAGGGAGCTCGGCCCGACGAACGTCCGGATCAACGGGGTGGCGCCGGGAGTCATCGACGCCGGCATCGTGCATTCCTCGTTCGAGGTGACGCCGGTGGCCAAGGGCGTCATCGAGAGCTGCCTGGCGCAGACGCCGATGGGCCGGATGGGCAGGCCCGACGAGGTGGCGGCGGCGGTCGACTTCCTGGCCTCCGGCGACTCGTCCTACATCAGCGGTCAGGTGATCGGGGTCGACGGGGGTTACAGCGCATAGCCGGGGTGGCCGGGTGCCCGGCTGGGCTGTGGTGTCGGCCGCTCTGGCCCCGGTGGCCCTGATCGGCGGCTGGTCGCTGGCGCGGTTGCGCCAGCCGCCCGGCTACGACCCGGCCCGGGACTCGATCAGTGCCCTGGCGGCGCACGGCGCGGCCGACCGGTGGATCATGACCGCGGGGCTGGCCGTCCTGGGTGCCTGCCACGTCGTGACGGCGAGCGGCCTGCGGGAGGCGGCCGTGCCCGGCCGGGCGCTGCTGGCACTGGGCGGGGTCGCCACCCTCGTGGTCGCCGTGCTGGCGCAGCCGGCCGCCGGGCACATCCCGGCCGCCGCGACGGCGTTCGTGGCCCTCGCGCTGTGGCCGGCCGCCGCGCTCGTGCCGAGACGCCGGACCGGGTACCTGGCGTCCGCCACCCTCCTGGGGCTGCTGGGGTGGCTGGTCGTGGAGCTGCACCGGAGCGACCTGCTGGGCCTCACCGAACGGGTCCTCGCCGCCGCGGAGGCCGGCTGGCCGCTCGTCGTCGCGCTCACGCTCGCCGGCTCGCGAGGCCGGAGATCCTCGCAAAACTGATCAC
Organism: Pseudonocardia sp.; assembly: GCA_036497465.1. Lineage (GTDB taxonomy): Bacteria > Actinomycetota > Actinomycetes > Mycobacteriales > Pseudonocardiaceae > Pseudonocardia. Next base: position 5,177 of record DASXJJ010000147.1, on the reverse strand, counting down.
CCGGCTCTACGCCCTGTCCACCGGCATGGCGCGGGTGATCGCCGGCAAGCCGGCGGTCAACCGGCTGGCCGTGCTGCAGGCCGTGAAGCACTCGGCGGGAACGATCCGTCCCTCGGACCTGGCCGCGGCACTGGGCCTGCACCAGTCCCAGGTCACCCGCCAGATCCAGGCGCTCGAACACGAGGGACTCCTCGACGTCGCGGGGGATCCGAAGGACCGACGCTCGCGCCGCCTGTCGATCACCCCGGCGGTGACGCCGAGATCGCCCGGTTGACCGCGGTCGGGATGGCGAAGTGGCCCGGTTCGTCTCCGGGTGGGACCCCGCCGAGGTCAGGGAGCTGGCCAGGCTGCTGGCCAAGCTGCACTCCTCGATCACCGAGACCAAACGCACCGACCCACCGGAGGCCCCCGGGATGAGCCCGAGACTGCGCGCCGCACTGCCCATGCTGCTCGACATCGTCATCCCGATCGCCGGCTACTACGTGCTGCACGCCCTCGGGGTGGACGACTTCTGGGCGCTGACGATCGCCGGTGCCGGCACCGCCGGGTACACGATCGTCAACACCGTCCGGCGCGGCAGGCTCGACCGGCTCGGCACCCTCGTGGTGCTCGAGATCGCGCTGTCCGTGGTCCTGTTCGCCGTCACCCGCGACCCGCGCATCGTGCTGCTCAAGCCGTCGTTCTACACCGCGCTCGCGGCCGGCTACCTCCTCTACACCTGCCTGTCCGGCCGGCCGTTCACCGTCGAGACCAGCAGGCCGTTCGCCACCGAGGGCGACCCGGACCGCACCCGGGCCTACGAGGCGGCGTGGGAGCACAGCCCGGGGTTCCGCCGCGAGCACCGGCTCGTCACCGCCGTGTGGGCCGTGCTGTGGCTCGCCGAGTCGGCGGTGCGGGTGGTCGTGGTGCTGAACAGCGACATCTCCGAGGGCGTTCTTCTCGGGCAGGTTCCGGGTATCGTGGCGATCGTCGCCGGGATCGTCTTCACCCGGCTGCGGGTACCGGCGGTCCGACGCCATGTCGAGGCCCAGCTGCCCGGCCGGGACGACGGCGCGTCGGCCGGCGCGGCCCGGTGGCCGGGGGCGGGTTCGGAGGGCCGATCGGAGCACGGCGGCCGCTGAGCCCTTCGCCGCTGAGCCCCCTCGCCGCTGAGCCCCCTCGCCGCTGAGCCCTTCGCCACCGCGCACCCGCCCGGACCGGCGATCCCTCAGCCGCCGGACTCCCGCAGCCGCCGGCGGGACGCCTCCAGCTCCGCCTCGGCCGCCTCCCGGCCGACCCAGGACGCCCCCTCGACGCTCTTGCCCGGTTCCAGGTCCTTGTAGATCTCGAAGAAGTGCTGGATCTCCAGCTGCTGGAGGTCCGGCAGGTCGTCGATCTCGCGCAGCGTGTCCAGCCTCGGCTCGCGCGCCGGGACACAGATCAGCTTGTCGTCGCCGCCCGCCTCGTCGCGCATCCGGAACATGCCGATGGTGCGGGAGAGCACGAGCACCCCGGGGTAGAGCGGGTCACCCACCGTGAGCAGCAACGCGTCGAGCGCGTCCCCGTCCTCGCCCAGGGTGTTCTCCACGTACCCGTAGTCGGCCGGGTACTGGGTGGCGGTGAACAGCGTGCGGTCCAGCCGGATCCGTCCACTGGCGTGGTCGACCTCGTACTTGTTCCGGCCGCCGCGCGGGATCTCGATCAGGACATCGAACTCGACGGGATCGCTCACGAGCGTGCCCCGTGCGTGCGGCCGGCGACCATGTGCACCTCCGTGCGACCCGGCGCGGCCATCCGCGGTGGTGGCGTCGACGTCGACCCGGGAGGCGCCAAGGATAGTGCCACCGAGCGGGCCTGCGGCGGCCCCGACCCGGCGCGCCGGGGGGTTCCGGCGGGACCACCGGTGAACGAGCTGTCCAGCCCGGGGCAACCCGGCTAGGTTGGCGCCGGGGCGGCACCCGGGAGGACCAGATGACCGAGCTCACCGACCGGTTGGCCCTGCACGACCCGGAGGCCCGCACCGTCGCCATCGTGGACACGCTGGTCGAGGCGTTCTCCGACCTCATGGCCGCCGATCCGAGTGCGTTCCGGGTCAAGTTCCGGAAGATGGCCGCCGACCCGTTCGCGTTCTACCGGGGCAGCGACTGTCTGTTCTTCGCCGACCTGGCGCACCTGCCCGACCCGTGGGCGGACGACCGCACCAGCAGGGTGTGGATCCAGGGCGATCTGCACGCCGAGAACTTCGGCACCTACATGGACGGCGACGGCCGGCTGATCTTCGACGTGAACGACTTCGACGAGGCCTACCTCGGGCACTTCACCTGGGACGTGCAGCGGCTGGCCGCCAGCCTCGCGCTGCTGGGCTGGCGGAAGGCGCTGTCCGACGAGGACATCGAGCGGCTGATCGGGGGGTACGCCGCCGCCTACCTCGACCAGGTGCGCCAGTTCCTGCTCACCGATCGCGACCAGGAGTTCTCGCTGCGGTTGGAGAACACCGAGGGCGCGGTGCACGAGGCGCTGCAGCACGCCCGGCTGAGCAGGCGGGCCGACCTGCTCGACTCGATGACCGAGATGGACGGCTACGAGCGGGTGTTCCGGGCCGCCCCCGGGGTCCGGCGGCTGGGTGACGACGAGCGCGAGCAGGTCGTCGAGGCCTTCGGCGGTTACCTGGACACCATCCCGGAGGGCAAGCGGCTCCGCGGCGTCGCCTACACCGTCAAGGACGTGGTGGGCCGGTCCGGCTTCGGTATCGGCAGCGCGGGCCTGCCGGCCTACAACGTGCTGATCGAGGGCCTCAACCAGGCGTTGGACAACGACCTCGTGGTGTCGATGAAGCAGGGCAACGTGGCGGCGGCGTCCCGGATCGTCACCGATGAGCGGATCGAGGGGTACTTCGAGCACCACGGGCACCGCACCGCGATCTCCCAACGGGCGCTGCAGGCCCACGCCGACCCGTTGCTCGGGTACACCGAGCTGGACGGGATCGGGATGGTGGTGGCCGAGCTGTCGCCCTACCAGGCCGACCTGGACTGGACCGACCTGACCGAACCGGACGAGATCGCTCCGGTGCTGGACCACCTGGGCCGGGCCACCGCCAAGGCGCACTGCGTGTCGGACTCGGACGCCGACGCGACCCTGGTGAACTTCCAGACCGAGGACGCCATCGCCCGGGTCGTCGGTGACCGGGACGCGGAGTTCACCCGGTGGCTGTCCGGGTTCGCGCTGGGGTACGCGGCGGTGGTGCGTGCCGATCACCAGCTGTTCGTGGAGGCCTTCCGGGCCGGCCGGATACCCGGGATCACGTCCACCCGCTGACGCGCGGCCCGCCCGCCCCAGGTGTCACGGGGGCACCGGGCACGGCCGACGCCCATGACCGAGGTCACCGCTGCGCGTGTGGCGGATGAGGTGGGGGTCGGTGTTCGGGCCGCGGGTGGCGAATGGGCCGGAGTTCCCCCGTTTCCGGTCCTCGCCGCCGAGGGAATGCGCTGGGGCCAGCGACGATATGGGGGTTTCCCATGGTGACAGTGCCAACAGGCCGACGGCCCACCCACCGGCCGAACGGTGCGCCCGAGCGGCTGACCGGTGTCGGGGACGGAACCGCCGTCGAGGAGATCATCGACGACGACCTGGTGACCGGCGAGGTGGTCGACGCCGTGTACTCCGGCCCGGACGCCAGCACGGTCGCGCTCACGAACCGGCGCCTGATCATCCTGGAGCCGGCGTTCGACGAGCGCACGGCGTTGCTCTCGGTGCCGTTCAGCCGGGTCACCAGTGTCGCGTACCTGTCGCCGCCCGCCGAGTCCGTGGCCTCCTCGAGCATTCTGGAGATCAAGGTCGGGCGTGGGGCGTACTACGTGGGCTTCCGCAGCCAGGGACAGGCCCGCGAGGCGCACGGTTCGATCATGTGGCAGCTGATCGGCCGGTGAGCGGCGGCCGGGCCGGATCAGTGGTGCAGCAGCGTCTTCAGCGCGATGGTCAGCACGCCGATCAGCGCCGCGCCGAGGGTGTCGACCAGCAGCCGCCATCCGGTCCGGCCCGCCCGGTGGCCACCGAGGTGTCCGGCGACGGCCAGCAGGACGACGGTGGCCCACTGCGCGAGGGTGGTCCCGGCCTGCACCGACGCGCCGAGCAGGAACGACACCGCCAGCACGACCAGGGCCGGCACGCCGCCGGCCAGGATGCTGGCCTCGTGACGGAAGGCCCTCGCCAGCCCGGGGCGCCTGCCCCGGGCTGGACTGACCACCCGGTCGGCGAGGGCCTCGACGTAGACGTGCACCAGCCAGTAGACGACCAGCACGGACGCGACGCCGAGTAGCACCTGGACCCTGGTCTCGGTCTGGTCGCCCACGACCGCCAGCACCGCGGCGGACACCACGGCGCCGTACAGCAGCCGGCTCGGGTTCCCCGCCGCCAGCCGCGCGGCCATCGCGGTCCGGCGGTTGGTCCGCCCGTCGGCCTCGGTTGCGCCCGCGGCCGGCCGGTCCGTCGTCATGGTCGCCCTTCGCCTGCGAACACGGGTGTCGAGGCGCCGAGCGGTGCCCGCCGGAGCCCCGGCACCGGGCGCGCCGGGTCGGACTCTGGTTCGGCGGGACCCGGCCCGCGTCACCCGCTCCGGGTGAGAGCGTCGAGCCGCCCCGCCTCCGGGGTCGCCGCCGTCCCTAGCGGGCCTACGACTCGGCGTCCAGCACCACGCCCACCGCCTCGGCGGCGAGGTCCAGCGGCTCGGTGTTCCGGGCCAGCCGGGCCATCAACGGCGCGCCCTCCAGGTTGCCCACGACGAGCGTGGCCAGCTGCCGGGCTCGCGGCCCGCCCGCCCCCGCCCCTCGACCCGGTCTTCAACGAGGCCGCGCTCACCGGCTTCTGGGTGATCAACTGGCTGCGGACCGCGCCACCCACCGAAGTACGCGACACCTACCGGCTGCTGGCCGACCTGACGGCCACCGGCGAGCTCGCGGCACCGGTGGAGGCCACCTACGAGCTCAAGGACTACAAGCAGGCCGTCGAGCACGCCGCGGCCACCGGGCGCAGCGGCAAGATCCTGTTCCGCCTCGGCGGGGCCTAGGACGCTCCTGAAAAACGCGGCGTGTGTCGGTCCTGGTTGGGGTGAGCGGGCTGGGAGGATTGGTGGGTGCAGGGACGGTCTGATCCGCAGCGCGAGATCTTGGACGTGGAGTCGGTAGCGGGGCATTTGTTGCCTG
>DASXJJ010000146.1:0-3725 GCA_036497465.1 Pseudonocardia sp. | reverse complement strand
GGGCCGGCCCAGCTCGCGCCCCGGGGCAACCGGGACGCGCGGTGCCCCCGGCCGGGGGCGCGGTGCTGGCCGCGGCGCGCCGGGGCGGCCCGGCGTTCCGCGACGAGCTGGTCGACGCCACCGGGCTGAGCCTGGCCACCGTCAACCGGCAGGTCTCCCGGCTGCTGGAGGCCGGGCTGCTGCGCGAGCGGCCGGATCTCACGCCGTCCGGGGCGGTCGGCCGGCCGAGGATCCCGGTCGAGGTGGCCGTCGACGGGTTCGGCGTGCTGGGCATCCACATCGGGCTGCGCCGCACCACGCTTGCCGCCGCCGACCTGCGCGGGCGGGTCCTCGGCGCGGTGGAGGTGCCCAACCCGACCGGCGAGCCCGCCGAGGTGATCGCGCTGCTGGTGCGCAGGCTGCGCCGGTTCGCCGCGCGCTGGTCCGAGCGGCGGATGCTGCGGGTGGGGCTGGTCGTCGGCGGGCAGCTGTCGGCCGACCGGGACCGGCTGCGGCACCCCCGGCTGGGCTGGGACTCCGTCCCGCTGGGCGCCATCGTGGACCGGGCGGTGGACTCCGACGTGGTGGTGGCCCCGCAGGTGGAGGCGATGGCCGGCGCGGAGACCTGGCTGTCCCGGCGGGTGCCCGGCGGCAGCACGCTCTACGTGTACGCGCGGGAGGCCGTCGGCGCCACGCTCACGGTGGACGGCTCCGACGAGGTGCCCACCGGCGGCCCCGGCACGATCAGTCACCTGCCCGTCGGCGGCACGGTGCGCTGCCACTGCGGTGCGGTCGGCTGCCTGGAGGCGTCCGCGGGCGACGGCGCGGTGGCCGAGGCCGCGCACCGGGCCGGCCTGGTGGGCGAACCGGCGATCGCCCGGGTGGTCGCGGCGGCCGGCCGGGGGGACCGCGCGGCGCACGACCTGCTCGTCGAGCGGGCGCGGCTGCTCGGGCGGGGGGTGGCGCTGGTCCGCGACGTGCTGAACCCGCACCGCGTCGTGCTGCTCGGCCAGGCGTTCACCGCGTACCGCCCGGCGCTGGCGCACGTGTCGGCCGGGTTCGCCGCGCACAGCGCGCTGGAGCCGCTCACGCTGCGGGTCAGCACGCTCGGTTCGGGGCTGCAGGCGCTCGCGGCGTGCACCACCGCCCTGCGACCGGTGTACGCCGACCCGCTCGGGGCGGTGCGCAGGGCGGATGCCCGGCTCGGCGCGCCGGCCTCCCGCGCGTCGGGCGGCCGGAGGCCACGCACCTGCGGCTGACCCGGGGCGGACCTCCGGCGTCACCCGGGCGTGCGGTGGATGCCGACCGGGGGGATGATCTGGGACGATGGTCTTATGAGCGACGGCGGCGGCACGCCGGTGGGTCCCCCGTGGACCGCCGGTGACGTCGCGCGCCACCTCGGGATCGCCACGTCGACGCTGCGCAGCTGGAACCGGCGCTACCGCCTCGGGCCCACCGGCCACCAGCCCGGCCAGCACCGCCGCTACGCCACCGACGACATCGTGCGGCTGGAGGCGATGTGCCGGCTGGTGGCCAGGGGCGCCCCCGCCGCGGCTGCCGCGCAGTGGGTGCTGACCCAGGATCCGGAGCGCCTGGCCGCCGGGCGGGAGCCGTCGAGCGCGGTCGAGCTCGCCGACGGGTCGGTGCTGCCCGATGTGGCGGAGCGGCCGGGCCGGGAGGCCGCCGGGCTGGTCGCGGCCGCCCTGCGGCTGGACACCGACGGCATCGCCGAGGCGGTGTCCGGCTACCTGGAGGAGCGGGGCGTCGTGCGCGCGTGGGAGGAGGTGTGCCTGCCCGCGGTGACGGAGGTCGGCCGGCGCGGGGAGGCCAACGCCGAGTGCATGGACGCCCAGTTCGTGCTGTCCTGGACGTTGACCGCCGCGCTGCACCGCATCCGCGCCGTGCGCTCGCTGCCCACCGCGCGTGGCGTGGTGCTGGCCTGCGCGGAGAACGAGCGGCACACCCTGGGGCTGGACGCGCTGCGGGCGGCGCTGGCCGAGCGCGGCGTCCCGGTGCGGATGCTCGGCGCGGCGCCACCGGCCGAGGTGGTGCTGCTCGCGGCCCGCCGCACGGCGCCGGGCGCGGCGGTGGTGTGGTCGCAGACCACGCGCACGGCGCGCCCGGCCGAGCTGACCCGGCTGCTCGACGAGCAGCCGCGTTCGGTGATCGTCGCGGCCGGCCCCGGCTGGCGGGACCGGCCGCTGCCGATCGGGGTCGAGCGGGCCGGGTCGCTGCGTACGGCGTTGCTGTTGCTGCTGGGGGCGAGCCAGCCGGCCGGTCAGCCCGCCCCGACGATCCGGGCCGACGGACCGGTGCCGGTCGGCGCTGACGACCGGTTCTGACGGTCGCCGCGCGACGGCGGGGTCCTGACGGCGCGGAGCCGGGGCGGGCCTTCCTGCCAGCCTCCCCCCATGGCTGGTCTCAGTGCGACCCGGTGACCGGGGCCGGGGGCAGTGCCCGGGTGCGGCGCGCGTCAAGCGGCTCGCCGTCCGGGGCACGGTGGAACGGGCGGAAGCGTTCCCGGGTCTTCGGCGGGCGGTCGTTGGCGATCAGCACCGCCATCCAGGGCAACGGGATGGACAGCACCAGGATGCCGGCGGCCAGCCAGGGCACCTGGTAGAGCAGCGTGGCCGCGATGAGGCACGGGATACGCAGCGCCATCAGGGTGCCGTACCGGCGCTGCCGCGAGGCGAGCTGGTCGGCGTAGCTCTTCGGTGCGTTGGTGATGGAAATGGCCGGCGTGGTGCGTTCGGTACCGATCTCTGTCTCCTCGTCCCCTCCCGGAATTCGGCCCGGACCCCTCGCCCGGGCCGATCCGGCTGCTAGTCGGTGGCCTGGCTGGGCCGGCCGACCAGTTCGCGTTCGGACGGCGCGGCACGCCGCTCGTCCACCACCCCGTCGCCCTCGGTCGACTCCTCGGCCCGGGCGCGGTCCAGTGCGGCGGTCTGCTCCGCCGGGTCGGGCCGCAGCAGCGATCCGGCCACCGGGTGGCCGCTGGAGCCCAGCTGGTTCATCCGCTTGGGCACCGCGGCGCCCTGGTAGGCCAGCGGGACGGCGTGCCCGTGCCCGTCGACCCCGCCCAGCGGCTGGTGCACCTCGATGAACTCGCCGTGCGCGAGCCGCTTGATGGTGCCGGTCTCGATGCCGTGCTCCAGCACCGCGCGGTCGCTGCGCTGCAGGCCCAGGCAGAGCCGGTAGGTCACCCAGTAGGCCAGCGGCGGCAGCACCAGCATCCCGATCCGGCCGATCCAGGTCATCGCGTTCAGCGAGATGTTGAAGTTGTCGGCGACGATGTCGTTGCCCGAGGCGAGCAGCAGCCAGAAGTAGAACGTGATGGCCATGACGCCCAGCGAGGTGCGGACCGGCACGTCGCGGGGCCGCTGGAGCAGGTTGTGGATCGCGTTGTCGCCGGTGAACCTGCGCTCCAGCGCCGGGTAGACCATGGCCAGCACGAACGGCACCGGGATGAAGGCCGCGGTCGGCCAGAACACCTGCGGAACCAGGTAGTTGCCCAGGTGCAGCTCCCACGGCGGCCACAGCCGGGGCATCCCGTCGGTGAAGCCCATGTACCAGTCGGGCTGTGAGCCGGCCGAGATGTGCGCCGGGTTGTAGGGGCCGAAGTTCCAGATCGGGTTGATCTGGAACAGGCCGCCCATCAGGCCCATCACGCCGACCGCGACGGCGAAGAACGCGCCGCCCTTGGCCGCGAAGGTGGGCAGGATGCGCACGCCGACCACGTTCTTCTC
>DASXJJ010000145.1:0-32868 GCA_036497465.1 Pseudonocardia sp. | reverse complement strand
CCAGCACCGATGCCTGGAAGCGCCTTCCGCCGCAGTCCTCGCAGACTGTCGCCACGGTGTCCATGAAGCCGAGCTCGGTGTAGATCATGCCGTTGCCGTTGCAGGTCGGGCAGGCACCCTCGGAGTTGGCACTGAACAGCGCCGGCTTCACGCCGTTGGCCTTGGAGAATGCCTTGCGGATCGGGTCGAGGAGCCCGGTGTAGGTCGCCGGGTTGCTGCGGCGCGAGCCGCGGATGGCGCCCTGGTCGATCGTCACCACGCCGTCGCGGCCGGACACCGAGCCGCCGATCAGCGAGCTCTTGCCGGAGCCCGCGACGCCGGTGATCACGACCAGCACGCCGAGCGGGATGTCGACGTCGACGTCCCGGAGGTTGTGGGTGCTCGCTCCGCGCACCTCCAGCGCGCCCGACGGCTTCCGCGCCGACGGCTTCAGCGCCGCGCGGTCGTCCAGGTGGCGCCCGGTGATCGTGTCGCTCTCCCGCAGGCCCTCGACGGTGCCCTCGAACACCACCTCGCCGCCGGCAGCGCCGGCACCGGGGCCGAGGTCGACGACGTGGTCGGCGATCGCGATCGCCTCCGGCTTGTGCTCCACCACGAGCACCGTGTTGCCCTTGTCGCGCAGCTGCCGCAGCAGGTCGTTCATCCGCGCGATGTCGTGCGGGTGCAGCCCGATGGTCGGCTCGTCGAACACGTAGGTGACGTCGGTGAGCGAGGAACCGAGGTGGCGGATCATCTTGGTGCGCTGCGCCTCGCCGCCGGACAGCGTGCCCGAGGGCCGGTCGAGCGAGAGGTAACCCAGGCCGATCTCCACGAACGAGTCGAGGGTGTGCCGCAGCGTCGTGAGCAGCGGCGCCACCGTCTTCACCGCGCCCCGTCCGCCGTCGGCTCCCCGCCCCTTCGTCGCCGCGCTGCTCGGTCGTCCTCCTGGCGCCGGCGGCTCGTCGAGGTCACGCACCCAGGCGGCGAGGTCGCTGATCTGCATCACGCAGGCGTCGGCGATGCTGATCCCCCTGATCTTCGACGAGCGGGCCGCCTCGGCCAGCCGGGTGCCGTCGCACTCGGGGCAGGTGGTGAAGGTGACCACTCGCTCCACGAACGCGCGGATGTGCGGCTGCAGCGCGTCGACGTCCTTGGACAGCATCGACTTCTGGATCTTCGGCAGCAGACCCTCGTACGTCAGGTTGATGCCCTCGACCTTGATCTTGGTCGGCTCCTTGTGGAGCAGGTCGTACAGCTCGCGCCTGGTGAACCTGGCGATCGGCTTGTCCGGGTCGAAGAAGCCGCAGCCGCGGAAGATGCGACCGAACCAGCCGTCCATGCTGTAGCCGGGGATCGTGAGCGCACCGGCGTTGAGCGACAGGCTGTCGTCGTACAGCGCGGACAGGTCGAAGTCGGTGACCGAGCCCCGGCCCTCGCAGCGCGGACACATCCCGCCGGTGATGCTGAACTCGCGACGCTCCTTCACCTGCTGCCCGGCACGCTCGATCGTGACCGCGCCTGCCCCGCTGATCGAGGCGACGTTGAAGGAGAACGCCTGGGGCGAGCCGATGTGCGGCTGCCCGAGCCGGCTGAACAGGATGCGCAGCATCGCGTTCGCGTCGGTGGCGGTGCCGACCGTGGAGCGGGGATCGGTACCCATCCGCTGCTGGTCGACGATGATCGCGGTGGTCAGCCCGTCGAGGACGTCGACGTCGGGCCGCGCCAGCGTCGGCATGAAACCCTGGACGAACGCGCTGTACGTCTCGTTGATCATCCGCTGCGACTCCGCGGCGATCGTGTGGAACACCAGCGAGCTCTTCCCCGAGCCCGAGACGCCGGTGAACACGGTCAGCCGGCGCTTCGGGAGCTCGACGTGGATGTCCTTGAGGTTGTTCACGCGCGCGCCGTGCACGCGGATCAGATCGTGGCTGTCGGCAGCGTGCCGCCCGGGCGACTGCGGGTCCGTCCTCGTGGCCATGCTCATAGTGTCTCCATCAGCAACACGGCCCGCCGTCGCGGTCTGCGTCGGCGTCGAACCCGAACCGGACGGTTCAGCGCAGCTCCTGGATGCGGATCAGGTTGCCGGCGGGATCGCGGAAGGCGCAGTCGCGTACGCCGTATGGCTGCTCGGTCGGCTCCTGGACGACGTCGGCGTCGCCGGACTGCAGCCGCTCGAAGGTGCTGTCCAGATCCTTGGTGGCCAGCAGGAGCGCGGCGTAGGTGCCCTTCGCCATCATCTCGGTGATGGTGCGGCGCTCGTCCTCGGTGATGCCGGGGTCGGCCGCCGGCGGGTGCAGGACGATGGACGTGCCGGGCTGCTCGGCGGGGCCGACGGTGATCCAGCGCATCCCGTTGTATCCGACGTCGAGCCGGACTTCGAAGCCGAGGGTGTCGCGGTAGAACGCCAGCGCGGCGTCCGGGTCGTTGTGCGGAAGGAAGCTCGAGTGGATGGTGATGTCCATGGCGCTCACGGTAGGAGCGGTCCGGTGGCCGGCGCTTCTCGATTCCTGATCGGTCTGGTGACCTGTTTCGCCACGCACGACGGCATCCCCGCCGTCGCGCTCGCCGCCCGGCGCCGGTAGACGCTGGGCGGCATGCCGACCAGTTCGGTGAAGCGGCTGCTGAAGGTGCCCAGCGACGAGCAGCCGACCGCGAAACAGACCTCGGTGACGCTCAGGTCACCACGGCGCAGCAGTGCCATCGCGCGCTCGATGCGCCGCGTCATCAGGTAGGCGTACGGCGACTCGCCGTAGGCGAGCCGGAACTCGCGGCTGAGGTGCCCCGCCGACATGTGCGCGCCGCGGGCCAGCGCCTCGACGTCCAGCGGCCGGGCGTACTCCCGGTCGATCCGGTCGCGCACGCGGCGCAGCCGCGCGAGGTCGCGCAGCTGCCGCGCCGCGGCGGGTCTGCTGGTCACCCGCGAAATCGTGCCACGTCGCGCCCCGCCGCGGGGCGGAGAACGGGCCAACGGTCCGTAGCTCCCGCGCCCCGATCGCCGCCGAGGAACCCGGCAGCGCCGTCTCGTCAAGAACCGTGCCCCGATCCAGCAGGGCGAGCCCGGTCACCGGTCGGCGCCGGACCGCGACGGTGACGGCAGCGCCCGCGACACGTGAGTCGAACCCGTTGCGTGCTGGCGGCGGCTGGTCCGCACGGTCCCGCCCGGTCATGCTCCGGCGAGCGGGGTGACCCGGTCGGCGGGGGATGCGGGCGAACGATCTGCCTGGCCCGGCGTCCACCGGTAGCTCCAGGTGCCCCTCGACACCAGCACCGCGCCCACCACCAGCGTCGCCGCGACCAGCAGGCTGGCCTCCATGGCGCTGATCCACACCGGTGCGGCGGGACCCGAGGCGGCCGGGGCGAACCCGCCCTGAATGATGCTGTTGTAGGCGGCGTGCAGCACGATCGGCGGCCAGATGCTGCCCGTCTCCAGCCGGGCCCGGGCGATCACGAAACTCATCGCCACCGCCGAGATCATGAACACCAGCACGGCGAGCCACCGGACCGGGTGATCGGCGTAGATCAATCCTCCGATGATCACCGGAGTGTGCCACAGCCCCCAGATCAGGCCGCTGACCAGCACCGGCTTCGGCACACCGGCATCGATCAGCCGGGTCAGCAGGTAGCCCCGCCAGCCGATCTCCTCGCCCGCGGCCGACAGGCAGCCGAACACGGTGCCGACCGAGGATGCGAGCAGCAGCCCGACCAGGAACACCACCCAGGGCGCGGCGTCGGCCGGCACGATCGAGGCGACGAGGCCCTTCGCGGTGGGGGTGAACGCGGCCAGCCCGGTCAGCCAGGCCACCCCGAACGACACGAACCCCACGGCCAGCGGGTACAGCAGGCCGAACCCGACCCACCGCCAACTGCGCCGGCCGCCGAACCGGAACGACACGTCCGAGAAGCCCTCGCGCAGCACCAGCCGGGTGATCACCGAGGACAGCGCCACCGACCACATCAGCCCGAAGATCCACAACATGTTCCCGGTGCTGAGCAGCAGCCACACGAATACCGCGTTGGACACCACCACCAGGGTCAGGAACACGGCCAGGCCCCGGCGGGCGCGATCCCGCACGGTGGCCGAGTGCGACGAGCTCATCGACGACCCCGATTCGGCTGAGTGGCTCTCAGTGTGGGATATCCGCCGATCACGAGGCCCGATGCCGCCGGGTACATCAACCGACCGGAGCAAGGCCCTCGGCGCGAGTGCGGGCCGCGTTCCGCCAGGGTGGTCCGTAAGGTTCGACCGGTGATCCCCGAGGGCTACCACGACTTCTTCCTCGGCGCCGTGACCGTCGGCGCCGCGCTCGTCGGGTTGCTCTTCGTGTCGATCTCCGTCAACCCCGGTGGTGCGGCTCTGACCGGCGAGCTCACCATGCGGCTCCGGGCCACCTCGGCCTTCTCCGCGCTGCTCAACGCCCTGTTCGTGTCGCTGGTCGCGCTGCTGCCGGAGAGCACCGTCGGCGGCACGGTCGTGGGTGTGGCGGCCAGCGGCCTGCTCACGGTGCTGGGCCTGCTGCTGATGCTGGTGGTCAAGGGACGCGAGACCGGCTTCCCGCCGCTCGTCCGGATGGTCGTGCTGACCCTCGGTCAGGGCACGATCTACGCCTTCCAGATCGTCGGCGGGGTGCGCCTCGTCCGCGACCCGGGCGACCTGGGGGAGGTGCAGACCCAGGCGATCCTGATCGTCGTCCTGCTCGTCGTCGGTGTCCTGCGCGCCTGGGAGTACGTGGGCGCGCGGCGCATCGGGCTGCTCGCCACCGTGGCGGAGGCAGCCCGCGGCCCGCGACCCGGCGATGCGGCAACCGCCGACGCCCGTCCGGACGACGGAGCGCGGACGCCGCCGGCACCCGGATCGCCTTCGGAGCGCCCCGGGGTGGCGGCGGACGACCGATGACCGCAGCGGCCGCCGCGGCGGCCCCGCGCGGAGCCGCTACTCGGTGACCGCGTCGTAGATGTGGCGCACGTACGCGGCGCTGCGGTCGGAGCCGATGATCCCGGGCGCCATCCTGTTCATCATGTAGGAGATCGTCATGCGGCGGCCGACGTCCATGATGATCATCGAGCCGCCCCAGCCGCCCCAGAAGCAGATCCGCTCGTCCGGGATCCACGGGATGCTGTCCGGCTCGGGCAGGGCGAAGCCGATGCCCCACCGCAGCGGGATCCCCAGCACGACGTCGACGCCGCGCGCCTGCTGCTCGAAGATCAGGTCGATCGTCCCGTCCCCGAGCAGCCGGACGCCGTCGACCTCGCCGCCCCGGGCGACCGTCGACAGGACGCGGGCGAGGGAGCGGGCGTTGCCGTGGCCGTTCGCCGCGCCGATGTCGGCGAGCCGCCAGCCAGGGGTGTTCGCCTCGTCGGCGCTCGGCCCGGGACCGGTCAGCGTCCGGACCGCGGGGCTGTCCCGGCCGGCCGCGTCGAGGTCGATGGGCAGCGGCGGCGGGGGCACCACGTCGGCGATGCGTCCCCAGTCGCTCTCGGCCGCGCCGATCTGCAGGTCCGCGCCCAGCGGAGCGGCGATCTCCTCGGCCACGAACCGCTTGAGCGGTGTGCCGGTCACCCGGCGCACGAGCTCGCCGATCAGGTGCCCGAAGTTCAGCGCGTGGTAGCCCGAGGCCGTGCCCGGCTCCCACCACGGAGCCTGCGCCGCCATCCGGGCCGTGGACTTCGCCCAGTCGTAGAGGTCCTCGGTGACCGCCGGCTGGTCGAGCCCGGACACCCCCGAGGTGTGCGAGAGCAGGTGGCGGACCTCGATCTGCTCCTTGCCGTTGGCCCCGAACTCCGGCCAGTACCGCGACACCGGCGCGTGGACGTCCAGCTCGTCCCGGTCGACCAGCATCAGCGCCGCGAGGCTGGTGACGGTCTTCGTCGACGACCAGACGTTGACGATGGTGTCCTCGGTCCACGGCGTGGTGCGGGCCTGGTCGCGGTGGCCGCCCCACATGTCGACGACGGTGTCGCCGTCGATGTCCAGGACGAGCGACGCCCCCAGCTCGGCCCCCGAGCGCAGGTTCTCCTCGAACGCGGTCCGCACGGCGTCGAAGCGGGCCGCGCACACTCCGTGAATCTCGTCCATCGTGGTCTCCTCGGCAGGTTCCGCGGTCGATCCTCGCAGACCGGTCGCCGGCCGGGCTCCGCCGAGCGGCCGTCCGTCAGCCGGCCGGTTCGGGGTCGTCGTCGGGGTCGTCGAGCAGCGTCACGGTGCCCGCCTCGCCGTCCACCCTGACGAGCTGCCCGTCCCGGATGCGCCGGGTGGCCGCCGCGGTGCCGAGCACGGCGGGGATGCCGTACTCCCTGGCCACGATGGAGCTGTGGCTCAGCGGCCCGCCGACGTCGGTGACCACGGCGGCGGCCATCGCGAACAGCGACGTCCACGCGGGCGTGGTGATGGCGGCGACCAGGACCTCGCCGGGGCGCATCCGGGCGAAGTCCGCCGGGCCGGCGAGGACGCGAGCCGGCGCGGTGACCACCCCGGCGCTGGCCGCGACGCCGCGCAGCACGTCGCCGCTCTGGTCCTCGGTGCTCGCCGGCATGAACCGGTGCATCATCCGCCAGGTCCCCTCGGGCAGCAGCTGGGGCGGGGTGGCCCGCCGCTGCCCCCGCCACCGGGTCCTGCGCTGCTCGACGACCTCGGCGCGCGGCACGGGCGGGCCGCCGATCTCCTCGGCGGTCAGCCAGAACACGTCGCCCGCCTCGGCGACGACGCCCGCCGCGCGCAGCCGGGTGCCCAGCTCGAGGAGCAGCCGCCGGATCGTCGGCCAGCCGAGCCCGACGTCGGCCAGGGCGTCCTCCCGCACCGGGGCGGCGTCCTGTGCCCAGCGCAGCAGCCGCCGGAACACCGTGCGCCTCGGCGGGTCGAGCCGGGCCAGCACCGCCGCCGTCTCCCGCTCGCGCCGCTCGGCCGCCGCGCGCTGCCGCCGGTACGGGTCGACGCCGTCGCCGTGCAGGTAGAACCGCAACGTGTCGAACAGCGGGGCCGGGGCGTCGGCGAGCACGGCGTTGACGAAGTCCAGGTTGTAGACGGCGTGCCCGAAGCGGTCCAGGTGCGCCCGCACCCGGGTGCGGAAGCCGTCCCACCCCTCGACGTCCGCCGGTCCGGCGCCGAGCAGATCACCGGGGGTGTCCAGCGCCCACCGGGTGAGCTCCGGGTGCTCGCGGGTCCAGCCGGCCAGGTCGTACAGCGACTTCTCCGCCCGGATCGGCGCCGAGTCGAACCCGAGCAGGAACGTCTGCGCCGCCGGGTCGCCGGAGCGCCGGACCGCCCGGTTGTAGAACGAGCTGAACGCCACCTCGCTGGTCGCCGCGATCGGGATGATGGTCTGCACCGACGTGTAGTACTCGGTGCCCGCGTCCAGCAGCGCCCGCGCGCCGGCCAGCAGCTCCGCGTCGGTCAGCTCGGCCGGGGCCCGGCCCGCCCAGCCACGCACCGCCTCGACGTAGCGAGGGTGGGCCTCGTCGCGCCACCGCTGCCGGGCGCCGCCCTTGCCCTTCCGGACGACCATCCGCATCGCCCCGGGGCTGGCCAGCAGCAGCCGGGCGAACGCGCCCCGGGTGTAGCGGTAGTAGGCGTAGCCGTTCACCGTGGGCAGCCCCACGTCGCCGGCCCGGAGCACCTGCCGGCTGCCGAGCGACTCGTTGACCAGCCTGTTCAGCGAGCGGCTGACCGAGGCGTCGACCAGGTCGGCGAACAGCGGGGACAGCGGGTCGGGCAGCTGCTCCACGATGCTGGCGCGCACGTAGAAGGCCTTGCCCTCGGGCACGCTCCAGTCGGTCGGCGTCTCGCCCACCGGGTCGGGCAGCGAGGTGATCGGCCGGGACTGGACGAGGAAGAACTCGCCGTCGGCGCGGACCCACTCGATGTCCTGCGGCGCGCCGAAGTGCGCCTCGGCGAGGGCTCCGTAGCGGGCCAGCTCGGCCGCCGAGCCGTCGTCGAGCACCGGCTCCCGGCGCAGCTCCTCGGGCACCGGCCGCTCCCGGGTGCCCTCGCCGGTGTACACGGTCATCACGGTCTTGTCCGCGACCGTCCGCGAGACCAGCCGCCCGGTGGCCCGGTCCAGCACCAGGTCGTCGGTGTTCACCGAGCCGCTGACCACCGACTCGCCCAGCCCCCAGGCCGCGCCGATCACCAGCTCGCCGCGGCGGCCGTTCGCCGGGTTCGCCGTGAACATCACCCCCGCACTGTCGGCCTCGACCATCGCCTGCACCACCACGGCAAGGCTGACCTGGTCCGGGGCGATGTGCTGGCGCGCGCGGTAGGCCATCGCGCGCGCGGTCCACAGCGAGGCCCAGCACGCCCGGACCGCGGCGAGCACCCCGCCGGCCCCCCGCACGTTCAGGTAGGTGTCCTGCTGGCCGGCGAAGCTGGCGCCGGCGAGGTCCTCGGCGGTGGCCGAGGAGCGCACGGCGACCGCCTCGTCGCCCAGCTTCAGGTACCCGGCGGTGATCTCCTCGACGAGCGGCTCCGGGATCACCACGTCGTCGAACAGGATCCGGATCGCGGCCGCGGCCCCGTCGAAGGCGGCCGGCTCGGCGGACTCCGGCAGCGTCGCGAGCTCGACGATCCGCTGCTCGATCCGGCCGCCGCGCACCACGTCGTCGTAGGCCGGGGTCGCCACGACGAACCCGGGCGGCACGGGCAGCCCGGCCCGGCGCAGCTCGCCCAGGTTGGCCCCCTTGCCGCCGGCGAGGGCCAGGTCGTCGCGGCCCAGTGCCTCGAACGGGATCGTGTACCGCATGGGATGACTCGCCTTCGTCAGGAGGAACGCTGTCGGTCGTACGGGCCGTCCGTCACGGCGGTGGCCAGCGCGACGCGGAACCGCTGGTACATCCCGGTGACCACGGGTGCCACGGCGGCGAGCGCGGCGGGCTCCGCGCAGCGCGGCGTCTGCACCGCGTCACGGATGGTGCGGGCCAGCGCGTCGGCCGCGGTCTCCGGCGCCAGCGACCCCGCGCGCAGCGGCACGGAGAGGTAGAACCCGGTCTGCACCGCGTTCAGGGTGTAGAGCTGCACCTCGAGCGTGGTATCGGCGCGCAGTAGCCGGTGCTCGCGCAGCAGCCGCAGCAGCTCGACGGCCAGGTCGGCCTTCAGCACCCGCAGCGGGTCGGCCGCCGTCTTCGTCGCCAGGTCGCCGAGCACGTCGATGTCCCTGCTGAACATGGCGCGCAGCAGCGGACGGCGGAGCACCGCGAGGTAGGTCGACCGGGCCTGCTCGGCGGGCAGCACCGCGGCGGGGTCGCGCCGCATCGCCGCGACGAGCTCGTCGACCAGCCCCAGGGACTCGCGCATCAGGACCCGGACGAACAGCGACTCGCGGGTGGCGAAGTGCAGGTAGATCGTGCCCTTGCCGACGCCGGCGTGCCTGGCCACCTCCTCGACGGTGACCCGCTTCGCGCCCCAGCGCAGGACCAGATCGGCGGCGGCGTCCAGGATCCGCTCGGCGCGCTGCTCGGCTGGGGGCACGGCGCTCCTCCGCGGTCCGTCCAGACGCTCCCGGCCGGACGCCGGAGCGCTGTGACCAGATTTCGAATCCGGTCATCGGTCACGCTAGGACGCGTCGCACCGCCCGTCAACGAGATATCCGGCGGGCCGGCGCCGGCGGCGGGGAGCCGGTGTCCGCGCCGCGGGCCGCCGCCGGTGCGTTCCCGGCCGGCGGCCTATCCCCGCACCCGGGCCGGGCTCACGGCCGCAGGCCCGCCGCCCGGCGCTTGCGGTGCACGCTGATGTCGTTGCGCATCGGCCGGGCGATGTCCAGGTAGCTCCCGCCCCAGCGCACGTTGTCGGTGCCCAGGTCACGCAGGCGCTCGACGTCCGACTCGCGCACGCTGAGCGACTGGTGGAACCGCCGCTCGAAGCTGGCGTCGTTGTCCACCCCGGCGAGCACCTCGTCGGTCGGGCCGGAGGCGACGATCTCGCCGCCGCGCATGATCGCCACCTGGTGGGCCAGGGCCTTGGCGAACATGATGCTGTGCGTGGTGAGCAGGATGGTGCCGCCGGTGCGGCGCTGCCAGGCGCGGATGAACCGGACCTCGTCCTGGACGTGGTGGATGTCGACCGCCCAGCTGGGGTCGTCGATGACCACCAGCGGCGGGTCGCCCACCAGGGCCTGGGCCAGGCAGAGCCGGTGGCGGGTGATGCTCTCGACGTCCTCGGCGCGCACGTCGGCGACCCGGTCCAGGTCCCACTCGCGGGCGTGGGCGCGGGCGCGCTCGACCGCGTCGGCGGGGTCGACGCCGGCCCGGACCAGGACGGCGGTCAGGTTGTCCAGCACCGAGCGGGAGCGGTCGATGTGGTCGTCGTAGGACTGGTTCGCGCCGAACAGCACGCCGAAGCGCCGGGGATCGACCGCGCGGCGCTCCCGGGCGGCATCCCAGATCGCCTCGCCCGCCACCAGCACGCGCCCCTCGGACGGCACGAGCTCCCCGGCCAGGTGCCGGGCCAGCACCGACTTCCCGGAGCCGCTCTGCCCCATGAGCGCGGTGGTGCTGCCCCCGGCCACCCGGAGCGACACGTTCCGGAGCACCCGGCGGCCGTCGAAGCTGGTGCCCACGCCGTCGAACACGACGGTCGGTGAGGTCAGCCCCGGGACCGCGTAGCCCTGGCCGTCCGGCCCCGCCCGGCGAGCGGACGGCCGGCTCGCGGGCACCGTGAGGGGGAGCGAGGTGAGCGGGCTCCCGCCTCGGCGGGGCTCCGGGGCGGAGAGCCCCCGGGACGCGATGCCGGCGCCGGACCACTTCGGGCCCGTCGGCTGCCAGCGGTTGCCCTCGGCGCGGACCGGCGCCTGCCGGGTGTCGGCCTCCCTGTCCGGGTCCGCCACGACCGACGGGTGCGGCTCGCGGGTGTCCAGGCACTCGGTCTCCGGCGTCGTCCCGGTGTTCAGCGGTGTCACGTCAGCCCCTCCCGTCGTCGCCAGTGGTGCAACTATGCAACAAATCCGTCGATTTGCGCTACCCCGTCGGAGCGGCCGTCGCCGGGACGGTCGCCGGGGTCCGACGCGCTCCCGGCGCGGTCGGGGAGGGCAGCGCTCATCGGCGAGATGGCCGAGCGGACCACCGTCTTTGCTGGTCAAACGGAGGAACGTGCGTTCGCCCGTTCGTCGGACCCTCGTCGGTGCCGTGATTCGACGCAGCACCGTCGCGCGTCACGGCGTGTCCACTGGTCGCGGCGTTTTCGTGCGTCGACAGGCTGTCAGTGGGCGTTACTGTGACAATGTCAGTTACCGGGAGTCACCGTTGAGCGCTGCGGTCTCGCCGCTCAGCTACCGACCCCCTCCGGGGAATCATCCGGGTGAATGATGCGTGCATCCGGACCCGAACGGAGACGACGAGATGTTGCTGTGGTGTGCGCACGCCGGCGAGAAGTGGCTCGACCGACGAGTCTGTTCGGCGCCGTGCGACGCGATGCACATGCGATGTAGCCGGTGCGGCGCGGCCGTCGGAGGGTGCCCCTTCGAGCAGGCCGGGCAGCATGACCGCCTGGTGCGGCTGGTCCGCGCCGCGCGGCACTGCGACGAGCTGACCGCGGCCGGCATCGTCGGGGAGATCGAGACGGCCGGCCGGCTGGGCCTGCCCATGTCCTTCAACTCCGCCGAGCTGGCCGTGGTGCTCGAGGCGGTGCCCGAGCTCGCGCCCTCGGCCGCGCCGGTGATCGATCCGGTCCCGCCGCCGCTGACCGCCTCCGGCTGAGCGCGCGGCCGTGCGGCGCCCGTACGGCGGGCGCGGCGCGGGACAGCGGGCGACGGCTCGGGGGCTTCGGGTGGCCTCAGTCGGGCCGCCGAGCCGACCTGTCCGGCTGCGCGGAGCGCATGGTCAGCCGCAGGGTGAAGCCGTCCGGGCCGGTGTCGAAGGCGACGTCGTCGCACATCTGGTGAATCAGCCACAGCCCCAGGCCCGCCGAGTGCGGGCCGCTGCTGGTGCCGGCGATCAGGCCGACGAGCGGGTCGCTCGGGCCGGCCCCCCGATCGGCGATGCACGCCAGGATCCGCCCGTCGCCGTCCCACAGCCGGAACCGAACGGGGCCACGCCCGTGCCGGATCGCGTTCTGCACCCCCTCGCTCACCGCGTAGACCAGGTCGACCTCGACGTGCCGGGGGATCTGGCCCGCGGCGGCGAGCCGGCGCACCGCCCTGCGGGCGGTCGCGGCCGAGGGGTCGAGCAGGTCGACCACCGGCGCGGTGGCCTCCAGCGGGTCGGCGGCGACCGGTGGGCGGCGCCGCGCGGTGTACTCCTCGGGGTGTTGGAAGTCGGGATTGCGCTGGTGGGTGGCCGCGCCGTTGGTCAGGTAGGGGTGGGCGGCGCGCACGTCGTCCAACACCTCGCGCGGCGCCGTCCGGGTGTCGTATACGCAGATGTCCCACAGCGGGAACCGGGCGAAGGTGTTGTTGATCGCCACCTCGAACCGGCCCCACCACTGCCAGGACGCGCCCATCCCGGGGTGCGGGATCTCGCTGACCACCCGGATCCGCTCGGCGCCGGAGGCGAGCTGGGCGTCCAGGGCCTCGCAGTAGCGCAGGATCGCGGTCGCCGGGTTGCCGATGTCCGCCGGGCTGGGCACCGAGAGCAGATCGGCCACCGGGATGGTCATCGAGTCGGCGATCAGCGCCACGTGGTCCGCGCCGAGCGCCACGATGGTCGGCTCGCGCGCCGCCAGGCCGGCCTCCAGGAACGGCACGACGATGCCCAGCAGTGTCTCGTCACTGCGGTACAGGCCCGCCTCGTGCACGTAGCCGCGCGCGGCGGGCCGGGTGGCGGTAGCCGTCACCGCGTCGGTTGCGCGCGTCGCGGGTCGACCTCACCGGTAGCCAGCACGGTGGCACTGTACGCCCGGTCGGCAGTTCCACCCAGCGACTCCGGGTGACCGGACGGGCAGGCGGCCCGCCCGGCGCGCGACGACCGGGGGTCGGGTCGACCGAACGGTGCGAGGCCTTTGACCCCGCGTGATCCGCGCCACTACCCTGGGCCTAACGATCGTTAGGTACGGGGCGACGACGACTTCGAGAAGGGACACCCACATGGACGTCGGTGTGTTGCTGGTCTTCCAGAACTGGCACGAGAACCTGAGCGACGGCGAGATGTTCGTCCAGGAGGCCGACCTGGGCGTGCTGGCCGAGCAGTACGGGTTCGACTCGGTCTGGGCGGCCGAGCACCACTTCGACGACTACTCGATGTGCCCGGACAACCTGCAGCTGATGTCCTACCTCGCCGGCCGCACCAGCCGGATCAAGCTGGGCACCGGCGCGGTCATCCTGCCCTGGAACGACCCGCTGCGGGTGGTCGAGAAGGTCACCGTGCTGGACCACCTGTCCCAGGGCCGGGTGCTGTTCGGCATGGGCCGGGGCCTGGCCAAGATGGAGTACGAGGGCTTCCGCGAGGACATGAACGACTCCCGGGGCAAGTTCGACGAGGCGGCCGAGCTGATCCTGCGTGGCCTGCGCAACGGGTACGTGCAGAACGACGGCCCGATCTACGTGCAGCCCCGGGTGGACGTGCGGCCGGGCCCGAACCCGGAGTTCGGCTGGGCGGACCGGATCTACGGGGTGGCCATGTCGCCCGACTCGGTACCGGCGGTGGCCAAGGTCGGCGCCCGGATGATGACGTTCATGCAGTACCCGGTCGAGAAGCACCTGCCGGCGATCGAGCGCTACCGCGACATCTACCGGGAGACGCACGGCACCGAGCCGGGCCCGGTGCTCACCCAGGACTTCGTGTACTGCCACGAGGACGCCGAGGTCGCCGAGCAGACCGCGCGGGACCACCTGAGCCGCTACTTCCTCTCGGTCGTCAAGCACTACGACTTCGCCGGCGAGCACTGGCGGGACACCAAGGGCTACGAGGCCTACCAGGTGGGCGCCGACATGATCAGGGAAGCGGGCATGGAGGCGGCGGCCGCCGGCTACGCGGACACCCAGATCTTCGGCACCCCGGAGCAGATCGTGGAGAAGTACCGGCACCGCCTGGAGGTACTCGGTGACCACCAGGCCAACATCGCGCCGTCGTTCGCCGGGCTGCCCTTCGACAAGGTCCGGGCCAGCCTGAAGCTGTTCGGCGAGCAGGTCGTGCCGGAGCTGCACAAGATGGGTGTCCGTACGGCCCAGCCGGCCTGACGACCTCCGCGAGCAGGAGAGAGCACGAGGGAGCCCGGATGGCCGCCGCCGAACCGGGCTCCGCCGCGCCGGCGCGGCGCCCGGGTGTGCCGGCGCGCCGCTCCGGTGACCGCAGGGCGGAGCTCGTCGCGGTGGCCAGCCGGCTGTTCCGGGAGCACGGGTACCACGGTGTCGGCATGCGCGCGATCGCCGAGGCCGCCGGTATCCAGGCCGCGTCGCTCTACCACCACTTCATGAACAAGGAGGAGCTGCTGCTCGAGGCGATCTTCGTGGTGGACCGGGACCTGATCGTCGAGCAGCTCCCGCTGCTGGACGGCCCCGGCGACCATCGCGAGCGCCTCGCCGCGCTCGTCCGGGGCCACGTGCTGCACATCGGCGACCACCGGAACGCCTGGTGGGTGGCCAGCCGGGAGCTGCGCGCGCTGTCGCCGGACCGGCTGGACGCGGTGCAGGTCTACCGGCGCCGCTACCAGCACCGCATCGCGGAGTTCCTCGTCGACGGCGTGCGGGCCGGCGAGTTCCGCTGCGAGGACCCGAGGCTGGCCACCCTGGCCATCCTCGACATGATCAACGGCGTGAACGAGTGGTACGTGCCGTCCGGCCGGCTGGGCATCACCGAGCTGGCCGAGCGGTACGCCCGGATGGTGCTGTGCCAGCTCGGCGCCGGAAAGCTCTGACCCACTTCACGAGAGGACGACGATGTCTGCCAGCACCGACAGCACCACCCGGGTCGAGGACGCCAACACGCAGCTGGTCACCGAGTTCATGGAGGTGTTCTCCCGGGGCGACGTGGACGCGATCCTGGGCTACCTGTCCGACTCGGCGACCTGGTGGGTGGCCGGCACCATGGAGGGCGTGTCCGGCACCAAGGACAAGGCCGCGTTCGGGCAGATGCTCGCCGGGCTCTCCGACCTGACCACCACCGGCGCGATCCGGCTGACCCCGCACGCCTTCACCGCCCAGGGGGAGCGGGTCGCGGTGGAGACCGAGTCCTACGCGGAGCTGAAGAACGGCCGCGTCTACAACAACCTGTACCACTTCGTCTTCGTCGTGCGGGACGGCAAGATCGAGTCGGTGAAGGAGTTCCTGGACACCCAGCACACGGCTGCGGTGTTCCTGGCCCCGTGAGCCGGCGGTCAGCGGGCCGCCGTGCCGGCGAACTCGAGCAGCTGGGCGAGGTAGCTGTCGCGGTCCTCGAGGAACGGGGCGTGCCCGCTGCCGCCGAACTCCACCAGCCGGGCGTCGCGGTAGAGGTCCCGGGACGCGCGCACCCCGTCGATGGAGACGAACGCGTCCTCGGTACCGCACATCAGCAGCACCGGGCACTCGATCCGGCCGAGCAGCTCCCGCTGGTCCAGGCCGATCAGGTCGCGCAGGGTGGCGTCGGCGCGCGGGCCGGACTCCAGGAACTGCCCCCAGGTCCAGTCCACCACGTCCTGGCCGACCGGCTTCGCGCACACCGCCGAGGCCACCCCCCGGAACGTGGTGGCCCGGTCGGCCGCCAGCCCGGCCAGCACGGCCTCGGTGTCGGCCGCGGTGCCGCCGTAGGGCCAGCCCTCGGTGGCGGTGTAGCGTGGGGTGGCGCCGCCGGTGAGCACCAGGCCGCCGACGGTGTCGCGCAGCCGCACCGCCGCCTCCACCGCGACCGCCCCGCCCAGCGACCAGCCGTTCAGCACGGGCAGGTTCAGCCCGAGCCGGTGCACGAGCGCCACCACGTCGGAGGCGACCGCCGCGACGGACACGTCGGCGAAGTCCTTGTCCGAGCGCCCGCAGGCCCGGTGGTCCAGCAGCGCCACCTCGTGCCCGGCGTCGAGCAGTGCCGGCAGCGTGGTGTCCCAGCAGCGCGCGTTCACCGCCCACCCGTGGATCAGCACCACCGGCCGCCCGCTGCCCACGTGGTGCTCGTAGTAGACCCGCCTGCCGTTCTCCACCTCGAGGAACGCCACGGTCACCCTCTCCTTCGACTCGTCCTCATCGGCCCGGTTCGGCCGGGTCGGCCAGGCGAGCCCGCACCTCGGGCACCACCTTGGTGGCCAGGTACTCGATCCGTTCCGATCCGCTCTCGACCGGCTCACCGGGCAGCTGGGCCCAGAAGTGCAGGTCGCGGATCTGCGGGCGCTCGCGCAGCAGCGCGGTCAGCTCGCGGACGGCGGTGTCGGCGTCCCACAGCTGGAACGCGCCGGCCTCGACGATCTGGGCCGGGTCGGTGAACCGGGGCACCTCGTCCGGCGGCCCGAACGCACCCCAGGAGATGTACTCGTTGAGCTGGTAGAGCGCGTGCCGGCCGATCCGCGCCCAGGTGCGCTCCGGGTCCTGGGCCACCACCGCCCACTGGCCGGCGTAGATCCGGGCCTGCTCGACGGGCCGGCCGAGCCGTTCGACCGCGGCCAGGTAGGCGGCCTGGTGGGCGTTCTGGGTGCTCAGGAACCCGTCGGCGATCCGGGCCGCGCGCTCGATCGCGACGTCGGCCATCGCGCCGACCAGGATCCGCGGCGGCTGCTCGGGAACCGGCGTGACCGGTACTCCGGGCAGCTGGTAGCGCCTGCCCTCGAACGGCTCGCTGGACCCGGCCCAGGCGCGGCGGATGACCTGCACGCCCTCCTCCAGCAGGCTCGGCCGGTTGCGCAGCCGCTGGCCGAACGCCTCGAACTCGCGCGCCCAGTAGCCCTGGCCGATCCCCAGGTCGAACCGGCCGCCGGTGAGCAGCGACACCGTGGCGGCGTCCTCGGCCAGCCGCACCGGGTTGTGCAGCGGCGAGACGATCAGGTTGGTGCCGATCCGCATCGTCGAGGTGCGCTGGCCGATCGCCGAGGCCAGCACGAACGGTGAGGGGCTGTAGCCGTCCGGGCAGAAGTGGTGCTCGGTCAGCCACACCGAGCCCAGCCCGAGCTGCTCCGCCCAGCCGATCTGGTCCAGCGTCTCCCGGTAGAACCCGCTGAACGGCCGCTCCGAGCCGGGATTGCGGAAGTCGTACCAGAGGCCGAACGTCGGGGCGGTGCTCGTCATACCGGCAGCCTGCCGGGAAACGTGGCGGCTGTCACCCGCCCGGCCGAGCGATGGTGGCGCGCTCCCGCCCGGCGCGGCCACCCACGTCCCGGGCTCCACCGCCGTCCGCCGGGCCGTCGCGCCCGGACCGGCCGTTGCCCGTGGCGACCAGCTCCCGGTCGTCCCGCACACCCCGCTCGTCGCGATCATCCCGGTCGTCCGCCGCGGTCCCGGTCCGGTCCGGGGGGCGCGGGGTGGGAACGGCGGCGGGCGCCGGGGGCGGCCTGCGCAGCATCAGCACCAGCACCACGCCGATCAGGGTGGCCCCGGCCGTCGCGATGAACATGTCGGCGTAGGACAGCGCCTGCACGCGCAGCTGGGTCTGCTGGTAGAGCCCGAGGAGCGTCTCCTGGCCCGCGCCCGCGTACTGGGGCATGGTCGCCGTGGTCTCCAGCGCGGCCCTGTCGGAGGACAGCTGCGCGGACTCCCGCGCGACCAGCACCCCCATCGCCGCGACACCGAGCGCGGACGCCACCCGCTGCATCACGTTGTTCAGCGCGCCGCCGTGCCCGACCAGGTGCGCGGGCAGCCAGTTCAGCCCGTTAGTCATGATCGGCATCAGGCCCAGCCCGCCGCCGAGCACCGCGATCATCGCCCAGAACGCCGCCTCCGGACGCGTCATGTCGACGTTGATGCCGGTGGCGAGCAGGTACGCGCCCACCACCGTGCCGGACAGGCCGATCAGCGCGGGCCACCTGGGTCCGACCCGGTCGTAGAGCAGCCCGGCGATCGGCACCATGACCGCCATCATCAGCCCCATCGGCAGCATGACGAGGCCGGTGTTCCGCGACGTCAGGCCCTGCGCGCTCTGCAGGAACTGGGGCAGGTAGTAGACCATCGCGAACAGCCCGACCATGAGCACGCCGATCAGCAGCAGCGAGTTCACGAACGGCCAGGACTTCAGCACGCGCAGGTCGATCAGCGGGTGCTCGACCTCGAGCTCGATCACCGCGAACAGGGCCAGCGAGATGACGGCGGAGGCGGCCAGGATCATCACCAGGTACGACCCCCAGTGCCACTTCTGGCCCTTGGCGGTGACCACGATGAGGGCGGCCAGCCCGTAGCTGAAGGTCAGGAAGCCCCACCAGTCGAACCTGTGCACCACCTCGGCCTTGCCCAGCTTGGGCAGCAGGAGCAGACCGGCGATCACGGTGAGCACGCCGATGGGCGTCTTGAAGTGGAAGATCCACCGCCAGCTCAGGTCCTCGACCAGCAGCCCGCCCAGCGTGGGTCCCATGCTGGGCGCGACGGCCACGCCCAACCCGTACAGCCCCATCGCCGTGCCGATCTTGTTCTTCGGCACGATGCGGTAGATCATCGTGATCGTCACGACGGGCACGATGCTGCCCGGGATGGCCGCGAGCACCCGGAACGCGATCAGGCTGTTCCGGTCCCAGGCCAGGCCGCACAGGGTGGAGCCGATCAGGAAGCCGATCATCGTGACGCGGTGCAGCAGCGTCAGGCCCAGCCGGTCGGCCAGGTAGTTGCTCAGCGGCACGAAGACGGCGAGGCCCAGCGAGTACGCCGTGCTGACCCACGCGATGTCGTCGACACCGCCACCGAGGTCCTTCTGGATGTGCGGGATCGCCACGTTCACGATGCCGCTGTCCATCGGCGGCAGGAAGCTGCCGACCATCAGCACCAGCAGCGGCGCCAGCCACTTCGTGGTCGGGCCACTGGTGGCCGCCGGCGTCGAGGAACTCACTCTAGAGCTATAGCATAGCGAAATTATGCAAATCAATAGTGAGGCTAACGAAGCTACCGCTCGGCAGCGGTGACCCTCTCGTCGCGTGTGGTCCGGGAAAGGCCGAGGGTGTGCTCAGCGTCCGGGATCGCCGCTCGGGTGCCGGTCGCGCCGGGGCAGGGCGCCGGTCTCCGCCACCTCCAGCGCCACATCGTTGATCTTCCGGTTGGTGTTCTGGCTGACGATGCGCAGCAGGTCGAAGGCCTGCTCGCGGGTCAGCTTGTGCTGGGCCATCAGCACCCCGACGGCCACGCCGATGTCCCGGCTGGTCTGCAGGGCGCGCTCCAGGTGCCGCGCCCGGACGCTGCTCAGCTGAGCGGCCAGCGCCATCGACCCGTGCGTGGCCAGCAACAGCCCGACCTGCAGCGACGCGTCGTCGAAGGCGTCGACCCGGTAGGAGTAGACGTTGAGCCCGGCGATGACGTCCGCCACCGCCGGGTTGACCGAGAGCCGGTAGGACAGCATCGACGCCAGCCCGAGCTCCCCGCTGACCCGCCTGCCGTACTCCGGCCACCGGGGGTCCGTGCCGAGATCCCGGGGGTGGTACAGCGTCTCGTCCACGATGGCGTCCACGCACGGCCCGGAGCGCAGCTCGTACTGGATGGCGTCGGCCCGGCGCGCCCGGTCGTCGGTGGCCGCGACGGTCGCGAACGTCCCGTCGGAGTACGTGGTGATGCTCGCCGACTCCGCGCCGTCGATGCGCCGTACCGCCACGCGGGTGAGCGCGTCGAACACCGAGTCGGGCGAACCGGTCAACTGCTCGCCCAGCTCCGCGAACATCATCGCGACCTCGCGCAGCGAGCCGCCGCACGCACCAGGCGCAAGGGAGTCGCCCATGCTCAAACCGCCGTCGTCCAGACCTGGCGAGAGAGCCCCCGCGCCTGGTCGTGATCGCTAGCCCGACTGTCTGAGCCGTCTCGACCGTAGCCTCGTGGCGATCATATCCCGAGCCCGAGGGAGCGCCACGGCCCACGCCGTGCGCTGTCGGACCCGGTCAGCGCCGTCTCAGGTAGAAGCTCAGCGTCATGAAGCCGCCGATCAGCATGGACACCGCGATCAACGCCCCGAGCGCGACGAACGCGGGCCACCAGGCCGGCCGCTGGTCGCTGGTCGGCGAGCTGGCCACCACGATCACCACCCACACCGCGAAGCAGGCGGTGCCCAGCCGGAAGACGACGTCGGTGAGGTTCGGGGAGCGGCGGTCTCCGCGTTCGGCGGGCGTGACGGACGCCGTGCGATCCATTCGGGAGGTACCTCCTCGAACCGGTCATGGTATGCGTGCCGCTGAGGGCCGTCCACCGACGACGCCGGCCCCGATCCACCTGGCGGCGGTGCGGGCGGCCGGGTTGGTCGCCGACACCGTCGGGTGGGTCGGGGCCGAAAAAGGCTTGTCGCTCGGGATCCGCTAATAACGGTCAGAGGCTGAGCAGCCGGTCCAGGAAAGTGCGGTAGTTTCCGAACGTGTTCCGCAGGTCCTCGGTCGAGGACCCCTCGTTCGCCAAATGCTCGGTCAGCTCCTTGTGCTGCCGGCGGAATCGCTTCTCCAGCTCGTCGAGAACCTCGGCGACGAGCGAGTCGACATCGTGCATCGCTTTCTTCGGGTCGTCGACGAATCCGCCCTTGAGGTCGTTGAAGCGGTGCTGGTAGTCCTCCACCCGGTTCTGCTCGAACAGCGCGTCCGGCTGGTTGTCGCGGACCCCCGCGTCGTGGCTGCGGGCCGCGCCGGCGCCGCCGTCGTGCGTGGCGGCCGCGCCGTGGGTGGTGCCGGCGTCGTGCGTGCCGGCGTCCGTGCCGCCGTCAAGGGCGGTCTCGTGGGTGGGGGCGCTCTGCATCTGGGTCTGTCCCTCCGACGAACGGGGTGTGGGTGCGGCGGTCTGCGAGGGGTCGAGGTGCTCGTTCACCTGGGTGTCGTGCGCGCTGGTCATGCCCTCTGCTCCCGCTTGTTCTCGGTGTCGTCACCGGTGTCGTGCGCGGTCGAGCCCGCACGGTCGTCCCGGCGAACCTCGTGGTTGCCCTCGTGACGGCCCTCGTCGCGGCCGTCCCGGCGGTCGTCCCGGTCGGTGCCGTGGCCGCTGTCGGAGTCGTCGAGCAGGGCGTCGATCAGTGCCCGGAACGACGTGACGGCGCGGCGCAGCTGCTCGGTGTCGGCCTCACCGCGCTGGTTCGCCGTCGAGATCTGGCGAGCCTTGCGGTAGTACTGGGTGACCTCCGGGTGCTCGACCGACAGGTCGTCGGCGCGCTGGTCGAAGTCGTCGACGGGGTAGCCCCTGGCCGACATGACCTCGACGACCAGCTTGTCCGCGTCCCGGACCGCGTCGGCCGGGTCGTCGACGAACTCGCCCTGCACCGCGGCCCAGCGGTTCTGGAACTCGCTGCGCTGCTCGGGCTTCAGCGGCCGGATGTCGAGCTTGCTGTGGCGCTTCTCGCGCTCACGCAACTCCGACTCGGCCTTGCGCTTGTCGTCGGCCTGGTCGACCTTGCGGTCGTATTCAGGTCCGAACTTCTCGCGCAACGCTTCGGTCCGTCGTTTCTGGGAGACGCGAAATGCAACCATCCCGATCGCCACAATAATAACGACGGCCACAATTATCAGTAGTACGAGTGTGATGCCGTTCATAAAGCCGTAATGCCCGTGGCATAGATCCACAATACGATGTGTGATGTAGATCACACGTCAGTCGAGAAGCTGATCCAGCCGGCTTGCGCGGGCCTCGCCGGCCCGGTGCAGCGGGGAGAGCCGGCCGAACAGCTGCCGGGTGCGCTCGACGCTGCCGAGCACCCCGGGGCGGTCGGTGTAGGCCAGGATCGCGGCGTGCCGCGCGGCCGGACCGGCCACCGGCGTCACCCGGTGCAGCGCGTACCGACCGCGGAAGAGCTGCAGGTCACCCGGGCGCAGGGTCAGCCGCCGCACCAGGTGCCGCCCCGAGCCGGTCAGCACCGCCCGCACGTCGGCGAAGTTCTCCTCGGCCGCCGAGCGGATGTCCGGGCAGAACTCGAAGACACCGCCCTCCTCGGCTCCCTGGGTGAGCAGCGTGACGGTGAACTCGTTGGTGTCGAAGTGCCACGGGTGCGCGTCGCCGGGCCGCACCACGTTCAGCACCAGGCCGGCCAGCGGGTCGGCCAGCTCGTACAGCCGGGGCAGCCGGAAGCAGTCCGCCACGAACCGCTGCAGCACCGGGCTGGAGTAGAGCCGGTGGATGACGGTGTCGGCCGCGATCCGGTCCCGGGGCACGAACGCGTTGCCCCGCCGCATGCGGATCCGCCCCGGGTGCCCGGCCGGCAGCGGCCTGTCCAGGGAGATGTTGTAGGCGTTCACCGTCTCGGTCCGGTAGTTCGCCAGCGGAGCGACCCCGGCGCACTCCGCGCGCAGCACCGGCACCACGTCGGGGGCCACGAAGTCGGGCAGCACGCAGCAGCCGCCGTCGCGCAGCGAGGCGCGTGCGTGGGAAACTGAGGCCCACCAGTCCGCGCTCCCCGGCCGCTCCAGGGGATAACGGTCGATGTTCACCAGGTGGTCGATCTCCGGCGCTGCCGATCCGGGCACGGCGAACGAACCTCCTCGTCGAGCGACGTCCGTGATCCCCTCGGCGGGTCCGCGGCGCGGACAACCGGCAACCAGAGGATGAGGATGACCAGCGGGCGAGATTACCCGACGCGCACGTTCGCTCACGAGGATGAACTGCCTCGTGTCCCGCTCCCGACCCTCGAGGACTCCGGTGCCCGGTTCCTCGAGTGGTGCGCGCCGCTGCTGACCCCCGCGCAGCTGGCCGAGACCCGCGAGGCGGTCGACGAGCTGCTCGCCCCGGACAGCCCGGCGCGGACCCTGCACGCCGAGCTCGCCCGCTTCGACGCCGAGCCGGACACGCGCAGCTGGCTGGACCGGTTCTGGCCGTCGCGCTACCTCGGCCGCCGGGACCGGATCGCCCTGAACGCCAACTTCGCCTTCCTGTTCCGCGACGAGCCGCGCGACCCGCTGCCCGACGTGGACCGGCAGCTGTCCCGGGCCGCCCGGCTGATCTCCGCCGCGGTGGACTACAAGCTGCTGCTGGACGAGGAGCGGATCCGGCCGGTGATCCTGCGTGGCCAGCCGCAGTCCATGGACCAGCAGCGTTACCTGTTCTCCACCACCCGTATCCCTGGCGCGGAGCAGGACAGCGTGCGCGCCCCGTACAGCGCGGAGCGGCCGGGGCCGTCCCCCGCGCGGCACATCCTGGTGCTGTCCGGCGGCCGGCTGACCGCGCTGGACGTGCTCGACGAGGACCGGCGGCCCTACCCGGAGTCGGTGCTGGTCGCGGCGCTGGACGGGGTGCGCGCCGCCGGGCCGGCCCGGGACGTCCCGGTCGGCCACCTGACCACCATGGCCCGCGCCGAGTGGGCGGCGCACCGGGCGCGGCTGGGCGAGCTCGACCCGGCCAACGCCGCCGCGCTGGACACCGTCGAGTCCGCGCTGTTCTGCCTGTGCCTCGACGACCCACCGGCCGACGGCGCGCCCACCGACCGGCACGCCGCCTCCGACCAGATCCTGCACGGTGGCCACGGCAACCGGTGGTTCGACAAGTCGGTGTCGCTGGTGGTGCTCGCGGACGGCCGCGCCGGGATCAACATCGAACACTGTGGGCTGGACGGCACCACCGTGCTGGCCTTCGTGGACGGGATCCTCGTGCCGGACCCGGCCGGCCCGGACGGCGGTCCCTCGGTGGAGCTGTCCCGGGGCGAGCCGGTGTCCGCACCGGTCGAGTTCGTGCTGGACGACGAGCTGCGCGGCGTCGCGAGCGCGGCGGCCGAGGAGTTCGCCGAGTTCGCCGGGGCCACCGCGTCGGAGCTGGTGACCTTCGACGACTTCGGGGCGGACCGGGCGAAGAAGCTCGGGGTGTCGCCGGACGCGTTCGCGCAGCTGGCCTACCAGCTCGCGCACCGCAGGGCCAAGGGCATCACCGGGGCCACCTACGAGTCCATCGCCACCCGGCAGTTCCGGCTCGGCCGAACCGAGGCGATGCGGGTGGTCACCCCCGAGGTGCTGCGGTTCGTGGCCGCGATGGACGACCCCGACGCCGGCCCGGACACCCGCCGGGAGGCGTTCGGCGCCGCCGCCGAGGCGCACGTGACCAGGGCCAAGGACTGCCAGCGGGGCCGCGCCCCCGAGCAGCACCTGTGGGAGCTGCAGTGGATCGCCCAGCGCGCGGGTGCCGAGCTCGGGGTCACCGGGCCGCTCGCGCTCTACGACTCGCCCGGCTGGCGGATCATGCGCGACGACTACCTGAGCACCAGCTCCGCGCCGTCGGTGAACATCGAGTGCTTCGGCTTCGGGTCCACCAGCAGCCACTGCATCGGGGTGGCCTACGTGCTGCTGCCCGACCGGTTCAACCTGTACCTCAGCACCCCGGCACGGGTCGCCGACCAGATGACCGCGTTCGCGGAGGAGCTGCGGCTGGCCGTCGGCGAGCTGGCCGAGCTGCTCACCTAGGGCCGGTCACGGCGGGCGGCGAACGCGCCGACGGCGCTGGCGAACTCCGGCCCGGCCAGCTGCCGGCGGAAGATCCGTGCCTCGGCGCGCATCCGCTCCGGCAGCGCCGGGTCGTCGCGCAGCAGCTGCTTGGTCAGCCGCACGGCGGTGGCCGGCTGCGCGGCGAACCGGTCGGCGGCCCGGCGCGCGGCCGCCACGTGCTCGCCGGCCGGGGACACCTCGCTGACCAGCCCCAGCCGGGCGGCCTCCTCGGCACCGACCGGCTCGGCGAGCATCAGCAGCCGTGCCGAGGCAAGGTGCCCGACCAGCCGGGGAAGCAGCAGCGTGCTGCCCGCCTCGGGCACCACACCCAGCGGCACGAACGCGAAGTGGATCCGGGCCGTGGGGTCGGCGACCACGTAGTCGCAGTGCAGCAGCATGGTGGCCCCGACGCCCACCGCGTTGCCCTGCACCGCGGCCACCACCGGCACGGTCAGCCCGGCGATCGTGTTCAGGAACACCGCGGGCGGGCTGTCCTTGCCCTCCGGCGGGTTGGTGACGAAGTCCTTGAGGTCGTTGCCCGCGCAGAAGCCGGCGCCCCGCCCCGCGATGACCACGGCCCTGACGTCGGTGTCGGCCTCGGCGTCGGCCAACGCCGAGCTGACCGCCGTGTACATGGCACCGGTGATCGCGTTGCGCTTGTCCGGACGGTTCAGGTGGATCTCCACCGTCGCGCCGGACCGGTGGACCTCGACGTCGTTCGTCACTGCGGCTGCACGCTCCCTCGGGTCGGTCTGCTCGGCCCGACTATCGTCCGCCGCGCCCCGGGGCGCCACCGCGCGAGCCCGTCCCGCATCCCCCGAACGGCGGGATCAATCCCCCGCTGCAGGGACGTGCCGGGGGTCGCAGGTGCAGTAGCGTCGCGGAGTGGGTGAGGCGGCGGCTCCGGAGGTGGCCTCCCTGGTGGCCACGGTCGCCAGGGAGATCGAGTTCGAGCTGCCCGCGTTGACCGGCGAGATGGTCGACCAGCTGATCGCGGCGATCCCCAGCCTCCGCATCGACGGCGAGGACGTGCGCGAGCTGCTGGCCGCCAGCTCGCAGGCCAACGTGGCCACCGCGCTGGACATGTTCGCGCACAACATCCCGGTCGACCAGGTCGACGCACCGGCGGCGGCCGCCCACTACGCCCGCCGGCTGGCGCAGCGGGATGTGCCGGTGGAGGCGCTGCTGCGGGCCTACCGGCTGGGCGAGGCCCTGTTCGTGCAGTGGTGGCTGCGCACCATCGAGCGCCACCAGCCCACGCCGAGGCTGCTGATCGAGGCCACCCGCTACGTGACCGCCGTGGCCAGCACCTACATCGACCAGGTGTCCGAGGCGCTGGTGCGGATCTACGACGAGGAACGCACGCTCTGGGTGCAGCGCGCCGCGGCCAGCCGGGCCGCGCAGGTGCGCACCGTGCTGCTGGAGGAGGACCTCGACGTCGACGCCGCCGAGGCCCTCACCGGCCACCGGATGCGCGGCGTGCACACCGGGCTGGTCGTCTGGGCCGCGACCGGCGAGCAGCCGCGCGGGGTGGAGGCGGCGGCCGAGGCGATCGGTGAGGCGGCCGGCCGGGCTCCGCTGGCGGTGCTGGCCGACGGGCGGACGATGTGGGCCTGGGTGTCCGCCGACACCGCGGCCGAGGCGGCGCTCGACGCCGCCACGCTGCGCGACCGCCTGGGCCGGCTGGACTGCGCGGCGCGCGCGGCGGTGGGCAACCCGGCCGAGGGTCTGGCCGGGTTCCGGCGTACCCACTGGGACGCGCTCAGCGCGCACCGGGTGGCCGCGATCCGCGGTGCCGGCGCACCGCCGGTGATCGAGTTCGCCGAGGTGGCGGTGTCGGCGTTCCTGGCCCGCGACCCCCGGGCCGCCCGGTTCTGGGTGGCCGGCGTGCTCGGCGACCTGGCCGGCGACGACCACGCCATGGCCGAGCTGCGGCTGACCGTGCTCAGCTACCTGCGCGCCGGCTCCAGCCTCACCGACGCCGCGACCCGGCTGCACCTGCACAAGAACACCGTGCGCTACCGGCTGCGCAAGGCCGAGGACGTGATGGGCCGCCCGGTGAGCGAGCGACGCCCGGACGTGGAGGTCGCGCTGCGGGCCTGCGAGCACCTGGGCCGGGCGGTGCTGCGCCGTCCCGGTTCCTGAGCCGCGCCACGTTCCCCGAGCCGACCGTCCCGGGCCGGCTACCGGCGGGGGAGCGCGCGCAGCGCGGAGCGGGCGGCGTGGTGGCCGCACATGCCGTGCGTGCCGGCGCCGGGCGGGGTGGACTGCGAGCACAGGTACACCCCGGGGATGCCGGTGCGGTACGGGTCGAGCGTGGCGCGCGGCCGCAGCACCATCTGCCGGGCGCTGCTCATCCCGCCGATGATGTCGCCGCCGAGGTAGTTGGTGTTGTGCGCGTGGAGCTGGGCGGGGGAGGCGGACACCCGGGCCACGATCCGTTCCCGGAACCCCGGGGCGAACCGTTCGATCTGCCGGGTGACCAGCTCGGTGACCGCGTCCGGGTCGCCCGGGTAGCCGTTCGGCACGTGCGCGTAGGCGTACAGCGGATGCACGTCGCCGGACGAGCGTCCCGGGTCGGCCAGGTACTGCTGCCCGACCAGCACGAACGGCCGCCGCGGCAGCCGGCCCCGCGCGCAGTCGGCCTCGGCGGCGGCGATCTCCGCGACGCTGCCGCCCAGGTGCACCGTGCCGGCCCGCCGGACCTCCTCGTTCGTCCAGGGCACCCCGCCCGCCACCGCATAGTCGACCTTGAACGCCGCCGGGCCGTGCCGGTAGCGCAGGTAGGCCCGCCGCACCGGGGCGGGCAGCCGCTCGCCGGCGAGGCCGACGACGGCGGCCGGTGACAGGTCCAGCATGGTGACCTCGGCGGCCGGCAGGTCGGCCAGCGACCGCACCCGCACGCCGGTCTCGATCTTCCCGCCCAGCTCGCCGAGCAGCCCGGCCAGCGCGTCGGTGATCGCCCGGCTGCCGCCACGGGCCACCGGCCAGCCGTGCCGGTGTCCGGCCACCACGATGCCCATCCCGATCAGCGGGACGAGCGGCCGGTCCAGCCGGTAGAACGCGTGCGCGACGTTCCCGGCGAACAGCGCGCGGCCCCGCTCGGTGCGGAACAGCCGGGCGGTCGCGGTGGCCGGGACCAGCCCGGGCAGCCCGAACCGGGCCAGCCGCACCGGGTGCCTCGGCACGGTGAGCACCGGCCCGAGGAAACTGCCCAGCAGCTCGTCGGCGCCCCGCACCGAGGCCCCGAACAGGCCGCGCCAGACCCGCCCGTCCACGCCCAGCCCGGCGGCCGTCTCATCCAGCGAGCGGTGCAGCAGTCCGGCCGAGCCGTCGTCCAACGGGTGCGCGGCGTCGATCTCGGGCAGCAGCCAGATCAGGCCGTACCGGCCGAGGTCGAGCGAGTTCAGGAACGGCGAGCCCGCGCCCATCGGGTGGATGCCCGAGCACTCGTCGTGCAGCAGCCCGGGCACGGTGAGCTCGGAGCTGCGGGTGCCGCCGCCGATCCGGTCGTCGGCCTCCAGCACGGTCACCCCGAGCCCGGCGCCGGCCAGGGTGACGGCGGCGGACAGCCCGTTCGGGCCGGAGCCCACCACGACGGCGTCGGTCATCGCCCCAGTATCAGGCGGTGCCCGCGCGGCGCGGCGACCGGCGTCGCTTCGCGTGCCGGCGGTCGGGCTCCCGCACGATCAGGCCGGGCAGCTGCGGGGGCAGGGTGACCGGGTCGTCCAGCTCCGCGGGCTCGACCACCCGGTCCCCGGGCACCGGGCGCACCTGGGACACCACGTGCACCGGCAGGTCGTCGATCTCCCACGGCTGCCGGTCGGCCATGTCGCCGACCAGCACGTGGCCGCGCTCGAACTCGCCGGCGGCCGCGTCCACCAGCCGGTACTCCTGGCGGTCGGCCCCGAGCGGCGCGGACTCCAGGATCACCGCGCGGACCTCGCCGGGCTCGAACCGGCACCGCTCCTGCAGCGCGGCCATCAGCTGCTCGTTGTGCAGGTGACCGTCGCCGAAGTTCCAGCCGAGCACCGTCCCGGCGACCAGCTCACCCTCCATCACCACGGCGTCCTCGTGGTCCGGCCCGCCCGCGCGGGGCAGCAGCCCGAACAGCGCCCGGCCGTGGTGGTGCAGCGAGCGGAACGTGTACACCCGGTGCGCGACCACCTCGGCCACCTGCTCGCCGTACAGCCGCCGCAGCTGCTCCTTGGGGAACCCGGCGCTGATCGTGACGTGGTTGTGGATCTTGGCGATGGCCGAGCGCCGCAGCGCCCACATCGAGGTGGGCCAGTTGCCGGCGTAGTAGCGCATCGACATCTGGTACGAGACCTGGTCCGGCCGCAGGTTGCCCCAGGTGACCAGCGCGACCACCGGGATCGCCACCAGCGTGGGCAGCACCGGGTCGGCGGTGGTGCTCAGGGTGACCGGGAAGTGGCCCCAGAACAGGAACACCGCCTCGTAGGCGATGAACAGGTTCCACTCCAGCGGTACCCCGATCGGCGCGCTCAGCACGATCACCAGGTGGAACACCGCCAGCAGCACCAGCGCGGCCAGGGTGACCGAGCGGGCGGTGGAGACCAGCAGCGCCAGCGGGCAGCCGTACTCGACCGCCACCACCAGCCAGGCGATCGAACCGGACACGCCCCGGGACGGGCGCATGTCCTCGGGGAACGCCCGGAACAGCCGCCGGCGCAACCACTTGGGGGTGAGCGGCCCGTTGCTGAGCATCGCCGAGACGGTGAACGGGAAGATCCGGCTGAGCTTGGCCGTCGCGGCGGCCCACCACAGCAGCACCATGAGCAGCTTGGCCGTGACGATCATGCTCACGAACGGCAGGAAGAAGGTCAGGGTCACCACCCAGTAGTGCTCGGCGCGGGCGGCGAGGAAGATCGTCTTGTCGCGCAGCCCGAGCAGCGGCAGCAGCACCACCAGCGGGACCAGCCGGTCCGGCTCCAGCATCCGGAGCTGGCCACCGAACCCGACATCCACCCGGGAGGCCGGGGAGAGCAGCAGCCACCCCGCGGCGACGAGCACCCCGAGGTAGAGCAGCACGTCGAGCCCGGTTCGGCGGGTGCCCCGGGTGAGCGGTACCCGGGACGGCCACGGCGGCAGCCGCACGGTGCCCGGGCGCAGCCAGTACAGGAACCCGCCCATCGGCGGCCAGAAGCGCACGGTCAGCGGGCCGAACCCGCCGCCGAGGCCGACCACCTCGAACAGCAGGCTCCAGATCACCGCCTTCTGGAACACCACCGGCTCGGTCCACCAGGAGCCGATCGCCTCCAGCGGGCCGATGCCCGGGGTGGCCAGCGCGAACCCCAGCCAGCCCGCCACGAAGAGGGCCATCTTCAGCCCGTAGAGCACCCAGATGCCCCAGGGGCCGGCGAACCCGTGCTCGCCCCAGTGCTGGCACATCGGCTTCAGACGCTCGGCGCGCTTGCCCCAGAACCAGAAATGCATGTCGAAGGGCGGCATCTTGGGCGACAAGAACCCCATGCGCCACCCTCCGTCGGCCTGCCACGCCGGGTGGATCCCGCCAGCGTCCGGCCCGGGACGGTGTGTGTCACCGCGGGCGGACATCCAGACTAAGCCGGTGCCGGGAGATGGGCGATGGCTCCGTGCGCCGAATGTCCGGGCGCGCGTTGTACGTCCAGCACAAGAAATCGCCGCGACCAGGGGAAAAGTCGTCCGCTGCCCGGTGCTCAGGGGACGGATGGGACCCGGGTGACGGGTCTAGGCGTCGATGTCCTCGACCTTGGCGCCCTCAGCCGCGCGCTGCACCGACTCGCAGCCCTTGTGTGCCGCCGACTTCGACTCGTAGGCCTCGCCGGTGGCCACGACCTGGCCGTTGGACGCCTTGAGCCGGAACCGGAACTTGCCGGCCCTGTCCTTGTACACCTCGAACTTGCCCGCCATGTCGACCTCCGTTGTCGAGCCGAACCTGATCGGTGATCAAGCCGAACGGGCGGAGATTAACCCTTCGGGTGATGTTCGGCCATTCGTGGGCCTCAGGCCTCGGCCGTTCGGACCAGTCCCCGCTCCCGATGGCGGCGGGGGCTGATCCCCCGCTCGCGGGTGAACGCGGCGCTGAACGCGTACGGCGTGGCGTAGCCGACCCGGCGGGCCACCGAGGCCACCGTGGCCCCCGGCTCGCGCAGCAGGTCGGCGGCCAGGGTGAGCCGCCAGCCGGTCAGGAAGGTCATCGGCGGCTCGCCGACCAGCTCGGTGAACCGGCGCGCGAACGCCGCGCGGGACACCCCGGACCGGCCGGCCAGCTCGGCGACCGTCCACGGGTGCGCCGGCTCGTGGTGCAGCAGCCGCAGCGCGGGGCCCACCACCGGGTCGCCGTGCGCCGAGTACCAGCCGGGAGCGCGCGCGTGCGGCCGGGCGAACCAGGTGCGCAGGGTGGCGATCAGCAGCAGGTCCAGCAGCCGGTCCAGCACCGCCTCCTGCCCCGGCTCGTCCCGGACGATCTCCTCGGCGAGCAGCGGGACGAGCGGGCTGCGCCGGTCCGCCCGCCAGTCGGCGGCCCGCACGGTGAGCAGCGGGGGCAGCGCCGCGAGCAGCCGCCGGCTGGTCTCGCCGGGCAGCTGGTAGGTGCCGGTGAGCAGCTCGGTCTCCCCGTCCGCGCTGTTGCCCCAGGTGCGGACGCCGAGCGTGGTCATGGCCACCTCACCGCCGTCCGGCGCGGCGCAGCGCTGGCCGGGCAGGATCACCACCTGCGGCGGCGTGCCGGGACGGTCGGCGACGGTGTACGGCTCCGGGCCGCGTAGCACCGCGGTGTCGCCCGGCCCCAGCGACACCTCGGCGCCGGGCGCGGCGTCGGTGCCCGGCCGGCCGCACAGGTAGGCCCCGCCGCGCACCACGGCGACCAGGGTGAGCGGGGCCTCGTCCTCGATGCGCATCGACCACGGCGGGTCGAGCACCGAGCGGAGCAGGAACGCGTCCCGCGCGCGGGGGCCGTCCAGCAGGCCGGCAACCGAGTCCATGCCGCCCAGCGTAGACGCGCGCGTATGAACAAGCGCGCTTCGGCGATGGATCGTCCGGGCCGGCCGCGGTGTGCTGGTGCCATGACGACGCTTGCTCGGGAGGGACGCGCCATGGGCTCGGTGGTGGCTGTACTGACGGTGGCCGGGCTGCTCGGCAGCGCGCTGATGGCCGGGGTGTTCTACGCGTTCTCCGCGTTCGTGATGCCGGGGCTGGCCCGGCTGCCGGCGCCGCGCGGGATCGCCGCCATGCAGTCGATGAACATCACGGCGGTGCGGCCCGCGCTGATGCTGGCGATGTTCGGCACGGCCGCGCTGTGCGTCGCGCTGATCGTGTGCGCGGTGCGCGGCTGGGGCTCCGGGTACGCCGGCTGGCTGCTCGGCGGCGCGCTGCTCTACCTGGTCGGGGCGGTCGTGCTGACCATCGCCTTCCACGTGCCGCTGAACGACTCGCTGGCCGTGCTCGACCCCGCCTCGGCGGACGCGGCCGGGGTGTGGAACGCGTACCTGGCGCGCTGGGGTGCCGGCAACCAGGTGCGCTGGATCGCCCCGCTGGCCGGTTCGGGCCTGCTCGCCGTGGCGCTGCTCCGCTGAGCGCCGGAGGAACCCCGCCGGCCGGCGGGTGACCCCCGGCGGTCCTCCCGACGGACCGCCGGGAGCCGCCGAGCGGAACTACCCTCGGCTGTCAGCCGGACGCGCGTTCGGCGGCGGCCACCACGTTGCGGAACAGCATGGCCACCGTGGTCGGGCCGACGCCGCCGACCCGGGGGGTGATCGCGCCGGCGACCTCGGCGCAGCGCTCGTCCACGTCCGGCAACAGCTTGCGACCCTCGTAGCGGACGCCACCGCCGACCACCACGCCGCCCGGCCGCACGTGCTCGGGCTGGATGATCCCGGGCACCCCGGCCGCCGCGATCAGGATGTCCGCGCGGCGGGTGTACCGATCCCAGTCGGGCACCCCGGTGTGCACCACGGTGACCGCCGCGTTCGCGGTCGGCCGCTTCTGCGCGAGCAGCATGGCCAGCGGCCGGCCCAGCGTGGCGCCCCGGCCCAGGATGACCACCTCCCGGCCGGCCACCGGGACCTCGTGGAAGGCCAGCAGCTCCTCGATGCCGGCCGGGGTGCAGGGCAGCGGGCCGGGGATGCCGGCGGCCAGCCTGCCCAGGTTCAGCGGGTGCATGCCGTCGACGTCCTTGGCCGGGTCGATCGCCGACAGCGCCCGGTCGTAGTCCAGGTGAGGGGGCACCGGGTACTGAACCAGCATGCCGTGCACGGCCGGGTCGTCGTTGTAGCGGGCGATGATCGCCTGCAGGTCGTCCTGGGTGGCGTCCGAGGGCAGGTGGGCGTGCGGTGACTCGAAGCCCAGCTCGCCCGCCTGCCGCTGCTTGATCCGGATGTAGCCGGCGCTGGCGTCGTCGTCGCCGACCAGGATGGTGGCCAGGCTGGGCACCACGCCCCGCTCGCGCAGCGCGGCCGCGCGGATGGTGACGTCGGCGAACACCCGCTCGGCCACCGGCTTGCCGGGCAGCAGCCGGG
>DASXJJ010000144.1:0-2251 GCA_036497465.1 Pseudonocardia sp. | reverse complement strand
CGGCGGGTGTCCGGCTACAACCTGGACTCGCTGCTGCCGGAGAACGGCTTCGACGTGGCCCAGGCCCTGGTCGGCAGCGAGAGCACGCTGGTCACCGTGCTGCACGCGGAACTGCGCCTGGTCCCCAAGCCCGCGGCCGAGGTGCTGGTCGTGCTCGGCTACCCGGACATCGCCAGCGCCGCCGACGCCGCCCCGGCCATCGCCCCGCACCAGCCCGAGCAGCTGGAGGGGCTCGACGACCGGCTGGTCACCTTCGAGCGTGAGCGGCGGATGAACCCCGAGGCCCTGCAGCTGCTGCCGGAAGGCCACGGGTGGCTCATGGTCATCTTCTCCGGCGACACCCAGGACGAGGCCGACGGCAAGGCCCGGGCGCTGATCGACGAGCTGCGCGGCACCGAGCACGAGCCGACGGTCAAGTTCTACGACGACCCCGAGCACGAGAAGGAGCTCGCGGACGTCCGCGAGGTGGCCCTGGGCGCCACCGCCCGGGTGCCGGACATGCCGGACACCTGGGAGGGCTGGGAGGACTCCGCGGTCCCGCCCGAGCGGCTCGGCGACTACCTGCGGGACCTGAGCAAGCTCTACGACGAGTTCGGCTACGCGGGCTCGGCCCTGTACGGGCACTTCGGCCAGGGCTGCGTGCACACCCGGATCCCGTTCGACCTGGTCACAGCCGAGGGCATCGCCACCTTCCGGCGGTTCATCGAGCGGGCCGCCGACCTGGTGGTGTCGTACGGCGGGTCGTTCTCCGGCGAGCACGGCGACGGCCAGTCGCGCGGCGAGCTGCTGCCGAAGATGTTCGGCTCGGACCTGGTGCGGGCCTTCGGGCAGTTCAAGGCGGTGTTCGACCCGGGCAACCTGATGAACCCCGGCAAGGTGGTCGCGCCCCACCGGCTGGACGAGAACCTGCGCCTCGGCGCCTCCTGGTCGCCGCGGGACTACGACAGCTTCTTCAGCTACCCCGACGACGACGGCCAGTTCGGGCGCGCCGTCATGCGCTGCGTGGGCGTGGGGAAATGCCGGCACGACAGCGGGGGGGTGATGTGCCCCTCCTACATGGTCACCCGGGAAGAGGAGCACTCCACCCGGGGGCGGAGCCGGCTGCTGTTCGAGATGCTGGCCGGGCACGCCGACTCCCCGGTCACCGCGGGCTGGCGGTCCACCGAGGTCCGCGACGCGCTCGACCTGTGCCTGGCCTGCAAGGGCTGCAAGAAGGACTGCCCGGTCGAGGTTGACATGGCCACCATGAAGGCCGAGTTCCTGGCCCACCACTACGCCGGGCGGCTGCGTCCCCGGTCGCACTACTCGATGGGCTGGCTGCCCGCCGCGGCCCAGCTGGCGTCGCGCGCTCCGCGGCTGGTCAACGCGCTGACCCAGGCACCGGTCCTGCGCGACGTACTCACCGCGGCGGGCGGCATCGACCGGCGCCGGACGATCCCGCTGTTCGCCCCGCAGACCCTGCAAGCGTGGGCCGCGAAGCGCGACCCCGGGCCAGCGGGCTTGCGCGGCGAGGTGGTGCTGTGGCCGGACACCTTCACCAACCACCTCACCCCCGGGATCGGCCGGGCGGCCACCGAGGTCCTCGAGGCGGCCGGCTGGCGGGTGATCGTGCCGGAGCAGCCGCTGTGCTGCGGCCTGACCTGGATCTCGACCGGGCAGCTGGGCACGGCCCGCCGGGTGCTCCGGCGGACCGTGGACACCCTCGCCCCCTACCTGCGGCGCGGGGTCAGGGTTGTCGGCCTCGAGCCGAGCTGCACCGCGGTCTTCCGGTCCGACGCGCGTGAGCTGATGCCCGGTGACCGCGACGTCCAGCGGCTGCGCGAGCAGACCGTCACGCTCGCCGAGCTGCTGCACGACCACACCGACGGCTGGCAGCCGCCGCATGTCGGCGGGCAGGCGATCGCGCAGACCCACTGCCATCAGCACGCCATCATGGGCTATGACGCGGACCGGGCGGTGCTGAAAGCCGCGGGTGTCGACCTCGACGTCCTGGACTCCGGGTGCTGCGGGCTGGCCGGAAACTTCGGCTTCGAAGCCGGGCACTACGAGGTGTCCCGGGCCTGCGCCGAGCGGGTGCTGCTGCCCGCGGTCCGGGACTCGGCGGCGGAGCTCGTGCTGGCCGACGGGTTCAGCTGCCGCACCCAGATCGAGCAGGGCGGCACCGGCCGGACGCCGGTGCACCTGGCCGAACTGCTGGCGGCCGGGCTGCACGGCGAGCCGCTGCGGGCGGACCGTCCGGCGCCGCCCGGCG
>DASXJJ010000143.1:0-3155 GCA_036497465.1 Pseudonocardia sp. | reverse complement strand
GTCGGCTCCTACGAGACGGTGGCCCGCCAGATCGATCAGGTCGCCGCCATGCCCGGGGTCAAGGGAATGATGTTCACCTTCGACGACTTCGTACAGGGCGTGCACAACTTCGGCACCAGGGTGATGCCGCTGCTCGGCTGACCGGCGGGGTGCGCGGCGTCCCGACCAGGGGCACCGCGCGCGGTCGCCCTTGACATGCCACCCCCGCCGCGCCGTACTGTAGTGATCGCTCAATACAGCGGAGTGCGAGCGACGGGGAGTGCGGGATGGCCGGCACGGCGTTCGTCGAACAGCTGCGCGCCGAGCGGGCGATGTCCGTCGACGAGGTCTGGGCCGGCGTCGAGGCGCGGCTGGACCGCCCGGTGGCCGAGGGGCTGAACACCGCGCACGAGGCGTGCGACCGCTGGGCCCGCGACCGGGGCCGGCTCGCGCTTGTCGTGCGGCACAGCGGCGGCGGCAGCGAGCGGTGGACGTTCGCCGACCTGGCCGACGCGTCCAGCCGGCTGGCCAGCGCGCTGCGGGCGGCCGGGCTGCGCCGGGGCGACCGGTTCGCCGCGCTGCTCGGCCAGGGCGTCGAGGCGCACCTCTGCGCGCTGGCGGCGTGGCGCTCCGGGCTGGTGTACCTGCCGCTGTTCGCCGGCTTCGGGTCGGACGCGCTGGCCCAGCGGCTGAACGGCGGCGAGCCGGCCGCGGTCGTCGTCGACCACCGGTACCGGGACAACCTGGAGCGCGCGCGGGAGCTGCTCACCGTCGACCCGCTGGTCTACACGCTCACCGGCCCGGGCGGACGGGGCCTGCTGGCCGGCGACCGCAGCCTCTGGTCGGAGATCGACCGGCACCCGGCGGACGGCGGTTTGGTGGCCACCGGTGTGCACGAGCCCGCCACGCTGCTCTACACCAGCGGCACGACCGGCGCGCCGAAGGGCTGCATCCAGCCGCACGCGATGCTGCTCGC
This sequence comes from Pseudonocardia sp., assembly GCA_036497465.1. Lineage (GTDB taxonomy): Bacteria > Actinomycetota > Actinomycetes > Mycobacteriales > Pseudonocardiaceae > Pseudonocardia. The sequence goes on along the minus strand of DASXJJ010000143.1, from coordinate 2,200 downwards.
GCTGGACCCGTTCGTCCGGCACACCTTCGCCCTCGAACCCGGCGACATGTTCTTCACCGGAGCCGGCCCCGGCTGGTCCTACGGGCTGTACACGACCGGGGTGTCGGTGATGGCGCACGGCCACCCCCGGGTCGTCTACACCGGCGACTTCAGCCCGGCCGCCTGGTCGGAGGTGCTGGCCAGCGAGCGGGTCACCTATCTCAGCGCGGCGCCGAGCGCATACCGCCAGCTCGCTCGGTACGCGGCCCGGCACGGCCTGCCGCCCACGGTCCGGGGCGCCACCTGCGCGGGCGAGCCGCTGGACGCCCCGCTGGTCGAGGCCTGGCGCTCGCTCGGTGCCGGCCGTGAGCTCGGTGATCTGCAGGACGGCTACGGGCAGAGCGAGTCGGCGATGGCCCTGGCCAACCTGGCCTACCCGGACAGCCCGGTGCTGCCCGGCGCACTGGCCGCCACGACGCCCGGCTTCGACGTCGGACTGGTCGACGAGGACGGCAACGAGCAGGCCGAGCGGGGCATCATCGCGCTGCGCCGACCCCGCTACCTGAACAGCATCGGCTACTGGAACGCACAGGACCGGTGGGACGACCGGTGGCGCGGCGAGTGGTTCCTCACCGGCGACCTGGCCCGGCGCGACGAGCGGGGCCGCTGGTGGTTCCTCGGCCGCGACGACGACCTGATCGTCACCTCCGGCTACAACGTCGGGCCGACCGAGGTGGAGAACATCGTGCTCGCGCACCCCGGGGTGGCCGACGCCGCCGTGGTCGCCGCCGACGACCCGGCCCGGGGCGCCGTGGTGCGCGCCGTGCTGGTCGCCAACGGCACGGTGCCCCGCGCGCGGCTGGTCGAGGAGGTGCAGGCCGCCGTGCGGGACCGGCTCGGCCGGCACGCCTACCCACGCATCGTCGACTTCGTCGACGAGCTGCCGCGCACCGAGACCGGCAAGGTCCGGCGCAACCTGCTGCGGGCCGGCGCCGGATGACCGCCGCCCCCGAGCCCACCGTCCCCGCCCCCGAGCCGACCGTCTCCGCCCCCGAGCCGACCGGTCCCGGTCCCGGGCTGGCCGCCGTCCGCGCGGCCCGCACCGAGACCCAGGCGAAGATCATCGCGGTGGCCACCGAGCTGTTCGCCCAGCAGGGCTACCACGCGACCGGGGTGGCCGAGCTGGGCCGTGCGGTCGGCCTCGGCGCCGGCGCGCTCTACCACCACATCGGCTCCAAGGAGGAGCTGCTGCTGACCATCGTGCGGGCGCACCTGGAGGACGTACTCGCGTTCGGCACCCTGCTGCTCGCGGCCGAGGGCACAGCGGTGGCGAAGCTGCACGAGCTGGCCCGCGAGCACATGCGGCTGGTCGCCCACCGGCGCACCGAGCTGCTCGTCATGCTGCGTGAGCTGGACTCGCTGACCGGGCAGCGCCGGGCCGACATGCTGGCGCTGCGCGACGCCGTGGAGGACGTCTGGAACGAGGTGGTCCGCCGCGGCGTCGAGGCCGGCGAGCTGACCGACCTCGACCCGATGTTCGTCAAGGTCGTGCTCGGCGCGATGAACTACTCACTGCTCTGGTTCCAGCCGGATGGCTCGGAGACCCCGGAACAAATGGCCGACCGAATTCTCAACATGGTGCTCAAGACCCCGTGAGTGCGAGTGGGGTCATGACCCCACTCGCCACTGACGGGTCGTCCACGGAAAGGTGTGCGGGTGGAGTTCCAGGACAAGGTTGTGCTGGTCACCGGGGGCAGCCGGGGGATGGGCAAGGCGATGGTCGAGGCGTTCGCCGCGCGCGGCGCCTCGGTGGTGATCGCCAGCCGGAAGATCGACGCCTGCGAGACACTGGCGGCGGCGGTACGGGAGAAACACGGCGGCACGGCGCTGCCGGTGGCCTGCAACGTATCCAGCTGGTCGGACTGCGACGCGCTGGTGGAGACGGTGTACGGCGAGTTCGGCCGGGTCGACGTGCTGGTCAACAACGCCGGGCTCTCGCCGTTGTACCCCAGCCTTGACGAGGTGTCCGAGGCGCTGTTCGACAAGGTCATCGGGGTGAACCTGCGCGGCCCGTTCCGGCTGGGCTCGGCGATCGGCACCCGGATGGCGGCGGGTGACGGCGGCGCGATCATCAACGTCAGCTCGATCGCGGCGATCCGCCCCGGCGCGCACGAGCTGCCCTACGCGGCGGCCAAGGCCGGCTTGAACGCGCTCACCGAGG
>DASXJJ010000142.1:0-20010 GCA_036497465.1 Pseudonocardia sp. | reverse complement strand
GCGGATGTGCTGGCCGATCAGCTCGACGAGCAGCAGTACGAGCACGGCCTTGGGCCGTGCTCGGAGGCCCTGCTGACCGGGGAGGTCATCGACGCACCGGATCTGTCGCTCGAAACGCGGTGGAACTCCTATCCGGTGATCGCGATGGGGCATGGGATCCTGGCGGTGCATTCGGTGCCGTTGCTGGTTAAGGACAAACCGGTCGGGGTGCTCAATCTCTACGCCGATCACCGGCACGCGTTCGGTACGCGGGAGCGACAGCTGGCTCAGCTGCTCGCCGGGCAGGCGACGATCGCGGTGGTCGCGGCGCTGCGCCGTTACGACGAGATCAGCTTGACCGATCACTTGCGCACCGCGTTGGCCTCGCGTTCGGTGATTGACCAGGCGATCGGCATCGTGATGGGCCAGCGGCGCTGCTCCGCCACCGAGGCATTCGCCATGCTGCCAACGATCTCCCAGCGCCGGCATCTCAAGCTGCGGGTGGTGGCCGCCGACCTGGTGGCGACCACCGTGCGCTCGACACCACCCGGGGCGTGACTTCACGTCGAGCGGTGAGCGTGTGCGCGCTGTGAGTTGCGGACCCGGGCGCCGACTCCTAGCCTATTGACTGGCTGGACCCGAGCCTGACGCGGCAGCATGCCCCAGGCCGGAAGCCGTCTCCGATTTTCGGTCCCCGTTCCCGGCGTGTGCTTCCGGTGGTGAACCGACGGCGGAGGACTTATGCGGAACGAACCCGGACATCGACTGAGGGCCACGGCCCGGTCGTGTTCCAAGTGCGGCGCGACCGCGCATCGGATTAGCCGCAAGGTAGCGCGGGCGGGAGTGATCGTCCCGGCAGCTGGGGGTGTTCGGGACGGGGGTGGGGCCGCCGGTCGTGGCTGGAGACAGGCCGGCGGCCCCGGGATGGGTCGCCCCGGAACCCCGAGGGGGTGGGGTCGGACGTTCAGGGCGACCCAGGCCCGTGGTGGCCTGGCGGGCGCCCCGCGTGGGCGCGTGGCCAGGACTAATGAAATGTCGAACAATAGTAGACCTGTGCGACGCCGAGCGGTACCCGACGATGACGAGGCGCGATCGTTGCGGTCGACGCGCTCTCCAGATGCATACATCTGGGAGGCGTGCTGAGGGTCCGCGCTTTCCAATGTTTGACGAATTCATTGAGTGTGCTCGTCATTCCGGTGTGCCCGCCGCACCCGAGCTGTCTGGCAACCTCAGTGCGATCATTGGAATCGGAGAAGGCCGGGTGCCATATACAGCGCTGTTCGATCAGAGCCGGGTCGTGGTTGACATCTCGAAGGTCACCCTGAGTGGCCCGTCGGCAGTGGCAATCTGCGGCGCGGCCCTGTCACGGACGGGAGGCTGATCGTTGACGCGCCTGGTCGTCGACGGGGCGAACGACACGTTCACCGCCGCATTGCATCCGCCGTTGACTTAACCCTATGACATGTGGGGAGGGGATCGTATGCACACCGCTGGTAAGAAAACTGCCGTAGCAAATGATGTGACTGTCGGCGATGATTGCGGGACCCGCGATAGGTTCCGGACATGCCAGGCCCCGTCGATCCAACGGAGCGACTACGCCACTGGCGACATCGACGCCGCCCACGCATTTCTGGGCCAAGCCTACTTCCAGTGTCACGCCGCGACCTGCTCTCGCCCCCAGGTCAGCAACGTCCATCTGCGGGTCGTGGGGCGCCGCGCCGGGTCGATACGTCTGGACCACGTCCAGTCCTCGATGGGCTTGACCGCCTCCTGCGAACCGTTAGATCGCCTGGTGTTCACCCTGATCACCGACGGAGCAGCCGAAGTCGCCACCGCCGGGGCCCGTATTCGAGTTGGTCCCGGCGATGTATACCTGCACCCCGTTGGCGCCCAGTTCGGCTTCGGCTGGAACCCGACCAACATCCACCTGCTGGACTTACCACTAGCCGCAGTCGCCGAGGTCGCCGCCACCAATGTCGGTATCACTCCCGACGCCTTGTGTTTCGAGTCGATGACGCCCGTCTCGGCGGCCGCCGCCCGGTTCTGGCGGGCCACCGTCGCCATGGTCAACCGCGAACTCGTCGCCCCGGACTCCGCGCTGGCCAACCCGCTGGTCCAGTCCAGCACTTTCACAATGCTCGCCGCTGCCGCTTTGGGCACCTTCCCCAACACCACCATGAGCGCACACACACCCAGCCCCAGACAGGCCGGCCCGGCCGGGCTGCGCCGTGCGATCGCGTTCATCGACGAGAACGCCGACCGACCGCTCACCGTGGCTGATGTCGCCTCCGTCGCCGGCACCAGCGGACGCGCGCTCCAACACGCCTTCCACCGCCACTACAACACCACCCCGACCGCCTACCTGCGCCGGGTCCGCCTCGAGCGCAGCCACCGGGAACTGCAGGCCGCCGACCCCACCCGCGGTGACACCGTCGCCGCCGTCGCCGCCCGGTGGGGCTTCGTCCACCTCGGTCGCTTCGCGACCGTGTACCGACGGGTCTACGGACAGCCGCCCAGCCACACCCTGCGCGGCTGAGCGATCACCAGCGGGGCCGACAGGCCCGGAGCCTTCCCGAGGTTGGGGACAACGGCAGAGCCGCCAAGCAACTCTGCGCCCTCTGCCCCGTGCGTGAAGAGTTCCTCGCCGACGCCTTGGCTCACAGGGATACCGGATACGGAGTAGCGGCGCCCTCGATGCCGCTGCCACAGGTTCACTGCGGCGCGCCGCACACCACGAACTCGGCCGAGGTGGCCCGGTCACTCGTGAGCGAAGGCTGGGATCTGGCGGTCGGGGTGACGGACGCCGGGAGCGAGTGGATCGACCCGCGGCAGCTCACCGAAGCCGCCGAGCAGCCCGCGAGCACCCGCCGGCGCCGGCCGACAGAGCAGCGGCGCTCTCCCCGCCCAGATCGGGTCGTCGCCTTCCCGCTGACGTTCAACACGGCCAACAAGATCGCCTGGACGGCGCAGGGGTGAACCGAGTAACCCGCTGATTCCGACCCGCGGGTGATCAACGGTGATCACCAGTGCAGCCGCCGGCGATCACGGCATGATCGTCCACAGTAGATTTGATCTTGACTTGTTCCGTGAGTGTTCCGCGAACTCCCCCAGAGACCGCCGGATCGTCCCCGACGCTCACAGAGACGAGATTCCGGCGATCGCAGTGTTTTCGCAGCTCAGCGCACCGAAACGGCCGGTTGGATCACACGGTCTGACGGTCGCGGCCGTCCCAGTATTTGGCGCGAACGTCCTTCTTCAGGATCTTGCCGGTCGGGTTGCGGGGCAGCTCGTCGACCACGTCGACCGACTTGGGGCACTTGTACCCGGCCAGGTGCTCGCGGCAGTAGGCCAGCAGCTCCTGCTCGTCCACGGGCTGCCCACGCGCGGGCACCACGACCGCCTTGGGCACCTCGCCCCACTTGTCGTCGGGCACCCCGACGACGGTCAGGTCGCCCACCGAGGGATGCTCGGCCAGCACCCGCTCGATCTCGGCCGGGTAGATGTTCTCCCCGCCACTGATGATCATGTCCTTGATCCGGTCGGTGATGTAGAGGTAGCCGTCGTCGTCGAAGCGCCCCGCGTCACCGGAGCGGTACCAACCGTCCTCGGTCAGCGCCGAGCCCGTCGCGTCCGGCTTGCCCCAGTAGCCGCCCATCAGCTGCTGGCTGCGCACCCACACCTCACCCTGCTCGCCGTGCGCGACCGCCCCACCGCTGTCCGGGTCGCGGATCTCGATGCGCACGCCGACGATGGGTTTGCCCGCGGAGATCAGCCGCTGCCGGTTGTCCTCGTCGGCGTGCTCGGCCGGGCCCAGCGCCGTGACCACACCGCACGCCTCGGTCATGCCGTAGACCTGCAGGAACACGCTCGGGAAGATCTTCATGCAGGCGCGCAGCACGGGCAGCGGCATCGGCGAGGCGCCGTAGGCCAGCACCTGCAGCGCGGAGTAGTCGTGGTCGGCGGCCCCGGGCACCTCGGCCATCATCGCCATCAGCGCCGGCACGAAGAAGGTGTGGGTGATCCGCCGCTCCTCCAGCAACCGCAGCAACCGCGCGGGGTCGGGCTGGCGGATGATCGTCATCGTCGCCCCGGCGTAGATGCCGACCAGCGCGTAGGCCGACCCGCCGACGTGGAACAGCGGCATCGCCACCAGCTGCTTGGAGTCGGGGGTCGTGCCGAACTCCTCCACCACGTCCGCCGAGTGCGCGATCAGCGCCCGGTGGGTGAGCATCGCCCCCTTGGGGAAACCGGTCGTCCCCGAGGTGTACAGCTGCAGGAAGCAGTCCTCCGGGTCGGCCGGGTGCACGTCGGTGTCGGGCTCAGCGGCCAGCCAGGACTCGTACTCGTCGTCCTCCCCGCCGACCCGGATCACCTGCCGCACCGACTCCAGCTGGTCGCCGAGCCCGTCGACCAGCTCCGCGAACTCCGGGCCGACGAACAACAGCTCCGCGCCCGAATCGTTGATGACGTACGCGACCTCGGGGGCGGTCAGCCGGAAGTTGACCACCACGTTCGCGGTGCCGACCTGGGCGCAGGCCAGGGTCAGTTCCAGACAGGACGGGTGGTTGAGGTCGAGCACGGCGACCCGGGCGCCCGGCCGCAGGCCCGCCGCGCGCTGGGCGCCGGCGTTGCGCCCCACCCGCTCGGCCAGCTCCGCCCACGTCCAGGTGCGGTCCTCGAAGCGCAGCGCCTCGACGTCCGGACGTTCCCGGACCCACCGGGCCAGTACGTCGCAGAAATGGCTGGGGCGGTCGGGCATGTGGGCACTCCCCGGATCGGCTGCGCTGCTCGCCGCATCCTCGCCGGTGGCCGCGCGCCGCGCAATCGATCAGCCGGTGCGCTCAGCCCTCGGCGACCGGCAGCCCCTCCGCCGCCCAGGCGTGGAACCCGCCGATCAGGTCGGTCGCCCGGTGCAGGCCCAGGTCCTGCAGCGAGGCGGCGGCCAGGCTCGAGGTGTAGCCCTCCGAGCAGACGATCACCACCGCGACGTCGTGGCCGGTCGCCTCGGGGATCTTCGCGCCGCTCGTCGGGTCGAGCCGCCACTCCAGGTGGTTGCGCTCGATCAGCAACGCGCCGGGGATCGCGCCCTCGGTGGCCCGCTGCCACTGCGGGCGGATGTCCACCAGCAGCGCGCCGTCGGCCACCGCGTCGGCGGCCTCCCGCGCGTCCAGCCGGTGCAGCCGGGACCGCGCGTTGGCCAGCATCGTCTCGATCGTCAGGTGGCTCACGGGGTCAGCGCCCCGACGGCCGGGGAGGGTGCGCTCTCCGGCTCGCTGGTCAGCTCGCTGCGGGTGCGGCGCAGCAGGCCGCCCGGCTCGACCCGGTAGTACGACATCGCGGTGAGCGGCGGCGAGTAGGCGTGCACGCTGACCGCCGGCGCCGGGTCGGTGTTCATCACGTCGTGCACGTGCCCGAGCGGGAAGCTCACGCTCGTCCCGGCCCGCAGCGAGCGGGTGCGCAGCCCGGCATGCTCGGCCGACCATCGCTGCTCGGTCAGCTCGCCGCGCACCACGGTCAGCGCGCCCATCGAGCCGCCGTGATCGTGCAGCTCGGCCGCCTGCTCGCGAGCCCAGCTGATCAGCCACACGTCGACGTAGCCGTCGCTGGACAGCAGCCGGTACCAGCGGTTGTCCGGGTCGACCGTGACCGGGTGCAGGCCCTGGACGACTTCGGCGGCCACCCGGCGGGTGAGCTGGCGGAGCTCAGGCAGGTCGAGGAGGCTCGGGCCGGCGGCCCGACGGGTACGGGTGAGCACGGGAGGTTCTCCAGGGGTGTCGCGGACGTACGGGGCCGGAAGATCAGCCCAGGCGACAGCGCTGGTCGAACAGGTGCATTCGGCGGCCGACCCAGAAGGGGTCGAGGAGCTCGCCGGTGCGCATGCCTTTATTTGACCACATCGGTCAAGTTGACGTCAGCGGGGGCGGGATGACACATGTCATGGCCAACCGGTGACAGCGGTCCGGGTCCACCGGGCCTCCCCGGCGCGAGGCTCGTACCGGCACCGCACCGGCACGAGGAGACCCGAGATGGACAGGACACTGCCCGACCACACCGCCCGCGAGCACCCGGGCGCGACCCGGGCCGGCACCGCGACGGCGCCCGCCGAGCAGGGCACCGAGGCGCCGGTCGCCACCGAGCCGTGCACCGCGAGGGCGGCCACCGCGGCGCCGGGCGGCCCCGCGGCCGGGTCGTGCAGCCCCGTCGGGATGCGCCGGTTGGCGCGCTCGCTGGTGTGGGACGTCGGCCTGCCGGTGCTTGGCTACTACGCGGCGCGCGCGGCCGGCTGCGACGAGTACCTGGCGATGCTGGCGGGCACCCTGATCGCCGCCGCCCGCACGCTGCTGGTCGCCGTCCGGCACCGCAGGCTCGACCCGTTCGCCGCCTTCCTCATGGTCATCTTCGGCATCGGGCTCGCGCTGACGTTGCTGACCGGTGACCCCCGGTTCATGCTGGTCAAGCAGGCGGTCACCGGCGCGGTCGCGGGGCTGGTGTTCCTCGGCAGCTGCCTGGTCCACCGCCCGCTCACCCGGGCGGCCGCGCTGCGCTTCGCCGACCCCGAGGCCGCCGCGCGGATCCGGGCCGGCTGGGCCGAACCGGCGGGCCGCCGACCCTGGTACGTCTCGTCGCTGGTCTGGGGAGTCGGGCTGCTGCTGGAGTCGGTCCTGCGGGTCGGCGTGGTCTACCTGCTGCCGTTCGACGTCGCCGTCGGGGCGTCCACCGCGCTGGAGGTCGCGGCGTTCGCACTGCTGATCGGCTGGACCGTCCGGTTCGGCAAGGCCGCCCCTGCCACCCGCTCCTGACCTCGACGAACGCCCCGGCGGTCGTAGGCTGGCCGGCGTGAAAGCCCGCCCGTCCGACCGGGACGACCTCACCGTCGACCCCCGCGAGTGGCCGGACTTCCGGGACACCGGCTGGACCGCTCCCGGCCGTTCGACCGGATCGGCCCCTCGCTGTTCGTGCTCTGGCTCATCCCGGACGTGACGTCCGCCGTGCACCGGGGGCAACCGGTACCGGTGGTCCCGCTGACCGTGCTGTTCGCCGCGCTGTACGTGGCCATGTGGTGGCGGGTGTCCCGCTGGTCGCGCCGCATGCGGGTCGGGGTGCTGGTGCTGCTCTACGGGCTGGCGCTGCTGTACGGGCTGGCGCTGTGCCTGTGGGTGATCAGCCCGGTCAGCACGCTGGGCAAGCTCGCCTACCCGCTGAGCGCGGCGGTGCTGGTGCTGCCGGTGCGGTGGTCGCGACCGGTCGGCATGGCCACCATCGCCGCGGCGGTGGTGGTGCCCCCGATGTTCGGGCGGCCGGTCGACTGGGCCGGCATGGTGGTGCTGGTGCTGATCGCCGTCGTGGTGTGCGGCATCGCCCGGATGGCCAGGCTGCTGAACCGGCTGCGCGAGGCCCGGTCCGAGGTCCGCGCCCTCGCCGTCGCCGGTGAGCGCGCCCGGCTGGCCCGCGACCTGCACGACGTCCTCGGACACAGCCTCACCACGATCACCGTGAAGACCTCGCTGGCCCGCCGGCTGCTGGAGTCCGGGCATCCCGGGGACCGTGCGCTGGCCGAGATCAGCGACGCCGAGGAGCTGTCCCGCCGCGCGCTGGCCGACATCAGGGCCACGGTGGCGGGCGAGCGGCGGATGTCGCTGGCCGCGGAGCTGGTGGCGGCCAGGGCCGTGCTGCGCGCCGCCGGCATCGACGCCGACCTCCCGCAGGCGGTCGACGACGTCGCGGCCGGGCTGGAGGAACCGCTGGCCTATGTGCTGCGCGAGGGGGTCACCAACGTGGACCGTGCACCGGCGCGCGCCGGTGCACGGTCCGGCTGGGCGCGCGCTGGCTGGAGGTGGTCGACGACGGTCCCGGCACGGCGATGGGGTCCCGGCACGCCAGGCAGTCCCGGCACGGCGGACGGTCCCGGCACGCCAGGGGGTCCCGGCACGGCGGGCGGTGCCGGGACCGCACGGCGGGTCGGCACGGCGGGCAGCGGGCTGGCCGGCCTCACCGAGCGGCTCGCCGCGGTGCACGGCACCGTCACCGCCGGCCCGCTGGACGGCGGCGGCTACCGGCTCAGGGCGGAGGCCCACGCGTGATCAAGGTGCTGGTGGCCGACGACCAGGCACTGGTCCGGGGCGGCCTGGTGGCGATGCTCGAGCTGGAGTCGGACCTGACGGTGGTGGCCGACGTCGGCGACGGTGACCGGGTCGTCCCGGCCGCGCTGGACACCTCGCCGGACGTGGCACTGCTGGACGTGCAGATGCCGGGCACGGACGGGCTGACCGCCACCGCCGAGCTGCGCCGCGCGCTGCCCTCCTGCCGGGTGATCGTGTGCACGACGTTCGGCCGACCCGGCTACCTGTCCCGGGCGATGGCGGCGGGCGCGGCCGGGTTCGTGCTCAAGGACGCGCCGCCCGAGCAGCTGGTCGACGCCATCCGCGGGGTGCACGCCGGCCTCCGCGCGGTGGACCCCGGGTTGGCCGCCGAGTCGCTGGCCACCGGGGTCAACCCGCTGACCGAACGCGAGCGGGAGGTGCTGCGGGCGGCGCGCGAGGGCCGCGGCGCCGCCGAGATCGCCCGCGCGCTGCACCTGTCGCACGGGACGGTCCGCAACCACCTCTCCTCCGCGATCGGCAAGACGGAGGCCGGCAGCGGGGCGGACGCCGCCCGGATCGCGGACAACTACGGCTGGCTCTGACCGGCGCGTCCCGACCGCCCCGGGCACTCCGGCCACCCCGGCGGTGGGCGGCCCGGACATCGGGCAGGATGGTCCCGATGAACGGCCGCAGTCTGAACGACCGCAGCGGACGGATCGTCGTGCGGAACCTGAGCAAGCGGTTCGGCATGGTCGACGCCGTCCGCGACCTCAACTTCACCGTCGAGCCGGGGCAGGTCACCGGGTTCCTCGGGCCCAACGGCGCGGGCAAGACCACGACGCTGCGGGCAGCCGTCGGTCTGGTCACCCCGGACGAGGGCGAGGTGACCATCAACGGTGCGCGCTACGACCAGCTGGAGAGCCCGGCCAGGGTGGTCGGTGCGCTGCTGGACTCGCACGGGTTCCACCGCGCCCGCAAGGCCCTCGCCCACCTGCGGATCTACGCGGCCGCGATCGGTGTGCCGGACGAACGGGCCGACGAGGTGCTCGCTCTGGTCGGGCTGAGCAGCGCCGGCAGCCGGCGGATCGGCGGCTTCTCGCTGGGCATGCGGCAGCGTCTCGCGCTGGCCACCGCCGTGCTCGGTGACCCGCAGGTGCTGATCCTGGACGAGCCGGGGTCCGGCCTGGACCCCGAGGGCGTCGCCTGGCTGCGCAACTTCATGCGGTCGTTCGCCAACGCCGGACGCACGGTGCTGGTCTCCAGCCACCAGCTCGCCGAGATCGGGCAGACCGTCGACCAGGTCGTGATCATCAGCCAGGGCAGCAAGGTGTACGGCGGGCCACTGGAGCAGCTGCGCGGCGACGGCGCGCCCAGGGTGCACGTGCAGTGCTCGGACCCGGCCCGGCTAGCCACCGCGCTGGCCGAGCGGGGGGTCACCGACATCCAGGCCACCCCGGACAGCGCGCTGACGGTCACCGGCGCACCGCCCCGGACCGTGGGCGACGTGGCGCTGGCCGCCGGCGTGGCGATCTACGGCATGCACCAGGAGCGGACCGACCTGGAACAGCAGTTCCTGCACCTCACCGCCGGTGACTACCGGGCCGGGCAGCCCACCGCCGGGTTCGGACCACCGTCGCCCGGCTTCCCCTCGGTTCCGGCGGCCGCTCCCCCGGCCGCCCCGCCCGGACCGCCGCCCGCTGGGTCCTCGGCCGCCGCACCGACCTCCGCGGCCGCGCCACCGATGCCCCCGCCGCCGGAGCAGGAACCCGGAACGCGGGCACCGGCGACGCCGGAGTCCCGCCGGCCGGCACCGAACCAGCAGGCCCAGCCCGCGCCGCCGCCCGCACCCCAATCCCAGCCCGCGCCCCCATCCCAGCCCGCGCCCCAATCCCCGCCCGCGGCCCAGGCCCAGCCCGCGCCGCCGGCCACGCCCCAGGCCCCGGCCGGGCAGGCGGCGGCCGCCGACCGGGACGACTCCGGCGCGGAGACCCGGCCGGCGCCGCAGGACCAGGAAGGAGCCCGGTGATGAGCGCCCCCGCCACCCCGGCAGGACCCACCGAGGACGGCCGGGGCGCCTGGTCGGCCGCCGCGCTCGGTGGCCTCGCGGTCGCCGAGGTGCGCAAGACGCTGTCCACCCACGCCTGGTGGGTGCTGCTCGTCGCGGCGGCCGCCATCACCCTGCTGAGCAGCCTGGTCACCGCGGAGATCGGTGGCCTCGCCTTCACCGCCTCGATGGCGCAGGCGACGACGCTGTCCGGGATCGGCACCAAGTTCACGGTGCTGTTCGGGGTGGTGTCCGCCGCCTCGGAGTACCGGCACCGGACGATCACCACCAGCTACCTGACCGCGTCCGGCCGGCCCCAGCTGGTGGTGGCGAAGGCCGCCGTGGCCGCGGCCGTCGGCGCCGTGTACGGGGTGGTCTGCGCGATCGCCGGGGTGCTCGGGGTGCTGTTCGGCGGCGGCCAGTTCGACTCGGAGTTCGGCGCCGTGCTGGGAGTGAGCCTGGCCGCGGTGCTGCTGTACGCGCTGTGGGCGGCGCTCGGCGTCGGCATCGGCACGCTGGTCAACAACCAGCTGGCGGCGATCGTCGGCGTGCTGATCTACCTGATCCTGGTCGAGCAGATCCTGGTGCTGCTGGCCCGCGCGGCCGACCTGGGCCAGATCGACGGGTACCTGCCCGCCGGGGCGTCCGAGGCGGTACTCACCGGGCTGGCCGGCGAGGGCCCGTTCGGCGGGCTGTTCAGCACCCAGACCCTGCCCTGGGGCGCGGCTCTGCTGATCTTCGCCGGGTACACCGCCGCCGCGCTGCTGGCCGGCGTCGCCGTCGCGCAGCGCCGCGACATCACCTGACGAGCGAGAGGACCGGATGGCGGCCGAGCAGCCGATAGCCGAGCAGCCGATAGCCGAGGACCTGCCCGAAGGCCTAGCCGAGGACCTGCCCGAGGATCTGCGGCGCCTGGCCGCCGCGCACGGGGTGGCCACCACCTACCGGGACGGCAGGCGCCGGCCGGTGCGGGTGGATCCCGAGGTGGTCGTCCGGGTGCTCGCGCTGCTCGACGTGGACGCGGCCACCCCCGCCGACCGCCGGCGCGAGCTGGCCGCGCTGGCCGAGCGGGACGCGCTGGGCGCACCACCGGACACGGTCGCGGTGCGCACCGGCCGCTCCCGCGCACTGCCCGGGGCCCGGCTGCTCACCGACGAGGCCGGCGGCACCCGGGAGGTGCGCGACGAGCTGCCCGCCGACCTGGCCCCCGGCTGGTACTCCCTCGACGTGCGCACCGGCCCCGGCGGCGGAACCGGGGCCTCCGAGCGGCGGATCACCGTCGTGGTCGCACCGGACCGGATGCCGCCGACCCCGGCCACCTGGGGCTGGATGCTGCAGCTGTACGCCTTGCGCTCGTCCCGGTCCTGGGGCATCGGCGACCTCGGTGACCTGCGCGAGTTCGTGGACTGGGCCGGCCGAGAGCACGGCGCCGGGGCGGTGTTGCTGAACCCGCTGCACGCGCCGGGGCCGAACCACCCGGTGCAGCCCTCGCCGTACACGCCGTCCAGCAGGCGCTTCGCCAGCCCGCTGGCGCTGCGCATCGAGGACCTGGACGCCTACCGCGACGCGGACCCGGCCACCCGCGCCGAGGTGGACGCGCTGCGCGTCGTGCCCGGACCCGCCGACGCCGACGACCGGATCGACCACGACCTGGTCTGGTCGGCGAAACGGTCGGCGCTGGAGGCGTTGTGGCGCTCCGCCGGCCGCCCGGAACCGCGCGAGCCGTCGGACGGGCTGCGCGACTTCGCCACCTACCGCGCGCTGGCCGAGCGGCACGGCGCGCGGTGGACCCGGTGGCCCGAGCCGCTGCGGGACGTGGCCGGGCCGGCGGTGGCGGACGCGCGCCGCGCGCTGGCCCCCCGGGTGGCCTTCCACGGCTGGGTGCAGCAGCAGTGCGCCCGGCAGCTGGCCGACGTGCGGGCCGCCGCCCGGGACGCCGGCATGGCGCTGGGCGTGCTGCACGACCTGGCCGTGGGGGTCGACCCGGAGGGAGCGGACGGCTGGGCGCTGGCCGACGTGCTGGCCAGTGGCGTCAGCGTGGGCGCCCCGCCGGACGACTTCACCCCGCGCGGGCAGAACTGGGGGTTGCCGCCGTGGCGTCCGGACCGGCTCGCGGCCACCGGCTACGCCGCGTTCCGGGACATGCTGCGCGCCGTGCTGGCACACGCCGACGGGCTGCGCATCGACCACGTGGCCGGGCTGTGGCGGCTGTGGTGGGTGCCACCGGGCGACTCGCCGGACCGGGGCACCTACGTGCACTACGACGCCGAGGTGATGCTCGCCGTGCTCACCCTGGAGGCGCACCGGGCCGGCGCGGTGGTGGTCGGCGAGGACCTGGGCACCGTCGAGCCGGAGGTCACCGAGGCGCTGGCCGACCAGGAGATGCTGGGCTGCGCCGTATCCTGGTTCGCCCGCGACGAGGAGAAGCCGGGCACGCCGCTGCTGCCGCCACGCTGGTGGTCGGAGCGGGCGGCGGCCAGCCTGTCCACCCACGACCTGCCCACCGCGGCCGGCTTCCTGCGCGGGGAGCACGTGCGGGCGCGCGCCGAGCTGGGCCTGCTGGACGACGTGCCGGCCGAGGAGCGCGCGGCCGCCGCCGAGCGGGCCGAGCTGCTCGCCCTGCTGCGCGCCGAGGGGCTGCTGGCCGGCGAGGCCGGCGACCCGGACGGCACCGGCGGGTCCGGGGATCCGGAGCCGTCCGAACGGGAGGTCATCGTGGCGATGCACCGGCTGCTGGCCGAGACGCCGTGCCGGCTGAAGCTGGTCTCGCCGTACGACGTGCTGGCCGAGCCGAGGCAGCCCAACCTGCCGGGCACGGTGGACGAGTACCCGAACTGGCGGCTGCCGCTGCCGGTGACCCTGGACGAGCTGCGCCGCGACCCCCGGGTTGCCGAGGTCGTGGAGGTCTTCCGGGCCGCCGACCGCGGCTAGACCGTCCCCGGCCGGCCCGGCACGCGGCGGACGGCCCATTCGCTCGCCCCCGAACGGCCGCCGCCGCGCGCACCTGGGAGGTCACCGGCAGCAAGGAGGCCACCGGCTGGCCGAGCCGGTCCCGGGGCTCGGCACCGGAACGGATCCGGGCAGTGGTCCGGGCGGCCACCGGAGTCGGTGACCGCCCGGACGGAGGCGATGGTGGGGGCGGCGGTCAGCCGGCGCCCTGCTGCGGCACGATCGCGAACCGCAGCTGCTCCTCCCCGGTGTTCTCGGTGTACTTCTCCACGTCGAGCGTCTTGTCGCCGAGCACCTGCGCGGCGCCCTGCTCCAGGTAGACGGTGGCACCGCTGCCCTCGACCACCGTGTCGTCCTGCGCGGGACCGGGCACGAGCGCGAGCTCGAGGCCCTCGCCGGCGCCGTCGGCGGCGATCCGCGCGCCCGCCCCCTCTGGCATCTCGCCCTGCGTCACCAGGGCGTTGATGGCCTCTGCTGCGTTATCGGTGATTGCCAACATGGCGCCCGACCGTAGGGAACTCGGTTCGCCCGCGCAGCGTGGGGCACGATCGGGGGGACGGGCGGTCGAACCGGCGCGGCGGGCCGCCTGCCCGGCACTGACATATCTTTGCCGACATGCAGGGGGACAGTCCGGCCGACGCATCGACCGGGTCGTCGGCCGATCGGGCCGGAAGGCCCGCCGGGTGGATCCGCCGGCTGGTCGGTGCCTGCTGGCAGCACCCGGTGGTCACCGTCTCGGCGATGGTGGCCTCCACCCTGGGCGTGGGGCTGGAGGCGGTCGGCCCGCTGATCAGCCGGGTCGCCGTGGACAACGCGGTGCGCGGGGTGACCGCCGGGCTGCCCGCGCTGATCGTCGCACTGGTCGGGTTGGCACTGATCCGGTTCGGGGCCGCGTTCGTCCGGCGCTACGTGGGCGGGCGGCTGTCCCTGGACGTGCAGCACGACCTGCGCCGCGCCGTGTTCGCCTCCGTGCAGCGCCTGGACGGGCCCCGGCAGGACAGCCTGCGCACCGGGCAGGTGGTGTCGCGGGCGATCAGCGACCTGCAGCAGGTGCAGGGGCTGCTCAGCATGGTGCCGCTGGTGGCCGGCACGGTGGTGCTGCTGGTGGTGTCCCTCGGCGCGATGTTCTGGCTGTCCCCGCTGCTCACGGTGATCGCGGTGGTGATGCTGCCCACGGCGGTGCTGATCACCGCGCGGACCCGCAGGCTGCTGTTCCCGGCCACCTGGTCGGCCCAGCAGCGCGCGGCTGACGTGGCCCAGCAGGTCGAGGAGACCGTCACCGGCGTGCGGGTGGTCAAGGGCTTCGGTCAGGAGCAGCGGGAGGTCGGCACGCTGCGCCGGCTGGCGATGCGGCTGTTCGGCGAGCGGATGCGGGCCGCGCGGCTGACCGCCCGGCTGTCCCCGCCGCTGGCCGCGCTGCCCAACCTGGGGCTGATCGCGGTGTTCGGCGTCGGCGGGCTGCTCGCGCTGCGCGGCGAGCTGACCATCGGCACGTTCCTGGCGTTCTCCGCCTACGTGGGCAACCTGATCGGCCCGGCCCGGATGATCGGCAGCCTGGTGGTGACCGGCCAGCTCGCCAGGGCCGGCGTGGAGCGGGTGTACGAGCTGATCGAGTCGCAGCCCGAGGTCGCCGACCCGGAGGACCCCCGGGAGCTGCCGGACGGCCCGCTGGCGGTGGAGCTGGACGACGTGCGGTTCGGCTACACCCGCGACGAGCCGGTGCTGGCCGGGCTGTCCCTGCGGGTGGCGCCCGGGGAGACGCTCGCGCTGGTCGGCACGGCCGGGTCGGGCAAGTCGACGGTGGCCATGCTGCTGCCCCGGTTCTACGACCCGCAGGGCGGCGAGATCCGGATCGGCACGGCAGGCGACATGGTGCCGCTGCCCCGGCTGCGGCTGGCCGAGCTGCGCCGCGAGATGGGGGTGGTGTTCGAGGAGGCGTTCCTGTTCTCCGACACCATCCGCGCCAACATCGCCTACGGCCGCCCGGACGCGACCGACGCCGAGGTGCTCACCGCCGCGCGGGCCGCGCAGGCCGACGAGTTCGTGCGGGCGTTGCCGGACGGCTACGACACGCTGGTCGGCGAGCGCGGGCTGACCCTGTCCGGCGGGCAGCGGCAGCGGGTGGCGCTGGCCAGGGCGCTGATGTCGAACCCACGCATCCTGTTGCTGGACGACGCGACGTCGGCGGTGGACGCCACCACCGAGGCCGCCATCCACGGCACGCTGCGCGAGGTCACCGCCGACCGCACGACGCTGCTCATCGCGCACCGCCGCTCCACGCTCGCCCTCGCCGACCGGATCGTGGTGCTGGACGAGGGCCGGGTGCGCGACGTCGGCACCGAGCGGGAGCTGACCCGGCGCGGCACCCTGGCGCTGGTCGGCGGCGAGTGCACCGCGGCGAACCCGGCCGAGTCGCCCGGCACGCTGTGGCCGGACCCGGCGGAGGTGCCGGGAGCGGGCGCCTCGGCGGACGTGCGCACCGGGGAGTCGACCGGCGGTCTCGGGCCGCGCGGCGCGTTCGGGATGGTCGGCACGGTGCCGCCGTCGCCGGAGCTGATGGCGCGGGTGCGCGCGCTGCCCGAGCCGGCCGACGAGCCGGTGCTGGGTCGCGCCGGCCCTCGGATCGACCCGACCGCGCCGGACCCCGGCTTCACCCTGCGCCGGCTGCTGCACCCGGTCCGGGGGTTGCTCGCGCTGAGCATGCTGCTGGTCACCGCCGACGCACTGGCCACCGTGGCCTACCCGTCGCTGGCCCGCTGGTCGGTGGACGGCGGCATCATCGGCCGGTCGACGACCGTGCTCGCGCTGGCCGCCGCGGTGGGTCTGGTGGTCGTCGTCGTCGACTGGGTGGCCACCTCCGCGCAGACCGTGGTGACCGCGCGGGCCGGGGAGAGCGTGCTGTACGCGCTGCGGCTGCGCAGCTACGCGCACCTGCAGCGGCTCGGGCTGGACTACTACGAGCGCGAGCTGGCCGGTCGGATCATGACCCGGATGACCACCGACGTGGACGCGCTGTCCGCGTTCCTGCAGACAGGGCTGGTGCAGGCGGCGGTCAGCCTGCTCACCGTCCTCGGGGTGGCGCTCGCGCTGCTGGTCACCGACCCGGAGCTGGCCGCGGTGGCGCTGGCCGGGCTGCCCGTGCTGATCGTCGCCACCGTGGTGTTCCGGCTGCGCGCCTCCCGGGCCTACGCCGAGGCCAGGGAGCGGGTCAGCGTGGTCAACGCCGACCTGCAGGAGAACGTGACCGGGCTGCGGGTGGCCCAGGCGTTCGTCCGCGAGGAGCACAGCGCCATGGCGTTCGGCGAGCGCAGCGCCGCCTACCGGGTGTCCCGGCTGCGCGCGCAGCGCTACATCGCCCTGTACTTCCCGTTCGTGACCATGCTCTCCGAGCTGTCCCAGGCCGCGGTGCTGGGCGTGGGCGCCGACCGGGTGGCGGCCGGCGCGCTCAGCCCCGGTGTGCTGACCGCCTTCCTGCTCTACCTGGGGATGTTCTTCGCCCCGGTGCAGCAGCTGTCCCAGGTGTTCGACGGCTACCAGCAGGCCGCCGTCGGGCTGTCCCGGATCGGCGACCTGCTGCGCACCCCGACCTCGGTACCGGACCCCGGCGCCGACCCGGAGGCGCGCCCGGTGCCGGTCCCGCCCCGGCTGGCCGGCGAGGTGGAGCTGGACGACGTGCGGTTCCGGTACGCCGGGGCCGGCTCCGACGCGTTGCGCGGGGTGTCGCTGCGGATCGCCCCCGGGGAGACCGTGGCGCTGGTGGGCAGTACGGGGGCCGGCAAGTCCACCGTGGTCAAGCTGCTCGGCCGGTTCTACGACACCACAACCGGCGAGGTGCGGGTGGACGGCGTGGACCTGCGGCGCTACCCGCTCGGCGACTACCACCGCAGGCTCGGCGTGGTCCCGCAGGAGGCCCACCTGTTCACCGGCGACGTCGCCTCCAACATCGCCTACGGCCGGCCCGGGTCCACCCGCGAGGAGATCGAGGACGCCGCGCGCGCGGTCGGCGCCCTGGACATGATCGCCGGGCTGCCGGGCGGGTTCCGGCAGCCGATCGGTGAGCGCGGCCAGGGGCTGTCCGCCGGGCAGCGCCAGCTGGTCGCGCTGGCCCGCGCGGAGCTGGTCGACCCGGACCTGCTGCTGCTGGACGAGGCCACCGCGGCGCTCGACCCGGCCACCGAGGCGGCGGTGCTGGCCGCCAGCGAGCGACTCACCGGCGCCGGCACCCGACACCGGCGCACGACGGTGCTGGTCGCGCACCGGCTGGCCACCGCCGCGCGCGCGGACCGGATCGTGGTGCTGGCCGACGGCCGGATCGTCGAGCAGGGCAGTCACGCCGCGCTGCTGGCCGCCGACGGCCGGTACGCCGAGTTCTGGCGCGCCGGCTCGCTGGGCGAGGAGGACGAGCCGGCCGCGCCCGCACCGCTGCCCCGCTGACCGGTCGAGCACCGGCCGGTTCACCCGGGCGGCGCGGGCCCGGCGCCCGGAAACAGCGCCCGGACGGCCCGGGCGAGACGTCCGAGCGGCCGATCGGTTGCCTCCACGCGTCACCCGATCGACGACTGTGCTCGCCCCGTCGCCGACGCCCATGTGCCGTCCGACCAGCGGTAGGACCCTCGGATGTCACCCACGACGCGCCCGGGCGTCGCTACGCGCGTTGATTGGGAGGGACTAACCTGGGGTACGGCTGGTCCGGCAACAGAACATATGTCAAGTGAGGCGATCTTCCACCGTGTCCACGAGCAGCTCGTCGGTCCCACCGTTCCCGACCGCACAGTTCGGCACCAACGAGTGGCTCGTCGAGGAGATGTACCAGCGGTTCCTCGACGACCCGACCTCTGTCGACCCGTCGTGGCACGACTTCTTCTCCGACTACAAGTCGGCGCCGGAGTCCGGCTCCGACTCGGGCGGGTCCGACACGAACGGCTCGGCCCCGGCCAAGCCGGCCGAGAAGTCCGAGAAGTCCGAGAAGTCCGAGCCCGCCGCGTCGGCCCGCCAGGACGCGCGGCCGGAGAAGCCGGCCCAGCGGCAGCCGGACTCGTCCGGCACGTCCGGCGGGAACGCCACCGGCACGTCCGCGAAGGCCGAGCCGAGCAAGCCCGCCGCGAAGTCGGCGGCCCACACCAAGCCCACCCAGCCGCCCGCCAAGCCGGCAGCGGGCAGCGGGTCGCAGGCCGCCAAGCCCTCGTCGAACGGCTCGGCGCCGTCGGGTGAGGTCCACCCGCTGCGAGGCGCGGCGAACGCGGTCGTCAAGAACATGAACGCCTCGCTGGCCGTGCCCACCGCCACCAGCGTGCGCGCGGTGCCCGCCAAGCTGCTCGCGGACAACCGCATCGTGATCAACAACCAGCTGAAGCGGACCCGGGGCGGGAAGATCTCCTTCACCCACCTCATCGGCTACGCGGTGGTCAAGGCGCTCGCCGACTTCCCCGGGATGAACCGGTACTTCGTGGAGACCGACGGCAAGCCGACCGTGGTCAGCCCGGAGCACGTGAACCTCGGGCTGGCCATCGACCTGCCGGGCAAGGACGGCCAGCGCTCGCTCGTGGTGGTGTCCATCAAGGGCTGCGAGAACATGAACTTCGCGCAGTTCTGGTCGGCCTACGAGGACATGGTCCGCAAGGCCCGCACCGGCTCGCTCAAGGGCGAGGACTTCGCCGGCACCACGATCAGCCTGACCAACCCGGGCACCCTGGGCACCAACCACAGCGTGCCCAGGCTGATGTCCGGCCAGGGCACGATCGTCGGGGTCGGCGCCATGGAGTATCCGGCCGCGTTCCAGGGCGCGAGCGACGAGCGGCTGGCCGAGTTCGGCGTCAGCAAGATCATCACGTTGACGTCCACCTACGACCACCGGATCATCCAGGGCGCCGAGTCCGGCGACTTCCTGCGCCGGGTGCACCAGCTGATCCTCGGCGAGGACGGCTTCTACGACGAGATCTTCACCTCACTACGGGTGCCCTACGAGCCGGTCCGCTGGGTGCAGGACTTCCCGGAGGGTGCGGTCGACAAGACCGCGCGGGTGCTCGAGCTGATCGAGTCCTACCGCACCCGGGGCCACCTGATGGCCGACACCGACCCGCTGAACTACCGGCAGCGCCGGCACCCCGACCTGGACGTGCTCTCCCACGGGCTGACCCTGTGGGACCTGGACCGCGACTTCGCGGTGGGCGGCTTCGCCGGCCAGTCCCGGATGAAGCTGCGCGACGTGCTCGGGGTGCTGCGCGACGCGTACTGCCGCACGATGGGCGCCGAGTACATGCACATCGCCGACCCGGAGCAGCGCGACTGGCTGCAGGAGCGCATCGAGCGCCCGCACCAGAAGCCGCCGGTCGCCGAGCAGAAGTACGTGCTGTCCAAGCTGAACGCGGCCGAGGCGTTCGAGACGTTCCTGCAGACCAAGTACATCGGGCAGAAGCGGTTCTCCCTGGAGGGCGGCGAGACCGTCATCCCGCTGCTCGACGCGGTGCTCGACTCGGCGGCCGAGGACGAGATGGACGAGGTCGTCATCGGCATGCCGCACCGCGGCCGGCTGAACGTGCTGGCCAACATCGTCGGCAAGCCGATCAGCCAGATCTTCCGCGAGTTCGAGGGCAACCTCGACCCCGGCCAGGCGCACGGCTCCGGCGACGTGAAGTACCACCTGGGCGCCGAGGGCAAGTACTTCCGGATGTTCGGTGACGGCGAGACCGTGGTGTCGCTGACCGCGAACCCGTCGCACCTGGAGGCCGTCGACCCGGTGCTCGAGGGCATCGTGCGGGCCAAGCAGGACATCCTCGACCGCGGCCAGGACGGCTTCACCGTGCTGCCGGTGATGATGCACGGCGACGCGGCGTTCGCCGGCCAGGGCGTGGTGGCCGAGACGCTGAACCTGGCGCTGCTGCGCGGCTACCGCACCGGCGGCACCGTGCACATCGTGGTGAACAACCAGGTCGGCTTCACCACCGCCCCGGAGAACTC
>DASXJJ010000141.1:0-15155 GCA_036497465.1 Pseudonocardia sp. | reverse complement strand
TGGCGCAGCAGGTTCGTGGAGAACCGGTCGCCGGTGCGCTGGATGGTGCTCTTCATCACCCCGTTGACCGCCGGGGCCGCCACCTTGGACAGCGGCAGGTCCACGTGCAGGGTGATGCTGATCTTCAGGTGGGTGCCGCCCTTGACGTCGGACAGGTCGTAGAAGCCGTTCGCCCCGGTCCGCTCCACGGTGCCCTCCGGCGGTTCGTGCCGGTACTCGATCCGCCTGCCGTCGTGAAAGGTCATCTTCTCGGTGAACATCGAGCTCACGCCCACACCCAGCACCGACATCCGCATCAGGTACCAGCGCCAGTGGTCGCCGTCGGTCTCGATCCGCCGCAGCAGCGGGGTGAGCTTCGGGAGCATGACCGGGTCGGTCAGGACCGCCCAGATCGCACTCCGCTCGGCGGCGACGACAGCCTCGGAATCGTTGGTCGCGGAGAAGCGGGTCATGGCGACATCTTTACAGCCAGACGCCAGATCATGCTCACCGCGAGGTCCTGGGAGAGTATGAGGCCCATGCAAGCCTTGGTGACCGGTGCATCCGGATTCGTGGGCAACCGACTCTGCGCCGCCCTGGCGGACGCGGGCCACACCGTGCGGGCGATGACCCGCCGCCCGCGGGTCTACACCGGGATCGGCGAACCGGTGTACGGCGATGTGGGCAACCCCGAGTCGCTGCGCGCCGCGCTGGCCGGCTGCGACGTCGCCTACTACCTGGTGCACGCGCTGGACGACGCCGACTTCGCCCGCCGGGACGCCGACGCCGCCAGCGAGTTCGGGACGGCCGCGGCCGAGGCCGGGGTCAAGCGGATCATCTACCTCGGCGGCCTCGGTGACGACGCGGACAGCCTCTCGCCGCACCTGCGCAGCCGCCGCGACGTGGAGGGCCTGCTCGGCGTGGGCGGGGTGCCGGTCACCACGCTGCGCGCCGGGATCGTGGTGGGCCACGGTGGAATCTCCTGGGAGATGACCCGCCAGGTGGTGGAGCACGTGCCCGCCCCGCTGGTGGCGCCCAACTGGGTGCGCACCCGCACCCAGCCGATCGCGGTGGCCGATGTCGTGCGCTACCTGGTCGAGGTGCTCGACGTGCCGGAGACGGCCGGCCGGGCGTTCGACATCGGTGGCTCCGAGGTGCTCACCTACCAGGAGATGCTCGAGCGCGTCGCGGCGATCGAGGGCCGCTTCCGCAAGATCGTCCCGGTACCGTTGCTCGGCACCCTGCTCAGCCCCCCGGTGTCCTGGCTGTGGATGGCCTCGCGGTGGATGGGGCTGGGCCTGTGGCTGGTCACCGACATCGACGTGCAGACCGGCCGCAACCTCATCGAGTCGATGAACAACGAGGTGATCGTGCGCGACAACAGCATCCGCGAGCTCGTCCCGTTCGAGCCGATGAACTACGACCGGGCCGTGCTGGAGGCCCTCGCCGAGCGGGCCGCGGCCCGGCGGAACGCGTCGTGAGCTTTGGTCCGGAGCTGCCGGCCAGGCGCCGCCGGCGCAGGCGGATGGTCGCGGCCACCGGCGTGGCCGGCACCGCGCTGCTCGGTGCGTCGCTGAGCAGCGAACCCGGGTCGGCCAAGTTCTACGGGCAGACCCTGGCCGCTGCCGGTGTCTACGCCGGCGGCGGGGTGGTGTCCGGGCCACTGCGGCTGGTCGGCGACCGGGGCGACGTGGACGGGCCACGCTCACCGCTGGGCTCGGCGCTGGTCGCGGCGCTGATCGGGGTGGGGGCCTTCGGGGTGTTCTACGCCTGCGCGCTGGTCTGCCGGCACATCCCGGTGCTCAACCGGGCCATCGCGGGCATCCTCAGCTACGCCCACCGGGGCTCGTTCGCGCCGGTCATGATTACCACGCTGGCCACCGGGGTGGGCGAGGAGCTGTTCTTCCGCGGCGCGCTGTACGCGGCGCTGGGCTCCCGCCGCCCGCTGGCCTCGTCCACCGCGCTGTACGCGCTGTCCACGACGATCACCCGGAACCCGGCCCTGGTGCTGGCGTCGGTGGTGATGGGGACGCTGTTCGCGGCGCAGCGCAAGATCACCGGCGGCGTTCAGGCGCCGCTGATCAGCCACCTGGTGTGGTCCGCGCTGATGCTGCGGTTCCTGCCGCCGCTGTTCTACCCGAGGGACGACCTCCAGCCCGCGCAGCTGGCCTGACCCGCTCGCCACGGGCTCGGGTACGGGCTCGCACGGCACGCGCTCGCACGGCACGCGCTCGCACGGCACGGCCGCGACATGGCACGGCCGCGACATGGCACGGGCACGGCACCTGTGGTCGGTGCCGTGCCCGTGTCGTTCGGTTCGGGTGCCGGCCCTCAGCTCGGCGTCGTGTCCTCCGAGCGGCGGTGCTCGGCGGCGGCGTCGGCCGGGGTGTCCGCCTCGGTGGCCTCGGCCACCCGCTGCTCCGACTCGGTGAGGATCTCGGCCGCCTCGGAGCGCCGGTCCTCCCCGCCGCGCTCGGCGGCGGCCTCCTCGGGGAGCGGTGCGGAGCGCGTGTCGACCTTGCCGGTCGTTCCGTCGGTACGCATGGTGCCCGGGTACCCGACCGGCGGCACGGCAACCCTCACCGGCCCCGTGAGCCTCGACCGGCTGGTTTGCCCCTCGACTTGGGGGGTAGTCGCTCACATGGCCGACACAGATGCACTGAAGTCCCACACGGTCGCGTTCCTGGTCGCCCCCGAGGGGATCGAGCAGGTCGAGCTCACCGAGCCGTGGAAGGCCGTCCAGGAAGCCGGCGGCACCCCGCTGCTGATCTCCACCTCGTCCGGTGAGGTCCAGGGGTTCAACCACCTCGACAAGGCCGACACGTTCTCGGTCGACAAGGTCGTCGGGGACGTCGGGGTGGACGACTTCGACGCCCTGGTGCTGCCCGGCGGCGTGGCCAACCCCGACTACCTGCGCACCCAGCCCGAGGCGGTCGAGCTCGTCCGCGAGTTCTTCGTGCGCGCCAAGCCGGTCGCGGCGATCTGCCACGCGCCGTGGATCCTGATCGAGGCCGGCGTCATGGCCGGCCGGCGGCTCACCTCGTGGCCGAGCCTGCAGACCGACCTGCGCAACGCCGGGGCGGAGTGGGTCGACGAGGAGGTCGTCGTCGACCAGGGGCTGATCACCAGCCGCAACCCCGACGACCTGCCCGCGTTCTGCGCCCGGCTGGTCGACGAGTTCGCCAATGCCGAGCGCCCGACGGACGCCACGGTGCCCGCCCCGGGCCATCCCACGGCCGGCTGACGCGCGGCCCGGAGCCGGTCGTCGGGGCATAGCTCACCCCGCACCGGGTAGGCGGGGGCGTGGAACTTTACTGGCTCGAAGACATTGCCCGTGCCTCCGGACCGTTCGCCACGGTCTACCTCGACGCCCGGCACGACAAGACGGACTCGGAGCACCGCATCCAGGTCCGCTGGCGGGACTCCCGGCGGCAACTGGCCGACGACGGCGCCGACGAGGCGAGCCTGGCCGCGCTGGACGACGTGGTCGAGTCCCTGGCCCGCGCCGAGGGCGAGGCGGGCCCGCGCACCGGGCGGATGCTGGTCGCGGCGGCCGGCAAGGTGCTGCTGGACCAAGCGCTGTCCTACGCGCCGGACCCACCGACCGCGCGCTGGGCGCCGCTGCCGCACCTGGCCCCGCTGCTGACCGACATGCCCGAGGACATGGCCACCGTCGTGGCGGTGGTGGACCGGGTCGGCGCGGACATCCACTCCGGCCGGCGGACCGGCACGGTGGACGCCGCCCGGTACCCGCTCCACGAGGTACGCGGCGGCGGGCTGTCGCACTGGTCGATGAGCCAGCGCGTGCAGCAGAAGGAGCGCGAGGCCGCCGAGGAGATCGCCGAGGCGCTGGAGACCGAGGTGGCCGCCGCCGGCGCGGGGCTGCTGGTGCTGGCCGGCGAGGTGCAGACCCGCGCCCGGGTCCGCAAGGCACTGAGCGGGCGCGCGGCGCGGATCGCGGTGGAGACCGAGGTCGGTGGCCGGGCCGCCGGCACCGATGACGAGGCCCTGGACCGTGACGTGGCCGACCGGGTGACCGACCGCATCGCCCGGCTGCGCGAGTCGGCGGCCGACCGGTTCGAGGTGGCCGCCGGCTCGGACGGCGCGGCGGTGGACGGCATCCAGGCCGTGGCCGAGGCGTTCCAGGCCGCGCAGGTCGAGGTGCTCTACCTGGACGCCGGCGCCGCCAGGGAGACGCCGCTGTGGGTGAGCGACGAGCCGACCCAGCTGGCCGCCGACCAGGCGAGGCTGACCGGCCTGGGCCTGACCGCCACCGGTCCCGTCGACCCGGCGGACGCGCTGATCCGGGCGGCCGCCGCCTCCGGAGCGGAGCTCTACCCGATCGGCGGCGGGCACACCGCGCTGGTGGGCCGGCCGCTGCAGGACGGTGTCGGAGCCATCCTGCGCTCGGCGGACGCCGCCGGCTCGGCGGTCGGCTCCTCCTGACGGCTCGGGTGGCGGCCCCGCGCCGCCCGGCTCGCCCCGTACCGGCCCGGCCTCCGGGCCGGTACGGGCGGAGCGGGCCGCGACGGTGCCGCCCCGAGGACCCGCCCGGTGCCCGGTGCCGGTGACGCCCGGTGCCGGTGACCCGGCCGGTCAGCCCGCCGGGGTCAGCTCGAACGACGCGTAGCCGGCCGCCGCCTCGCGCTCGCAGGCCTCCCGGTAGGCGGGCACCCCGCCGATGTAGGGCATGAACACCCGGGCCTTGCCCGGGACGTTGGCGCCGGTGTACCAGGACGCGCCGCGCGGGAACACCGTCGGCGCGGCGACCTCGGCGGCGTGCGCCACCCAGGCCTCCTGGGCCTCCTCGGTGACCTCGATGCGGGCCACGTCGTTCCGGCGCAGGTACTCGATGCAGTCGCTGATCCAGCTCACGTGCTGCTCGATGGACAGCCGCATGTTGCTCAGCACCGACGGGCTGCCCGGCCCGGTGACGGTGAACAGGTTCGGGAAACCGGCGATGGTCAGCCCGAGGTAGCTGCGCGGGCCGTCCCGCCACGCCTCGGCCAGCGCGACGCCGTCCCGGCCGCGGATGTCGATAGCGCCCAACGCGCCGGTCATCGCGTCGAAACCGGTGGCCATCACCAGGTCGTCCAGCTCGACCTCGCCGGCGCCGGTGCGCACCCCCGCCGGGGTGATCTCCTCGATCGGGGTGGCGGTCAGGTCGACGAGCGAGACGTTGTCCCGGTTGAAGGTCTCGTAGTAGCCGGTGTCCACGCAGAGCCGCTTGGAGCCGACCGGGTAGTCCTTCGGGGTGAGGATCCGCGCGACCTCCGGGTCGTCCACCTTCTCCCGGATCTTGCGGCCCAGGAACTCGGCGGCGGCGCGGTTGCCCTCGCCGTCCACCAGCAGGTCGGGGAAGGCGAGCATCATGGTCAGCCCGCCCTGCCGCCACAGCCGCTCGAACTCGGCGTCGCGCCGCTCGGGGGTCAGCTCGGTGGACGGCACGTCGCTCAGCTCGCTCGCCTCGAACGCGATGCCCAGCGAGCAGTCCAGCGCGTTGTCCCGGCGCCGCTCCAGCACCTCGGCGTCGTGCGCCTCCTCGCCGATGTCGTGGTTGTGCGCGGGCACGATGTAGTTCGCGGTGCGCTGGAAGACGGTCAGCCGCGACGCCTCCCCGGCGATCACCGGGATGGCCTGCACGCCGGAGCTGCCGGTGCCGATCACGCCGACCCGCCTGCCGGTGAAGTCGACACCGTCGCGGGGCCAGCTGGACGTGTAGTACGTCGGCCCGGCGAACGCCTCCAGCCCGGGGATGTCCGGTGACTTGGGCTTCGACAGGCAGCCGGTCGCCATCACGCAGAACCGGGCGGACAGCTCCTGACCCTCGCGGGTGCGCACCCGCCACCGGTCGGCCGAGCCGTCGTAGTGCGCGGAGTCGACCGAGGTGTTCAGCGCGATGTCCCGGCGCAGGTCGAACGTGTCGGCCACGGTGTTCAGGTAGGCCAGGATGTCCGGCTGCGCGGAGTAACGCTCGTTCCACCGCCACTGCTCGTCGAGCTCGGCGGAGAAGGAGAACCCGTACTCGACGCTCTCCACGTCGCAGCGCGCGCCCGGGTACCGGTTCCAGTGCCAGGTGCCGCCCACGCCGTCGCCGGCCTCCAGCACCCGTACGGACAGCCCCTGGCCGCGCAGCCGGTGCAGCAGGTAGAGGCCGGAGAACCCCGCGCCGACCACGATCACGTCGAGGTCGTCGGGCGTCGGTGACACCGTGTCCACGTGCGCTCCTTCGCGTCGCTGCGAGTCCGCCCCGGTGGCGCGGATCACGGCCACGATAGGGGGCGGGTGCGGCGGCCGCCCTGTCACATCCCCCGTGTGGGGCGGGTCAGGGTGGTGAGCGGCGACGAGGGGGAGGACGGCGACATGGCGGCTGCGGGGACCGACGGGCAGGAACAGCTGGCACGGCGCTTCGAGGAGCACCGGGGGCACCTTCGCTCGGTGGCCTACCGGATGCTCGGTTCGCTCGCCGAGGCGGACGACGCCGTGCAGGAGGCGTGGCTGCGGCTGAGCCGCTCCGACGTCGAGGAGGTGCGCAACCTCGGCGGCTGGCTGACCACCGTCGTCGCCCGGGTGGCCCTGACCATGCTGCGGTCGCGGTCCGTGCGGGCCGAGCAGCCGCTGGACTGGCAGGTGCCCGACCCGGTGGTGACCGGCCTGGGTACGGGCAGCGGCGCGGCCATCGGCGCGGGGCCGGCGAGCGGGGCCGGTGCCGGGGTCGCCGGCGGCGCCGACCCCGAGGGGGAGGCGGTGGTGGCCGACTCGGTGGGGCTGGCGCTGCTGGTCGTGCTGGACAGCCTGGCACCGGCGGAGCGGCTGGCGTTCGTGCTGCACGACCTGTTCGGCATGCCGTTCGAGGAGATCGCGCCGGTCGTGGACCGCTCGCCGGCCGCGGCCAGGCAGCTGGCCAGCCGGGCGCGCCGCCGGGTGCGGTCCTCGGCGCCGGACCCGGAGCGCGACCCCGCCCGGCAGCGGCGGGTGGTGGACGCCTTCCTCGCCGCGTCCCGGGAGGGCGACTTCGACGCGCTGGTCGCGGTCCTCGCCCCGGACGTGGTGCTGCGCGCGGACAGCGGGCCGCCGGTCCCGGGGGCGCCGGCCACGCCGGGGACGTCGAAGCTGCTGCGCGGTGCCGCGGCGGTGGCCGGGCAGGCGGTGCTGTTCGCCCGGTTCGCCCGCGACACCCGGCCGGCGCTGGTGAACGGGTCCCCGGGGCTGGTCTCCACGCCCGGTGGGGTGCTCACGGCGGTGATGGCCTTCGTGGTCGCCGACGGGCTGATCGTGGAGATCGACGTCCTGGCCGACCCCGCGCGGCTGAGCCGGCTGGCGCCCGAGGCGTCTGGGCCGGTCGCGTGATCCGGCGGTGCGCTCAGGCCCGGGCGCCCGCCGGCGCGGCCATCCGCGCGGCGATCCGCTCGGCCACCGCGACCACGGTGAGGTGGGTGTTCGCCCTCGGCGCGTCGGGCAGCACCGAGGCGTCCACCACCCGCAGGCCCTGGTACCCGATCAGCCGGCAGTCCGGGTCGACCACGGCCTCCGGTGCGCCCATCCGGCAGGTGCCGACGGCGTGTACGTAGTTGGTGACCACGGCGTCCATCCAGGCGTCCAGGGCGTCCGCGTCGGCCAGCTCGTCCAGCTCGTCCAGCGGGGTCTGCCCGGCCAGCACGGCGTCGGTCAGGCCGGCCACCGCGGGGTGCCGCACCAGGTCCACCGCGCGGCGGAACCCGTCCCGCAGCCGCACCCGGTCCCGCTCGTCGGAGAGCATCCGGAACTCCACCAGCGGGGCGTCCGCCGCCCGGCCCCCGGCCAGGCTCACCCGGCCGCGGGAGAACACCCGGGTCGCCGCCACGCCGAGCACGGCCAGCCCGGCCTCCGGGGGCTGTGTGCCGAACGGGGTCAGCGGCACCATCTGCATGTCGTTCTCGCCGGCGTCGGCCAGCCCCGAGCTATAGCGCAGCAGCGTGGACAGCGTGCGCACGCCGGCCGCGCGGTGCCGCTCGGCCTCGGTGAGCACCAGCACCAGCGGCAGCATCGGGTGCTCGACGAGGTTCTCGCCCACCGGCCGGCCGGTGACCCCGGAGCGCAGCAGCAGCGCGGGGGAGTGGATCGTGCCGGCGGACAGCACCACCTGGGCCGCGGCGTGCTCGGCGCCGTCGGCCAGGCGCACGCCGTGGGCGCGCCGCCCGTCGAGGAGGATCTCCCCGACCGGGCTGTCGCCGAGCACGGTCAGGTTGTCCCGGCCCCGCGCCTGCTCCAGGTACGCGTCGTTGGTGGACCAGCGGCGGCCGGCCCGCACGGTCAGCGCGGCGGGGCCGAACCCGGTGGCTCCGGGCGCGTGCTGGTCGGGGCACCACGGGTACCCCAGGTCGGCGGTGGCGGTGCGCAGCGCCCGCTCCAGTGACGACCACCGCGCTTCGGGCGCCCGCCACAGCGGCAGCGGGCCGCCCGTGCCGTGCAGGTCGTCGCCCCCGAAGTCGGCGTCGTCCTCCACCCGGCGCAGCCAGGGCAGCAGGTCGGCCCAGGCCCACCCCGCGCAGCCCAGCTCGCCGGCCCACCGGTCGTGGTCGCCCGGCATGCCCCGCAGCGCCACCATCGCGTTGACCGCCGAGCTGCCTCCGGCGCCCCGCCCGCGCAGGTACGGGGCCGGTTCCTGGCCGTCCCGGTGCACGGCGACCAGCTCCGGCCACACCCGTCCCGGCTCGGTGCACGCCGCCCAGAAGCTCGGGCCGCTGATCCCGTCGGGCGTGTCGGCGGCGGCGTGGTCCGGGCCGGCCTCGACCAGCAACACCCGCCGGTCGGGGTCCTCGGACAGCCGGGCCGCCAGCACGGCGCCCGCGCTGCCCGCGCCGATCACGATCACGTCGAACTCGCGCACGGGTGCCTCTCTCGGATGCCGCGCCAGGACCCTACGACGGGTGCGGCGACTCCCCGGTGACCACGTAGTCGACCTGCCGGGTGACCTGCACCGACTGGTCGGCGAACCGCTCGACGTACCGGGTCAGCAGCGCCACGTCGATCCCGGCCTGCACGGAGAAGCCCGCCTCCGGCCGGCCGACCCGGGTGAGCAGCTCGCGGCGCAGCCGGTCGGTCTGGTCGTCGGCGCGGTCCTGCGCGTCGGCGTGCGTCTCCTCGGAGGCCGTCATGGCATACCGGGTGGCCCGGGCCGCCGCAACGGCCAGCCGGCCCATCTCGGCGAACCCGGGCACCAGCTCGTCGGGCACCGCGGGGTGCGGGTGCCGGCGGCGGGCGATCTCGGCGACGTGCCGGGCCAGGTCGCCCATCCGGTTGATCCGCTCCGCCGCGCGGATGCCGCTCACCACGATGCGCAGGTCGCGGGCCACCGGCGACTGCAGCGCCAGCAGGGTGCGCGCGTGCTCGTC
This sequence comes from Pseudonocardia sp., assembly GCA_036497465.1. Classification (GTDB taxonomy): domain Bacteria; phylum Actinomycetota; class Actinomycetes; order Mycobacteriales; family Pseudonocardiaceae; genus Pseudonocardia. The sequence continues at coordinate 5,802 of DASXJJ010000141.1, read as the reverse complement.
GCAGCGGGCGGCGCGCCGGTCGAGCTCGGCGTCGTCGGTGATGACCTGTTCGGCCAGCGACAGATCGAGGTCGAGCAGCGCCCGCACGGCCCGCTCCATCGCGTCGGCGGCCAGGTCGCACATCTCGGCGAGCTCGACCCGGAAGTGGCCGAGCTCGGCGTGGAAGTCTGCCCGCATCCGTCTCACCATACGGGAGCCCGCCCCGTCCGGTCCCGGTCAGGCCACCGCGGGGCGGATCGGCTCGCGCCGGTCCGCCCTCGGCCGCGCCGGTCCTGTCCTCGGTCCTGTCCTCGGCCTGGTCGCGAGTACCGCCGCGGCCGCCGGCCGCGCGGTCGCCTCGGCGGGCACCGAGACCGGCGGAGCACCGGTCAGCTCGCGCAGCACGCTGTCCCGCGCGGTGCGCAGCACGGCCGCCCGGCGGGACCCGTCCATCATGTTGACCCCCATCACGGCCAGGTCGCGGGCGTTCGGGGCGAGTACCCGGACCCGGGTGCCGGCGGCCCGCAGCCGCTCGGCCTCGAGCAGCGTGCGCCGGGTCGCCACCCCGCGCCACCAGCGCTCCAGCCGGGCCAGCGGGGAGGTCGGCCGGTCGGAGTCGAACGACGCCATCGGGGCCAGCACGTACACCTCGTCCAGCCCGGCGGGGGCGACCAGGTCGGCGTTGCACGGCGAGGCGACGGCACCGTCGATGTAGGGGACGCCGCCGATGGTCACCGGCTCGTACCAGGCGGGCACCGCACAGGAGGCGGCGACCGCGTGCTCGATCGGCACGCCCGGCGCCCCGTCGCGGCCCAGCGGCGTCCGCTCGCCGGTGCGGTAGTTCATCGCCACCAGCCAGGTGCCGTCCGGCCACGGTCGCCCGTGGTGCGCGGCCCGGATCAGCTCGCTCACCGAGGTGAGCCTGCGGCGGCCGCGGGGCAGCAGCGCGGCGCACAGCGCGGTGGCCGGGACGTCCACCTCCCGGCGCGCGGCCCGCAGCAGCAGCGGCAGCGACCCGAGGCCGGGGTGCGGCAGGCCCGGATGGCTGGCCTCGGCGGCCATGTCCAGGTGCAGCGGCGGCGTGCCGGGGGAGCCCGGCGCCGGGTGGTCGTCCTGGTAGGCCTCGCACAGGTCCTCGACGGATCGCCCGGCCCGCAGCAGCGCGGCGAGCACCGAGCCGGCCGACGTGCCCACCACCAGGTCGACCCCGCTCATGTCCCGGCCGGTGACCTCCTGCACGGCGGCCAGCGCGCCCAGCGACCAGGCCGCGCCGAGGAACCCGCCCGCACCCAGAACCAGCCCACGTCCACCACCGCTCGACCGCCCCGGCGCGCTCATGCGCTCAACTACCCCATCGGTCACAGATCAAACGGATTTCACCGCCCCCGGTTGAGCCGCGCGTCGTCCAGGTCGAGCTCCTGGCTGAGCTCCACCTGGGTCCGCCGGCCGACCTCGCCCCGCGCGCCGAGCTCGCGCAGGGTGCGCCGTTCCACCTCCAGGACGCGTCGCTGCATCTCCTGTTCGTCCGGCCGGGTCGTATCCGCCCCGGTCCGACCGGTGGCGGGGCCGTCCTCGTGTCCCTGGTCGTGCCCCTGGCCGCGCTCCTCGTCGAGCTGCCGGAGCAGGCGGTCCCGGCGCAGCTCGAGCACCTGCCGAACCGTCTCCAGCCCGTCCGGGTCGCGCTCCTGGCCCGCGGCGACGTCCTCCACATCGCGCAGCGCGGCCTCCACCATCGTCCACCGGGCCCGCAGCCCCTCGGTGCGCTCCCGCTCGCTGGGGGTCAGCCGCAGCAGCCGCAGCAGGGCCGGCAGCGTCAGCACCTGGCCGACCAGGGTGGCCAGCACCACCACGACGGTGAGGAACAGCAGCAGGTCCCGCCGGGGGGTGGACAGCGGCAGGGACAGCGCCACGGCCAGCGACACAGCACCGCGCGGGCCGCACCAGCCCAGCGCGACCCGTTCCCGCCGGGACAGCCGGGGCCGGCCGCGGCTGGTCCGTTTCGGCACCCCCAGTGGCGCGGGGACCAGCAGCGCCCACAGCAGCCGGACCACCGCGAGCAGCACCACGACGCCCGCCGAGATCAGCACCAGGGTGCCGACCGGGTAACCGGCCACCCCGGCCATGATGTGCGGCACCTGGAAGCCGAGCAGCACGAACAGCACGCCGACCAGCAGCAGGTTCAGCACCCGCCAGAACGTCTCGGTCTGCAGCCGGGAGGTCGGCGCGACGACGCCCCGGCCCCGGGTGCCCAGCCAGACGGCGGCCGTGACGGTGGCCAGCACCCCGGACGCGCCGACCAGGTTCGCCGGCACGAACGCCAGGAACGGGGTGGCCAGCGACCACACGGCCTGGCTGAGCGGGTCGCGGGTGCGCTCGCGCATCCAGGCCACCACCACGCCGAGGAGCAGCCCGAACCCGATCCCGCCGAGGATCTCCACCGCGACGTGCCCGAGCACCTCCTGGGTGGACGGCGTGGTGCCCATGCTGGACACCGCGACGGCGAACAGGGTCAGCGCGACCCCGTCGTTCACCAGGCCCTCGCCCTCCAGCACGGTCACCAGGCGGTCGGGCACCCCGAGCCGCTGCAGCACGGTGGTCGCCGCCACCGGGTCGGGCGGTGCGACCGCCGCGCCGAAGGCCAGCGCGGCGGCCCAACCCACGTCGGGGAACAGCGCGACCACGGCGGCGGCCGCCGCGACCGCGGTGGCCAGCACCAGCCCGACGGACTGGCTGACGATGGCGCCGAGGTGGTCGAGCGTCTCCCTCGGGTCGGAGAAGAACGCGGCGTAGTAGACCAGCGGCGGCAGGAACAGGTAGAGCACCATGTCCGGCGACAGCCGGACCGGGGGCAGCCCGGGCAGCAGGCCGCCGGCGACGCCGATCAGCACGTACGCGGCCGCTTCGGGCACGCCGATGCGGCCGGCCAGCAGCCGGCCGAACAGCAGCGCGACGGCCACCGCCGCGGCGACGAGGAACAGCTCTAAGGGCACGTCGGCCGTCTTACCCGATGGGCGCCCCCGGCACGCGGGATGGTGACCCGTTCGGCGGCAGCGGACCGCTCAGGACGCGCGACCGCCCCGCCGGGTGAGCTGGCGGACCAGGCCGGTGGCGTGCTCGGCGGCGGTGCGCGGGCCGCGCTCGGCACGGGCGAGCAGCTCCTCGACGGTGTCGTGCGCCTCGTCGAACGCGCGCTCGGCGTCCCAGGTGGTGCTGCTGCGCAGGTCGTCGAGCGCCCGGCGCACCGCGGGGGTGAACCGCTGCCGGTCGACCGCGCGCTCGCCGCGCCGGGTCAGCGCCGCACCGGCCAGCCGGGCCTGCCCGGCCGCGCGCCCGGCGGCGTCGGCCCAGGAGCGGTCGGCGACCCGCTCGCGCAGCCAGCGGGGGGTGTCGGTGGCGAGGTCGAGCACGCCGACGCCGAACAGCGCCCCGGTGCGCAGCAGGTGCAGCGGTGGGTCCAGCGCGGCCCGCACGCGGGAGCGGGCCATGCGGATCTCACCGGCGGTGGGTACCGAGTTGCCCCCGGTGAACGTCATCTGGATGCTCCGATCTGGCTGGAGCCCTCGCGGCACGTCGGTGGGTCGCCGGGCGTACTGCTGGCGGTGCGGCCCGGTACGGGTGGCCGCCGCGTGCCGGGCGTCGCCCAGGGTAGGTCACCCGGTCGGTGGGTCCGGGCGGGGTGTCCTGCTTCACCCGTACGTCCCACGCCGGCCGGACGAGCAGGGCCGACGGCCGGGACCGGGGGCGGCCGCTGAGACGAACACCGGGCCGCTCGTGTGCGTCCGCCGACCTACGGGTATCAATATGGGGTTGGCCCGGCCGACCCGACCCCGGACCCCCGCGACTCCCCGAACGAGTGACTCCGTGTCGCGATCCGCCCGAGTGATGGCCAGCCTCGGCGGGGTGCGGGCCGGGCGGCAGATCTGTCGTCGCGCAGTGGAGGTATCCGAACATCATGCTGCTCGAAACCGGATTGACCGAGGCGGCTCCCCCAGCCGGCGATCCGGGCTGTTCCCTCGCGGGGGACAGCTGGTGTGAGCTGTTCTTCCGGCTCACCGACCAGGGCTGGCTGGCCCGGTCGGCGGGCGTGTTGGTGGACGGCGCGCTGCGGACGCTGCTGATCCTGGTGGTGGCGATCGTGATCCGGGTGCTGTGCCACCGCGCGATCAAGCGGATCGCCACCGGGATCGGCGAGGGGCGGACCCCGTCGCTGCTGCGCCCGCTGCGCGACCGCGCGGTCAGCGGGCTGCACCAGCACTCCGGCGCGGGCGCGACCCTGGTGGAGCGGCGCAGGCAGCGCGCGGCCACCATCGGCTCGCTGCTGCGCTCGATCGCCACGTTCGCGATCTTCGGAACCGGGTTCGTGCTGATCCTCGGCGAGTTCGGGGTCAACCTGGCGCCGATCATCGCCTCGGCGGGCGTGATCGGGGTCGCGGTCGGCTTCGGCGCGCAGAACCTGATCAAGGACTTCCTGTCCGGGATCTTCATGATGCTGGAGGACCAGTACGGCGTGGGCGACGTGGTCGACCTGGGCGAGGCCACCGGCACCGTGGAGGCCATCGGGCTGCGGGTGTCCACCGTGCGCGACATCGAGGGCACGGTCTGGTACGTCCGCAACGGCGCGATCTCGCGGGTCGGCAACTTCAGCCAGCACTTCTCGATCGCGCTGGTCGACGTGCCGCTGGGGCACGGCGCCGACATCGCACGGGCCACCGAGGTCGCCGAGCGGGCCGCGCGGGAGGCGGTCGCCGAGCAGCCGCTGTCCAGCCTGCTGATGGGCGAGGTGTCCGTGCTCGGCGTGCAGTCGGTGACCGCGGAGGGCGTGACCCTGCGGGTGACCGTGACCACCCGGCCCGGCCAGCAGGTGCGGGTGCGCCGCGCGCTGTTCGAGGCGATCGCCATCGCGTTCACCGACGCCGGCATCCCGCCGCCGGCGCTGAACGGACCGTCGGTGAGCGTCGCGTCCTAGCCGGGCGGCGTGGTCCCCAGGTACAAGACGTCGGGGACGCCGCGGGGCACCGCGACCGCGTGCTCCTCGACGTCGCCGAGGGCGGCGCCCATCCTGGTCCGGAACGCGGGGACGGGGTGGGCGCTCCACACCGCCAGCACCCCGCCCGGGGCGAGCAGCCGCACGGTGGCCGCGATGCCCCGGTCGGTGTACAGCCCGGCGTTGGACGGCGAGACCAGCCAGTCCGGGCCGTTGTCGATGTCCAGGCACATCGCGTCGAAGCCGCCCTCGGGGCCGTCGGGCAGCCACTCGAGGAGGTCGGTGACCCGGCAGCGGACCCGGGGGTCGTCCAGCGCGTGCCCGTGGTGACCGGCCAGCGGACCCCGGTTCCAGCGCACCACGGCGGGTTCCAGCTCGACCACCTCGACGGCCGTGACCTCCGGGTGGGTCAGCGCCTCGGCGAGGGAGAACCCGACGCCGAGGCCGCCGAGCAGCAGCCGGCCCGGCGGCGGCATGCGGCGGACCGCCTCGGCGACCAGCAGCCGCTCCGAGGCACCGCCCCGGGTGTCCATCAGGAAGACCCCGTTGGCCACGATCTCCGCGTGCCCGCTCCGGCGCAGCAGCGCCAGCTCGCCGGACCGGCCGGCGACCCGCTCCACGACCTCAGCCGGCTCCATACCCCCACCGCCCTCACGTCTCCGGCGGTGCGATCATCCCACCGCCGGAGACCCCGTGCCGGTGGGTGACCGGGCGGGTCACAGAGCCACGAGCGGACCCCGGTCCCACGCGCCGGCCGGCTGCCGTGCGGGTGCCGTCTCCTCGGCGACGACCCGCACCAGCCGCCGCTGCGACTCCGGGTCCCGCTGCTCCGGGGCGGC
>DASXJJ010000140.1:0-21787 GCA_036497465.1 Pseudonocardia sp. | reverse complement strand
CGGCCGGGTGGGCCTGCGACGCTGCCCCAGCCGGTCCCGCGCCGCGACCACCAGCCGGTCGCGCCGCGCCTCGGCGTCCCGCTCCAGCGCGACGCGTCCGGCCACGGCCGCGGCCGGGGAGAGCAGCGTGGCGACCCGGGTGAGCCGCCCCCTCGGCCGGTGCCGGATCGTCGCCGGGGCATCGGGCTCGGTGTCCGGGCCTGCCGAGGGGCCGGTGTCCGACGCCGGGCCGGTGTCCGACGCCGGGCTGGCGTCCGACGCCGGGCCGGTGTCCGACGCCGGGCTCGCGTCCGACGCCGGGCTCGCGGGATGCGTCGCGGTGGTGACCCACGGGGCCGAAGTGGCGTCGGAACTCATGCACCGACCCTAGCGGGTACTAGATAGATCGCTCTAGTAAATACCCGGCAGCGCGTCGAGTTGACGCTCGGTCCGGTCCGGCGGGCCGAGAAACCGGACTGAGCGGCAATTGACCATGAGTGGTCAGGCGAGTCGGTACCGACGGAAGAGCGGCGGTCACCAGGCCGCGTCGAGGTCGGCGTGCTGGCGGATCCAGGCGTGCATCGCGACGCCCGCGGCCACCCCGGCATTGATCGAGCGGGTCGAGCCGAACTGCGCGATGGACACCGTCATGGCGGCGGCGGCCCGCCCCGCCTCGGTCACGCCCGGTCCCTCCTGGCCGAACAGCAGCAGGCACCGCCGGGGCAGCTCGGCACGCTCCAGCCGCAGCGAGCCGGGCCCGTTGTCCACGGCCACCACGGTCAACCCGTGTTCGGCCGCGTAGTCGAGCAGTTCGGTGACCGTGGTGTGGTGGTGCAGGTGCTGGTAGCGGTCGGTGACCATCGCGCCCCGACGGTTCCACCGCGCGCGGCCGACGATGTGCACGGCCTCGGCGGCGAACGCGTTCGCGGTGCGCACCACCGTGCCGATGTTGTGGTCGTGCCCGAAGTTCTCGATCGCCACGTGGAAGGGGTGCCGGCGGGTGTCCAGGTCGGCCACGATCGCCGGCCGCCGCCAGTAGCGGTAGGGGTCCACCACGTTGCGCCGGTCACCGTCGCGCAGCAGCTCCGGGTCGTAGCGCGGGTCGGCCGGCCAGGCGTCCGGCCCGCCGGGCCACGGCCCGACGCCCACCGGGTCGCCCGCCGTCCACTCGGTCGGCCCCACCGGCTCGGTCCCGTCCGGCCCCACCGGCTCAGCCCCGTCCGGCCTCACCGGCTCAGCCGTGGGCGGCTCCGAGGGCTCGGCCGTGTGCGGCACGGTCAGGAGGGCAGGTCCAGGTCGGCGGGACCGAGCACCGCGCGGTACGCCAGCCCCTCGGCCTCGATCGCCTGGCGGGCCCCGGTGTCGCGGTCGACCACGGTGGCGACGCCGACGATCGTGGCCCCGGCCTCCAGCACGGCCCGTACCGCGGTGAGCACCGAGCCGCCGGTGGTGGAGGTGTCCTCGACGACCAGCACCTCGCGGCCGCTGACGTCCGGCCCTTCGATCAGCCGCTGCAGCCCGTGCCGCTTGGACTCCTTGCGGACCGCGAACGCGTCGATGCCGATTCCCTCGGCGGCCGCCGAATGCAGCACCGACGTGGCCACCGGGTCGGCACCGAGGGTCAGCCCGCCGACCGACTGGTACACCCAGTCGGCGGTGAGCACCCGCATCAGCCGTCCGATCAGCGGCGCGGCCCTGTGGTGCAGCGTGACCCGCCGCAGGTCGACGTAGTAATCGGCCTCCGCGCCGGAGGACAGGGTCACCCGGCCGTGCACGACCGCGAGGTCACGCACCAGGGTGATCAGTTCCTCGCGGTCCCGGTCGGCCGACCCACCGGCCAGCGTCATGAGCGGATCACCGACGCCGCTCCTCGAAGCGAGCCGTCAACACCCGCACCAGCGACCGAGGCAGCACGTCCATCACCCCCACCAACGCCTTGTACGTCACGCTCGGCACCGAGACCACCCGGCCGCGGGAGAGGTCCGCCAGGCAGGCCGCGACCACCCGGTCGGCGTCCAGCCAGAGCGGCCCGGTGCGCGCACCGACGTTCATCCCGGCGCGCTGGTGGAACTCGGTGCGGACGAAGCCAGGACACAGCGCCATCACCCGGACACCGGTGCCGGCCAGCGCGGCGGCCAACCCCTCGGAGAAGCTGGTCACCCAAGCCTTGCTGGCACTGTAGGTGGCGCTGCGGCTCGGGGCGAACCCGGCGACGCTGGACACGTTCACCACGGCGCCGCCACCCCGAGCGATCATCCCCGGCACCGCGGCGTGGGTCAGCCGCAGGACGGCGGTGACGTTGACGTCCAGCTGGTGCTGCAGGGTCTCGGCGTCCAGCTCGACGAAGTCCTCGGCCAGGCCCAGGCCGGCGTTGTTGACCAGCAGGTCGACCCCGGGGTCGGTCAGCCGGGCGGCCACCGCGGCGCGTCCGTCCGCGCTGGCCAGGTCGGCCGGCAGCACCTCGACGGTCACCTGGTGGTGGGCCTTCAGCTCGTCGGCCACGGTCCGCAGGCGAGCCTCGTCGCGGGCGACGAGCACCAGGCGGTCGTGGTCGGCGGCGAGCCTGCGGGCGAACGCGGCGCCGAGACCGGCGGTGGCTCCGGTGATCAGAACGGTGGTCATGGGTCAGGAACGCTCGTCGTCCGGAGGGGACGGGTCGGCGGAGGAGCGGGGCCCCGAGTCGCGCGAGTTGGACGAGCGGGAGGAGAACGACCGCGCCCACCCGGCGGCCGACGAGGAGGACGAGCCGCTCACGGGGGTGTCGGGGGACGCCTCCGGATCCGGCTCGTCGGACTTGGCCGAGTCGGCGGGGCCGGACGGGCGGGACGAGCCGGAGAAGCTCGACGACTTCGCGCCGGGAGACGGCAGCTGCGGAGCGGACGTGCCGGACCGGGAGGCCTCCTCCAGCGCACCGGCGAACTCGACCATCTGGTCCAGCAGGTCGTGCAACTGGTCGGAGGCGTAGTCCAGCGGCGCGGTGCACAGCACCCAGGAGTCCTCCGCCCACAGCAGCTCGATGTCCTCGCCGATCGCGTCGGCGGCGCGTGCCAGCCTCGGCGTGATCAGCGGCCGGACCAGCGCGGCGTCGGAGACGAAGGCGTACCGCTGACCGACCGGCTCCAGTAGGTCGAGCCCGGCGTCGTCGGGCAGCGGCGCGGACGGCAGCCGCAGCTCGAACGCGCCGCTCAGAGCGCTGCGTCGCTGCACGGCGATCACGATCGAGGTGAGCCGGCCGGCCTGCTCGTGGTCGAACACGTAGATCAGGCGACGGCCCTCCGACGTGGGGACCGACCCGGTCACCAGGTTCCGCGCGACGCCCGGCCCACCCTGGTGGATGGTCCCGTAGCGCCAGCGGCTGGGCAGTACCGGATCGTTGTCCAGGTACTCCCATTCCTGCTCGGCCGCCCAGCGCTGCCGGTCACGTGAGTGCCCGCCGCCGGCGTGCTGGCCCGCCCGGAGCATCAGCAGGCCCAGTACGAGCGCGACAGCGGCGATGATGAACCACACCGAAGTCGGGATGCCCATGCCGCCAGCCTAACGGCGGTCCACCCGAAATCCTGGGAACCGGGGATGGTGCGTCCTGAGGCCGTCAGCCGCCCGCCCGCAGCGGCACCCACTCGTCGGACGCCGCGGCGGTGGACTGCTTGACCGCCTCCACGCCCGCGCCCTCGAGCAGGTCGCCCGCGTCGGTCGCGCGGTCCATCGCGTCGCGCCAGAACTCGCCGGGGTTCCGCGTGGCCAACCTGGTGGCGCTCGCACCGAGCGTCTCCGCCAGGCCGGCCATCTCGCCGCTCAGCGCGCCGACGGCCTGCCCGGACTCCGCCAGCACGGCCAGCAGCTCGGACACCGAGCGGACCAGCCGCCGGGCCAGGGCCGTCGCCTGGACGACCACCTCGACGATGCCGGCGGCCAGCGAACCGCCCGCGGTGCCGACGGCGAGCGCCGCGCTGAGGATCAGGTACTCGGCCGCGTCGGCGACGAACTGGGCGATGATGTCGCGCAGCACGGAGCGGGTGGTGCCGATGGCCGCACCGGCCGCCAGCACCCGGCCGGACAGCTCCCCGGCCGCTCCCGCCGCGCGCCGCGCGCCGCCCACCTGCTCGCCGCCGCGCGCCCGGTAGGTGGCGCCCGCCTCGCCCCGCCAGCTGGTCAGGCCGGCGAGCCCGGCTTCCCTGCGGTCGGCGACCTCGGACAGTGCGGCGGCGATGTTCCGCCAGGTGGCCGCGTGCGCCTTGATCGCCTCCGGGTCGCCGGCCAGCCAGTCCAGCGGCTCGCGCAGCAGGAACCACAGGTGCTCGATGGCCCAGCCCACTCCGGCGGACAGCGGCCCGTTGCCGCTCGTCCAGGAAGCCCATGAGGTCGATCGCGGCGGCTCCGGTGTCGACGGCGACCGCCGCCGCGTCGTCCGCCCCGGCGACGTCGGCCACGTCGGAGAGGATCCCGGCGCCCTCCAGCGCCGAGGTCTCCTCCGGCGCGGCGACCAGGTCCGCCCCGGCCATCGACGGCGCGTCCGGCGGGCTCCCCGGAGTCATCGGAGTCATCGGAGTCATCGGCGGACTCACCGGCGCAGTCACCGGCCGGGCTCCGGCGACACCACAGGCACCCCGATCGGCGCGGTCACCGGTTCCCTCACCAGCGCGGTCACCGGCGCGGTGCCGGCCGCGGTCGGTTGCCCGTCCGGGAGGCCGGCGAGCAGCGACACGGCACCGGTCTCGTGACCGAGGTAGGCCCCGGCGCAGGCGAGCAACGCGGCGTGGTGCGCGGCCACCCCGGCGGCGAGCCGGCCGACAGCCTCGGCCGCCCCGGTGTCCGCGCGCACGACATGCCCGGCAAACAACTGACCGACCTGGCCATACGCGCCGGGCGCGAGCGGGGTCGCGGCCCGGGCCGCCCTGTCGAGCTCGTGGGCCAGCGCCCCGACCCCGGCGGCGTGCGCCCGCAGGTCGCCGTCGTGCACCGCGAACCCCCCGGTCACCGCGACCCCCCGGATCCGGTCACGCCGGCGGCGACGGTGGCCGACCCGCCTCGCCGGTCACGTCCGGCGGCCCTCGCGGCCGACCAGGCAACAGCCGCGTCCCCGACCCCGCCCGCTGAACCGGCGCGAACGTCGCCAGAACCGGCACGCACGTCCCCACAGCCGGCGCGCACGTCCCCACAGCCCGCACGCACGTTCCCGGAAGCGGCGCGCGCGTCCGCGGCTCCACCGCGCGCGTCCCCGGTACAGGTGGCCGCCCCGGTGCCGGTCCTGCCCGCCCCGGCTCGGGACCCGGCAACGCCGGCTCCCGCGCTGCCCGCCACGCCTCCGGACCCGCCACCACCGGCCGCACCGGCCGCCGCCCGCCCCGCGCCGGGGACCGCCGAGGCGGGCGCTGTCACGTCCTCGACCGGCAGGTGCCCGCCCAACAGCCGGTCGGTCGCCGCCGCTCCGAGCAGCGGCCGGAGCGCCTGCGCCCGGCGCCGGGCCACCTGCGCGTGCGCGGCGCGGGCCGCCTCCACCACGGCGGCGGCCAGCCGTGCACGGCCCAGCTCCGCCGCCCGCTCGGTGACGGTCACCCGCTGGGGCAGGCCCTCGGCGTCGACCGTCACCGTGACCGCGCCGAGCGCCGCGCTGGCCGTGCCGGTCAGCCCGTCCAGGGCGTCGCGCGCCAGCCGCGCCCGCGCGTCGAGCCGGGCGAGCCGTTGCTGGTAGCCGTCGAGCCAGGGTGTCGCTGTCACGCCGGGAGCCGCCGAGCCGGGAGCCGTCATGCCACCGAGGCTAGGAACCCGACCCGGCGCCCCGGGCCGGTTCGGGCTAAACCGTTCGCGAACGACAGCAGGGGCGCCGCACATCGGGTGCGGCGCCCCTGCCCTGGATCCGTCCGTCAGCTCGCCGGCGCGGTGATCCCCCGCCCGACGGTCAGGCCCGTCCGGCCGTCGGCCGACCCGTCCAGCATCGACCCGAACAGGTCGACCCGCACCGTGTCGCCGTCGGAGATCTCACCGGCCAGCAGCGCGCGGGCCAGCTGGTCACCGATCGCCGACTGGATCAGCCTGCGCAGCGGACGCGCGCCGTACAGCGGGTCGAACCCGTTGATGGCCAGCCATTCGCGGGCGGCGTCCGAGACGTCCAGGGTCAGCCGCCGCGCCGACAACCGCCGCCCCAGCTGGCGGAGCTGGATGTCGACGATGGAGGTGAGTTCCTCGGTGGTCAGCGCATGGAACACCACGATGTCGTCCAGCCGGTTCAGGAACTCCGGCTTGAAGTGGCTGCGCACCACCCGCATCACCGCGTCGCGCCGCTGCACCTCGGTCAGGTCGACGCCCTCGAAGAGCGCCTGCGAGCCGAGGTTGGAGGTGAGCACCAGGATCGTGTTGCGGAAGTCGACGGTCCGGCCCTGGCCATCGGTCAGCCGCCCGTCGTCGAGCACCGCGAGGAGCACGTCGAACACGTCCGGGTGGGCCTTCTCCACCTCGTCCAGCAGCACCACGGTGTACGGCCGCCGCCGGACCGCCTCGGTGAGCTGGCCGCCCTGGTCGTAGCCCACGTAACCGGGCGGCGCACCGACCAGCCGGGCCACGCTGTGCTTCTCCGAGTACTCGCTCATGTCGATCCGGACCATGGCCCTCTCGTCGTCGAACAGGAACTCGGCCAGCGCCTTTGCCAGCTCGGTCTTGCCCACGCCGGTGGGGCCGAGGAACAGGAACGACCCGGTGGGACGGTTCGGGTCGGCCACCCCGGCGCGCGCCCGGCGCACCGCGTCGGAGACGGCGCGCACCGCTTCCGCCTGCCCGATCACCCGGGAGCCCAGCTCGTCCTCCATCCGGAGCAGCTTGGCCGTCTCGCCCTCCAGCAGCCTGCCGGCCGGGATCCCGGTCCAGGCCGAGACCACGTCGGCCACGTCGTCCGGGCCGACCTCCTCCTTGAGCATCAGCTCCTCGCGCTTGGCGGACACCGCGTCGGCGGTGGCCAGCTCCTTCTCCAGTTGCGGGATCCGGCCGTACCGCAGCTCCGCGACGCGGCCGAGGTCGCCGTCCCGCTCGGCCCGCTCGGCCTCCCCGCGCAACCCCTCCAGCTGCTCCTTGAGCTCGCGGGCGGACTCGATGGAGGTCTTCTCGTTCTGCCAGCGGGCGGTCAGCGCGGACAACTCCTCGCGCTTCTCGGCCAGCTCGGCGCGCAGCGCGGTCAGCCGGGACCGGGAGGCGGGGTCGTCCTCCTTGGCCAGCGCCATCTCCTCGATCTCCAGCCGGCGCACCGCGCGCTCCACCTCGTCGATCTCGACGGGCCGCGAGTCGATCTCCATGCGGAGCCGCGAGGCGGCCTCGTCGACCAGGTCGATGGCCTTGTCCGGCAGGAACCGGGCGGTGATGTAGCGGTCGGACAGGGTGGCCGCGGCGACCAGGGCGGTGTCGGTGATCCGGACACCGTGGTGCACCTCGTAGCGCTCCTTGAGCCCGCGCAGGATGCCGACGGTGTCCTCCGGGCTCGGCTCGCCGACCAGCACCTGCTGGAACCGCCGTTCCAGCGCGGCATCCTTCTCGATGCGCTCGCGGTACTCGTCCAGGGTGGTCGCGCCGACCATCCGCAGCTCGCCGCGGGCCAGCATCGGCTTGATCATGTTGCCGGCGTCCATCGCACCCTCGCCGGAGGCGCCGGCACCCACGATGGTGTGCAGCTCGTCGATGAACGTGATGATCTGGCCGGCGCTGTCGGTGATCTCCTTCAGCACCGCCTTGAGCCGCTCCTCGAACTCGCCCCGGTACTTGGCGCCGGCCACCATCGAACCCAGGTCCAGCGAGATCACCCGTTTGCCCTTGAGGCTCTCCGGTACGTCGCCGGCCACGATCCGCTGGGCGAGGCCCTCCACGATCGCGGTCTTGCCGACGCCGGGCTCGCCGATCAGCACCGGGTTGTTCTTCGTCCGCCGGGACAGCACCTGCACCACGCGGCGGATCTCCGCATCGCGGCCGATCACCGGGTCGAGCGCGCCGGAGCGGGCCCGTTCGGTCAGGTCGACGCCGTACTTGGACAGCGCCTGGAAGGTGCCCTCCGGGTCGGGGCTGCTCACCCGGGTCGACCCGCGCACCTTGGTGAACGCGTCACGCAGCGCGTCGGCGGTGGCGCCGTGCCGCTGCAACAGCTGGGCGACCTGGTCGTTGCCGGTGGCCAGCCCGACCAGCAGCACCTCGGTGGAGACGTACTCGTCCCCCAGCTCGATGGCCAGCCGCTGGGCGGCGGTCAGCGCGGCGACGGCGTCGCGGTTGAGCTGGGGGGCGCTCACGGTGGCCCCGGCCGCCGACGGCAGCCGGTTGCCCAGCTGGGTCAGCTCGGCACGGATCGCGGCCGGGTCGGCGCCGACGGCCTCCAGCAGCGGCGTGGTGATCCCGTCGGCCTGGGCGAGCAGGCCGCCGAGCAGATGGCTGGGGCCTACGTCCGGGTTGCCGGCGAGGGTTGCTGCCTGGACCGCCGCCGACACAGCCTGTTGGGTCTTGGTGGTGGGGTTGAACGAGTCCATGTCTCGGCATTCCTTCGATGGCGCGGTGCGGTGGGTCAGTGTCTCCCCAGGAGCAACGTCAGGAAAGTTGAGTCCATTCCACTCAAGTCACACTTTTCCGGCCGGGCTCTCGGACACCTCGCTGCCAACCTGCCGCATCCCCGACCCGGCCGACAACGGGTCGAGTGAGTGATCTTGTTCGAACGGTGGGGGCCGGACGATCAGGACGACAGCCACCGGATCCGCCCCCGGCTCCGGTGCCCGCCGGACGGCCGGAGCCCGGGCTGGGCGCGCAGCGGCCGCGCGGTGGCCGAGCCGGCCGGCAGGTGGGTGGTGGACGGGAACGACGGCGCCCGCCGGCCCACCGACCGCCGGGGCGCCACCTCGGGCCGGCCCGAGACGGCGCGTCCGGAGTCGGCCCGCCTGGAGTCGGCCGTGGTGGCGGTCCGACCCGGCCGGGCGCCCGGCGGGGTTCCGGCCGGGTCCGGGTCCGGGATGCCGCCCGGCGAGGTGCCGCCCGACGGGGTGCCGCGCGGCGGGGTCGCGCCGGAAGGAGCCGCGGCGGGCGCCGTGCCGCCCCGGGCCTCGACCCGTGCACCGAAGTAATCGCCGCCCTTTCGAGCGGGGTCGTCGGTACCCCAGGCCCGCTTCTCCGAGGCCCGTGTCATCCTCGGGATGTGCTTGCGGCAGTGGATGTACGCCTCCTCCACGGAGACCACCACCCACCGCTCGGCGCGGCGACCCGGAGCCGGGTCGACCGGCAGCGCGGGGTGGCGCCGACGCAGCTCGGCGTCCGGCACGACCCGGGCGCGGCCGTTGACGTGCAGGCCGATCAGGTCGTCCACGAAGTCGACCATGAGCATGCCGACGTGCGGGTTCTCCCGGATGTTGCCCAGGCTCGCGTGCACGCCGTTGCCCCGGTACTCCGGGTACGCGAGGTGCCGCTCGTCGAGCACCCGAAGGAACCCCGGCGGGCCTGCGCGCAGCGAGGAGTCGCACTCACCGTGGGCGTCGGAGGTGGCCACGAAGACCATCTCCATCCGCGCGATGAACTCGACCATGGTCGGCAGCAGCCGGTCGCGCACCTGGTCCGCGTAGAACCGCGCGGCCCGGTCCTGGCTGCCGTAGGCGCACTGCAACTCGTGCTCGCCGCGGGATCCGGGCAGACCGGACGCGGCGCGGACGGGCCGACGGGGAGCGCTCACGGAGCGAGAGGTCGTGTCAAACGGCACAGTCCTCACGGTGCCACGCAAGGACCACCCCGTGACGTCCGGGTTGCGAAAGTAATACCCTCTGCGCTCGGCACCGCGGACAGCTACTACTATCGATCCGCCGGGCCGCCCGATCGAGTGAAGGGCACAGTGATCGACTCGTGAGACGTTCTAAGGTCGCCTTGCCGGACGGCCAGCCCCGGACGGGCCGGCGCGACCCCGGACAGTCGCCGCTTCCCGAGGAGAGAGCCTGCAGCCGACGATGAGCGCCGAACCACTGCTGACGGACCTTCCTCCGGTCCAGCCGACCCAGGACAGGGCCTCGGAGATGGTCAACATCATCCGGGCCAGCTTCGCCGAGGTCGAGGACATGTCGGACGACCTCGCGAAGCACTTCTACGCGGTGCTGTTCCACCATGCGCCCGAGACCCGCGACCTGTTCCCCGCCAACATGGAGGTGCAGCGCAGCCGCCTTCTCCGGGCGCTCGTGCACGTCATCCAGATGGTTGACCGGCCCAACGACCTCACCCCGTTCCTCGCCCAGCTCGGCCGGGACCACCGCAAGTTCGGGGTCATCGCGCGGCACTACAACGCGGTGGGCCTGGCGCTGATCGGTGCCATCGAGCACTACTCCGGCGCGGCGTGGACCCCCGAGGTGAACGCCGCGTGGACCGACGCCTACGGGCTGATCGCGCACGCCATGCGCACCTCCGCCGACGCCGAGCGGGGCCCCGCCTCCTGGCTCGGCCGGGTGGTCGGCCACCGCAGGCTCAGCTGGGACGTGGCGATGGTGCAGGTGCAGACGGGGCAGCCCATCCCGTACCGCGCCGGCCAGTACCTGAGCGTGGAGACGCCCCGCCGGCCTCGGCTGTGGCGGTACCTGTCCCCGGCGAACGCCCCCCGCGAGGACGGCGTCATCGAGTTCCACGTCCGCGCCGTGCACGGGGGCTGGGTGAGCCGGGCCATCGTGGCGCACACCCAGCGCGGCGACACCTGGCGCATCGGGCCACCGATGGGCCGGATGGCGATCAACCGGGGGTCCGGGCGCGACCAGCTGATGGTGGTCGGCGGCACCGGGATGGCACCGATCAAGGCGATCCTCGACGAGATGGCCCGGTACGGGGAGAACCCGCGCACCGAGGTCTTCGTCGGCGGGAAGACCTGGGAGGAGCTGTACGACTTCGGCAGCCTCCGGCAGATGTCCTACACGAACCCCTGGCTGAACGTGGTGCCGGTGGTCGAGGAGGACGACGGCGGCTCCGGGGCCGAGGTAGGCACCCTGGCCGACGTGATCACCCGGTACGGCGCCTGGAAGGACCACGACGTGCTGGTCTGCGGGTCGCCGACGATGATCAGGGCCACCGTGTCTCGGATGCTGGTCGCCGGCACCCCGCTGGACCAGATCCGGTACGACCCGTTCACGATGGACTGATCGTCCCCGGTACCACCGCACGCCACGTTCCCGCCGACCTGACCGACGCTCCCCCCGCGCCAGCACCGCCTGGCCGCCGTCCCGCGCCCCGCCATGGCGTCCGTCCCCAGGTGACCGCCGTCCCCAGGTGACCGCGGTCCCCGGGGTGACCGCCGTCCCCAGGTGACCGCCGTCCCCGGGGTGACCGCCGTCCCCAGGTGACCGCCGTCCCCGGGTGACCGCCGTCCCCAACGCGCCGGCACAGACCGACTGCCGGCCGCACAGCCTCTACAGGCCCTGCGCGGCCGGCAACTGGTCTGTGCGGCCCGGGAGTCGACCCCGGCCCGGGGAGTCGAGCGCGGCCCGGGGAGTCGACTGCGCCGCGTGCGGGTTGACGGCGGCCGGACGGACAGCGGCGCGAGCGGGGTCAGCCGTTGGGCGGCGGGCGCTTGGCGTTGGGGCGCCAGACCGCGATGGACGCCTGGCGGCGGACCGGGACCAGGTCGCGCCGGTACGAGGCGTGCACGGCGGCGGCGGCCTGCTCGGCCGCGACCCGCGCGGCGGCGAGCTCGTCCAACAGCTCACCGACCTGGGCGCGCAGCTCGTCGACCGTCCGCTCCAGATCGATGATCCGCTTCACGCCGGCCAGGTTCACCCCCTCGTCCTGGGACAGCCGCTGCACCTCACGCAGCAGGGCGATGTCCCGCGCGGAGTACCGCCGCCCACCGCCGGCCGACCGGCCGGGGCTCACCAGCCCCAACCGGTCGTACCCGCGCAGCGTCTGAGCGTGCAGCCCGGCCAGCTCGGCGGCCACCGAGATCACGAACACCGGGCTGTCCTGGTCAGTGCCCGGGGGCAGACCAGGCACCCGGCCCGAGCCGTCCTGACTGGTCATCGTCGATCACCTCGTCGCGCTCTCACCGAGCAGGCCGGCCCTGGGGTCGAAGGATTTCGTCGAGTCAGCGTAGGCGCGCAGTGCCGTCTCCGCCTGCTCGTCCGACGTGGGCGGCACGGCGACCTCGACCGTGACCAGCAGGTCGCCGGTGGCTTTCTTGCCCTGCACGCCCCGGCCGCGAACCCGGAACGTCCGCCCGCTCCCGGTGCCCGGCGGCACCTTCAGTGTGACCTTGCCGTCGAGCGTCGGCACCGTCAGAGTCGTGCCCAGCGCCAGCTCGGGGAAGGTGACCGGAACGGTCAGGGTCAGGTCGTCGGCGTTGCGCTCGGAGCGGCCGAACCGCCGGTCCTTGCTCACGTGGACCAGCACGAACAGGTCGCCCGCCGGTGCCCCGCCACGCCCCGGCTCACCCTGGCCCTTGATCCGGATCTTCTTGCCGTCGGTCACCCCGGCGGGGATGCGCACGTTCAGCGTGCGGGTGCGCGGGCTGACCCCGTCGCCGTGGCACTCCGGGCACGGGTCGTCGATGATCCGTCCGGTTCCCCGGCAGTCGCGGCACGGTTCGGAGAACGCGAACGCGCCCTGGTTGCGGGTGACCAGCCCGACGCCGCTGCAGGTCGGGCAGGTACGCGGGGTGCTGCCCACCCTGGCCCCGGTGCCACCGCAGCTGCCGCACCGGCCCTGCGTGGTCAGCCGCAGTCCCACCGTGGCTCCGCGCACCGCGTCGGCGAAATCGATCCGGATCTCGCTCTCCACGTCGGCACCTCTGCGGGAGGACGTGGACGGCCGGCCGGAGCCTCCGCCGTTGCCGAACAGCCCGCCGAACAGGTCGCCGAAGCCGCCACTGGCGCCCCGGCCGGCGCCGCCGGCCGCGCCACCGAGCAGGTCGTCCAGGTTGATGTTCCCGCTGCTCGCGCCGGTGCCGAAGCCGCCGGCTCCGCCGTACCCGCCGCCGCCGGCTCCCGCGCCGAAGCCGCCCATCCGGGCGCCACCGTGCGCGAACAGCTCCCTGGTCTCGTCGTACTGCCGCCGCTTCTCCGGGTCGGACAGCACCCCGTACGCCTCGCCGACCGCCTTGAACCGGGCCTCGGCCTTGGCGTCGCCTGGCTTCTTGTCCGGGTGGTTCTCCCTGGCCAGCTTCCGGTACGCCTTCTTGATCTCATCCGCACCGGCGGTGGAGGAGACGTCCAGCTCCGCGTAGAAATCCTTCTCGATCCAGTCGCGCTCGTTCACCGGACGCCCCCTTCCCTCTCACTCGCCGCGTTCGTCTGCTGCTCCGTCGCCCGGCCCGGGCCCGTGGCCCTCGGCCCCGGACCCCGGCGGCCCGGGCGGTGCCTCGCCGGCCGGCGGACCGGCCGACGGGTCACGGTCGGTGACCGCGACCATGGCCGGGCGCAGCACCCGGTCACCCATCTTGTAGCCCTGCCGCATGACGATGCTCACGGTCGGGCCGCCGACGTCCGGGGAGGTGGTGTGCTGCACCGCCTCGTGCACCGCCGGGTCGAACGGGTCGCCCTCGGCGCCGAACGACGCCAGCCCGGAGCTGGCGAGCACGCTCACCAGCTTGTCGCCGACCGCCTTGAACGCGCCGGTCAGGTCGCCGTGCGTGGCCGCGCGGTCCAGGTCGTCCAGTACCGGCAGCAGGTCGCCGACCAGCTTGGCCCTGGCCGCCACGAGGTTCGCCTCCCGGTCGCGGTCGGTGCGCCGCCGGTAGTTGGCGTACTCGGCGGACACCCGCTGCAGGTCGGCGGTGCGCTCGTCCAGCTGCGCGGTCAGGTCCGCGAGCTTGGCGTCCGCCGGGTCGGGCTCGCCGTCCGGCGCCGTGCCCCCGGCGGCGGGCGCCGGATCGGCGGAGCCGGCCCCGGGCGACGCCTGCGCGCCACCCGGGCCCCGGACCTCGCCGGTCAGCGGGTCGATCCGCCGCCGGTCACGGACCACGACGGGCTCCTGCTCGTCGTTTCGTTCACTCACTTCTTGTCCTTGTCGTCCTCATCCACGATTTCGGCGTCCACCACGTCGTCGGCACCGCCCTGGCCGGCACCCGCGTCGGCACCGCCGGCCGCACCGGCAGCCGCCCCCGCGTCGCCCTCGGCACCCTGCCCGTAGAGGGCCGAGCCGAGCTTCTGCGACTCGGTGCCCAGCTTCTCCATGGCCGCCTTGATGGCGTCGGTGTCGGTGCCCTTCAGGGCCTCCTGGGCCTCGCCGAGCGCGCCGTTGACCGAGTCCTTGACGTCGGCCGGGAGCTTCTCGTCGTTGTCCTTGACGAACTTCTCCGTCTGGTAGACGAGCGTCTCGGCCTGGTTGCGGACCTCGGCGTCCTCGCGGCGCTTCTTGTCCTCGTCGGCGTGGGTCTCGGCCTCCTGCATCATCCGGTCGATCTCGTCCTTACCCAGGGCGGATCCACCGGTGATCGTCATGGCCTGGCTCTTGCCGGTGCCCATGTCCTTGGCGGACACGTTCACGATGCCGTTCGCGTCGATGTCGAAGGACACCTCGATCTGCGGCACGCCACGCGGTGCGGGCGGCAGCCCGGTCAGCTCGAACATGCCGAGCTTCTTGTTGTAGGCCGCGATCTCCCGCTCACCCTGGAACACCTGGATCTGCACCGACGGCTGGTTGTCATCGGCCGTGGTGAAGATCTCCGAGCGCTTGGTCGGGATCGTGGTGTTGCGCTCGATCAGCTTGGTCATCACGCCGCCCTTGGTCTCGATGCCCAGGGACAGCGGGGTGACGTCGAGCAGCAGCACGTCCTTGACCTCGCCGCGCAGCACGCCCGCCTGCAGGGCGGCGCCGACCGCGACGACCTCGTCCGGGTTGACGCCCTTGTTCGGCTCCTGTCCCCCGGTCAGCTCCTTGACCAGCTCGGTCACCGCGGGCATCCGGGTGGAACCGCCGACCAGCACCACGTGGTCGATCTGGCTGACCGAGATGCCGGCGTCCTTGATCACCTGGTTGAACGGCGCGCGGGTGCGGTCCAGCAGGTCGGAGGTGATCCGCTGGAACTCCGCGCGGGACAGCGTCTCGTCCAGGAACAGCGGGTTCTTGTCCGAGTCGACCGTGATGTACGGCAGGTTGATCGTGGCGCTGGAGCTGCTGGACAGCTCGATCTTCGCCTTCTCGGCGGCCTCCCGCAGCCGCTGCATCGCCATCTTGTCCTTGGTGAGGTCGATGCCCTGGCTGCTCTTGAACTTGTCGACCAGCCAGGTGACGATGCGCTCGTCCCAGTCGTCGCCACCGAGGTGGTTGTCGCCGTTGGTCGCCTTGACCTCGACCACGCCCTCGCCGATCTCAAGCAGGGACACGTCGAACGTGCCACCACCGAGGTCGAACACCAGGATGGTCTGCTCCTTCTCGCCCTTGTCCAGCCCGTAGGCCAGGGCGGCCGCGGTGGGCTCGTTCACGATCCGCAGCACGTTCAGCCCGGCGATCTGCCCGGCCTCCTTGGTGGCCTGCCGCTGGGCGTCCTCGAAGTACGCCGGCACGGTGATGACCGCGTCGGTGATGTCCTCACCCAGGTAGGACTCCGCGTCCCGCTTGAGCTTCTGCAGCACGCGGGCGCTGATCTCCTGGGCGGTGTAGGTCTTGCCGTCGATGTCCGGGGTCTTCCAGTCGCCACCGATGTGCCGCTTCACCGAGCGGAACGTGCGGTCCGAGTTGGTGACCGCCTGGTTCTTGGCCGACTGGCCGGTGAGTACCTCGCCGTTGCGCGCGAAGGCCACCACCGACGGGGTGGTCCGGGAACCCTCGGAGTTCGCGATGACCGTCGGCTCGCCGCCCTCGAGGACGGAGACGACGGAGTTGGTGGTCCCGAGGTCGATTCCGACCGCACGAGCCATGGTTGCTTGTCCTCTCAGCGTTTACCTGGTCTAACCTGTCCTGCTTGAGTTGCTCCGGCTCAAGTCTGCGCGAGCCGACGGAGATCGTCAACTCACTTCTTGAGCCTATCCCACTCAACCCTGCTGACGGGGTCAACGTACGGCCCGCGGCGGGTGTTCCCGCACCGGGGGCGAATTTCCGCGGCCGGCCGGGGAGCCGGGCGGTCAGGCCGGGTTCGGGGCGGTGCCCGGCCGGGTGGCCAGCGGCACCAGCTCCGGGTTCCCCCAGTCCACCGTGCGGATGCGCACCGGGACCCCGGTGTAGGGCGCCTCGGCCAGCATGCCGCCGCCGAGGTAGAGCATCACGTGGTGGATCGTCGAGGGGTCGCTCCGGTCGGTGGCCAGGAACAGCAGGTCACCGGGCTGCGCCTGGGCCACCGGCAGGTGCCCGCCGGCCCGGTACTGCTCGCGGGACACCCGGGGCAGGAAGATCCCGGCCGACTGGTAGGCCCGCATCATCAG
This sequence comes from Pseudonocardia sp., assembly GCA_036497465.1. Lineage (GTDB taxonomy): Bacteria > Actinomycetota > Actinomycetes > Mycobacteriales > Pseudonocardiaceae > Pseudonocardia. The sequence goes on along the minus strand of DASXJJ010000140.1, from coordinate 5,483 downwards.
CCCCGAGCAGTCGTAGGAGTTGGGACCGGTCGCGCCCCACACGTACGGCTTGCCCACCGCGTCGGTGGCGAACGAGATCGCCGTCCGCACCACGTTCCGCGGCAGGTCCACCGCGCCGAGCCCGCAGCCGGTGGGATCGGTCACGTCGGAGAGCATCTGCACCAGCTGCGCGGCCAGGCCCTCCCACCGCGAGTAGGCGTCCGGGAAGGCCGACCGCTGCACCACCTGTGCGGCGTCGGTGACCGGAAGCTGCTGCCAGCCGGGTATCTGCCGAAGGTGGTCGAGGAACGTCGTGGTGGCGTGGATCGGGTCGGTGACCTCGGCCGCGCTGCCCCAGCCCTGGGAGGGCCGCTGCTGGAACAGGCCCAGCGAGTCGCGGTCGCCGTAGTCCAGGTTGCGCAGGCCGGACTCCTGCATCGCGGTGGCCAGCGCGACCAGCCAGGCCCTGGGCGGCAGGCCCATCCCCTTGGCCACCGAGATGATCAACGCCGCGTTCTGCCGCTGCTCCTCGCTGAGCTGCCCGGCGTTGCGCACGGAGCGCGGTGACGCCCCGCCCGCGGTGGACGAGAGCGGGCCGAGGCTGGCGTCGCACGGCCCGTCGAAGCCCCGGCCGCCACCCCCACCGACCCCGATGATCAGCCCGACACCGAGGAACAGCGCCAGGGCCGTACCGATCACGACCAGGGGCAGGAACAGCCGCAGCGCCCGGAGCCGGCGCAGCGGGTGGGTCATCGACCCGGGGCGCCCGGCGGGCCGTCGCCCGCGTCCGGGCCGGCGCCGGCCCGGTCGTAGCCGGCCACCCGCCATTCGGTGCCGGTGTACACCACCAGGACGACCAGGTCGACGGCGTCGGTGGGGATCTCCACCCGCACCGAGCGCGGCGAGACCAGCACCGCGCGCGCCGCCCCGGTCACCCGGGTGGCCGGGATGTTCGTCGGGTCGACCGTGGCCAGCACGCCGAGGTACTCGTCGGTGGTGTACGCGCGCAGCCCGTTCACCCAGCCCGGCGTGGTGGTGCCGGCCGGGTGGTGCGCCCAGGCCTGGGTCCACCGGGTGGCGACGGTCATCGCGGCCTTCGGCGCGTCGGCCGGTGGCAGCGCCTTCGGGGTGAGCTCGGGCACCGGGGGCAGCCGGGTGGGCGCCGGCGGGGCGGCGGGGGCCGGCGCGGGCCGCGCCCCGGGGGCGGCCGGGGTCGGGGAGGCGAAGATCCCGGTCTGGTGGCCGCCGAGGTGCAGCCCGCCCAGCGCGGAGTTGACGGTCAGGCCGAGCAGCACGAACACGACCAGGCAGCCGACCAGCCGGGCCGGCGAGCGCAGCGGCCACTGCCACAGCGGCCGGTACGCCGCACCGCGTCCCTTGGGCGACCTAATCGGCATGTCGCACTCCCGCGCTGCTCGGACGACTAGTCACGGCCGCCGCCGTAGGGGTGGATCGGCTGCACCGGGCGCGGGCGGTAGATGCGGTACACCGGCACGCCGTCGACCAGCTCGGGCGCGACCGGCTCGCGGCGGGGCTGCTCGGGCACCGCGTCCGGCCTGCGGTAGATCACCCGCTCGTCCACCTCGCCGGGCTCCGCGCCGCGCGGGAAGGGGTTGCCGACGGCACCCAGCCCGCCGGGACCGCCGGCGAGCGCGCGCCGGGTGGCCGTGGTGCCCACCGCGGTCGAGCCCGGCGCGTCGACCTCGGTGCGCCGCGCGGGCCGCCAACCACCGGCGTAGCGCTGATCGCCGACCACCGTCGCGGTGGCCTGCACCGACTCCGGCCGGCGCACGCCCTGCTGTGGGGCCTCCTCGGCCTCGGAGCGCCGCTCGTCCCACCAGCGCTGCTGGCGCTGGTCGCGCTCGGTACCGCGCATCCGCTGCCACATCCGACCCATCGGGCCGTCGCCGGCACCCGGGACCACGCCGCCGAACTGCTCGCGGGTCAGCGCGACCATGGACACCAGCCGCCGGAACGGCCGGGCCACCGCCCACAGCACCACCGTGCTCACCCCGGTGACCAGCAGCGCCAGCCACAGGTCGACGCCGCTGTCCGGCTTGAACAGGGACACCACCAGCAGCGCGTGCAACCCGGCCAGCGCTCCCACCAGCAGCGTGTTGACCAGCGCGGACCCGGCGACCTTGGCCACCGTGGGCAGCACCTCCGGGCGCAGCACACCCAGGACCGCGATGGCCGGCAGGCACATCACGATCAGCCGCAGCAGCAGCATGGCCACCAGCACCAGCACCTTGGACAGCAGCTGGAACAGCGCCACGCAGGTCGCCTGGATGACGGCCAGCACGCCCACCCCGATGCGGCTGCCGGACTTGCCCTGGAAGTAGGGGTAGCGGTCGCCCATCTTGCCGGCGACGTCGGCGAAGGCCTGCTTCTTGGCATCCACGTCGGCCTGCTGGGTCTTGCCCTCGGCCAGCTCCACCTTGGTGAAGGCCTGCGCGTGCAGCAGGTCGCGGCCCAGCTCGGTCGCCTTGGCGTCGGTCGGCGAGCCGAACTCGCCGCGCAGCCAGTTGTCGTAGAGCACCCGGTCGGTGAGCACCGTGGGCAGGGTGTTCACGTCGCCCTGGCCCAGCGCGTTCAGGAACCCCTGCTGCATCTGCGTGACGCCGTCGAGCAGCAGCCCGTCGCCGGCCTTCGCCCAGTTCACCGGGGCCAGGTAGGCCGCCGAGCCGATCAGCAGCGCCAGCACGGCGAACCCGGCCCGGTGGGCCTGCCTGGCCAGGTCACCCCGGAAGGCGAGCGCCAGCAGCAGCACGGCCAGGATCAGCAGGACCGGGCCGATGAAGGTGCGGAACACGCCGTCGTACATGGCCTGGGTGCCCCGCGCGATCACCGAGTCCAGCGGGGTGAGCACGTCGCCGCCCCTGGCCAGCAGGTAGTGCGCCCAGTTGACCCCGCCGACGGCGAACTTGGCCAGGTTGAAGGTCTGGTTGCCCAGCCAGGTGTCGGTGGTCACCGACGGGTCGGTGACCGAGCCGCCGCAGCCCAGGTCGTAGGTGTGCCAGACCAGGCCGGCGTAGCCGGACTCGGCGTAGACGCTGTTCGGCGCGCCCAGCCCGAGCGGGGCCGGGTCGAGCGAGCCGACCAGCCCGGAGCCCGGGCGGTCCGGCTCGGGGGCCTCCTTGCAGTCGAACGGAGCGGCGAAGGCCGGCGTCCCGATCAGCGCTGAGCCGGCGACCAGGGCGGCCACCACCGTCACCCGAACGGTCCGCCGGCGCCACCGCGTGCCTGCCCGACGGGTCACAACAGAACCGTTAACCTCACGAGCACCACGCGAGCCCCGACGAAGGCCCGCGACCAGCGCCAGGCCGACGATGACGAGGACGGCGGTCACGCCCAACCCCGACCGATCCGGAGCGGAGGTCTCACCGCACCCGCTCCTGAGGATGATCGAGCTCGTCGAGGTCGTCCAGCAGGTCGATCTCCTCGTCGTCGGCCACCCGGCCGGAACCCCCCGGCGGCGGCACCGGAACGCGGCCGCTCTCCAGCGACCGGGTGGCCCTCGGCGCGCCGGCCGTCACCTCGCCGGCGGCCCCGTTCCCGCCGCGCACCGCGGCCGGCCCGGAGCCTCCGGGCAACGCCTGCTCGCCGGACCGGCCCACCGCGGGCGACGGGACGTTCGGGGCGTTCACCCGAGCGGCGTCCGGGTTGGTGTCCAGCGCCTCGGCCAGGTGGGCCAGGTGCGGCGCCTCCATGTCGATGCGGATCTTCTCCACCCCGCCGTGCCCGTCGGCGAACACGAACTGGCGCGGCGTGTCGTCCGGCCGGTCGTCGTGCCGGGGGCGCGGGGAGAGCGTGCCGAGCATCTGCTCGTAGCCCACCCCGGTCGGCACCCGCAGCAGCCGCAGCGCGTCCGCCTGCGCCTCGGCGTCGTCGGTGCGGCCCACGAACACCGCGTTGACCAGCGAGGCGAACCCGGACACCCGCAGCAGGTCGCCGGCCAGCTGGGAGGCGAACAGCGCGCGGACGTTGAACTTCCGGGAGTCGCGGGCCAGCCGGTCGATCAGCACCTTGCCGGTGGGCACCTGGGACAGGAAGTGCGACTCGTCCAGCGCGACGCCCTTGCGCAGGTTCCGGTTGGCGTCGTAGATCGTCCGCTGGGTCAGCCAGGAGGCCAGGTTCAGCAGCTCCACGGCCAGCGACTCGTTGTCGGTCCACTCCTCACGCGGGCTGCCCGGCCGGGGCAGCGTCATGCCCTGCATGGTCAGCACGGTCAGCCGGTAGTCCCGGTCGGCCTGCCACGGGTCGTCCCGGGTCTCGTCCGGGAACAGCAGCGCGGCCTGCGGCAGCTCGCGGCGCTCGGCCAGGAAGTCGGCCACCACCCCGGCGTGGTCCTCGCCGTCCCTGGCGTGCCGGCGCAGCGCGTCGATCACCTCGGCCGGGTTGCGGTCCGGGGAGCCGCCGACCTCCCGCACCGCGCGCAGCAGCACGATCCGGGTGTGCGGCAGCCGCGACACGTCGAAGGGCAGCAGGCCGGTCAGCACGTCGAGCACCAGCCGCCTGCGGGTCGCCGCGGCCAGCGACCGCTCGCGGCGCCAGGCCTTCTCGCCGTCCTCGTCCTCGTAGAAGTGCTCGACCTTCGGCTCGGCCACCACCCGGTACGGGTTGAGGATGCCCGGGTCGGCGCGCAGCAGGTTGATGTGCCGGGAGAACGGCGCGAGCTCGGGCAGCCGGGTCAGCTCGGCCAGCGGGCCCGACGGGTCCAGCACCGTCCACTGCGCCCCGGCGCGCAGCGACTTGTACACGATCAGCCCGGTGAGGAACGACTTCCCGGAGCCCAGCCCGCCGACCACGGCGGTCAGCCCGGACGCCCTGCGCACCTCCTGGGCCAGCCACGGGTCCCACGCCACCGGGCGGCGGGTGGCCGTGCAGGTCTCGCCGAGCATGATGCCGCGCCGGTCGCCCACCGACGCGGTGGCGGCGGGCACCCCGGCGGCGGCCCAGCTCACCGAGCCCCGCCTGCGGTAGGCGCTCGAGGCCAGCGGCTCGCCGGGGATGAACTCCCGCGCGTAGCGGTACTGCGCCTCGGGATGCTCGATGGCCACCTTCGGCCGGTAGACCTCCAGCACCTGCTGCGCGCGGGAGACCGCCTCCGACTCGTCCCGGCCGGACACCGCGATCCGCCACCAGCCGTAGAGCCGGGTGTTGGTCTGGGTCAGCCCGCTGGACAGCTCGTCCTCGATCTCCAGCACCCGGTCGGCCTGCCGGGCCAGCGACATCGGCGGGTCCAGGTCGTGGTCGTGGGTGTAGTGCCGGATCTGGCTGCGCACCTTGCCCATCTGCCGTTGGAGCTCACCGGTGACCTCTTCGGGGCGGCGGATGTACATCCGGGCCGACCACTCCACCGGGAACGGCAGCCGGTCGCTGCGCTGCATCCACGGGTCGTCCACCTCGGGGATGCGCAGCCCGTCCATCAGCCCGACGGACAGCACCGCGACGTGCCGGGTGACGGTCTGGCTGCGCAGCCGGCCGACCACCCGCACGGTCGG
>DASXJJ010000139.1:0-11193 GCA_036497465.1 Pseudonocardia sp. | reverse complement strand
CGTGGCGGGTGGGTCAGGCGCGGAGGGTGTGGCTGGGGGGTTGGCCGTAGGCGCGGCGGTAGTCGGTGGCGAAGCGGCCCTGGTTGATGAATCCCCAGCGGCTGGCGACGGCGGCGACGGTGTCGCCTCGGGTGGGGTCGGCGGCTTGGAGTTCGTGGTGGGCGCGTTCGAGGCGGACGCGGCGGAGGTAGGCGGTGGGGGTGAGGTCGTAGTGGCGTTGGAAGGCGTGTTGCAGGGCGCGGGCGCTGGTGCCGGCGGCGGCGGCGATGTCGGCGAGGGTCAGGGGTTGGTCGGCGGAGGTGTCGATGTAGGCGGTGGCGCGGCGGAGGGCGGCGGGGGCGACCTGGCCGGGGGTGGGGGTGTGGGTGGCGGTCATGGCGGTGTTGGGGAAGGCGCCGAGGGCGGCGGCGGCGAGCATGGTGAGGGTGTGGGCCTGGATGAGGGGTTGGGCCAGTGCGGAGTCGGGGGCGGCGAGTTCGCGGTTGACCATGCCGACGGTGGCGCGCCAGAAGCGGGTCATGGCGGGGGAGACGGGGGTCATGGATTCGAAGCGCAGGTCGTGGGGGTCGATGCCGGACTGGGTGGCGGCGACGTCGGCGACCTGGCGCAGGGTGAGGTCGAGCAGGTGGATGTCGAAGTTGTCCCAGCTGACGGTGAACTCGCTGCCTACGGGGTGCAGGAAGGCGCCGCCTCGGCCGAAGTTGGCGTGTTCGCGGCCGGCGGTGATGTTCATGGTGCCGTGGGTGATGATGACGAACATGAGGTGGTTGTAGGGCTCGCAGGTGACGGTGGTGCCCTGGGAGTAGCGGACCTGGTCGATGCGGATGGCGCCGGCGGCGCGGCCGGTGACCTCGAGGCGGCGGAAGGGGTGGTCGCCGGTTCGGGGTTGGTTCCGGTGGCGGACGTAGGCGTGGTTGAGGAATCCGTGTGCCGCCTCGACGTCGCTGGTGGCGAAGTCGGTTCGGGTGACGCGGGCGCCGGGGGTCGGACCCACTGCCATCGGCACGCCCCAAGGGTGGTCAGCTTGCCGTCATCGTCGATGCGGCCGACCGCCCACGGTAGCGAGCACCGGACCGGAACGAAAGCAACCGAGGCGGTGCTCGTCCGCCCCACCGCGAGCGGGCGCGACGGACGACCTCGGCCCCTGCGTCAGCCTTCGTCGACGATCGCGCGGGCCTTGCGCAGGGCGTAGACGTAGTAGCCGGCCATCCCCAGGAACAGCGGCGTGGAGAGCACGTACCACCAGCGGTCCGGGGAGGGCTCGGTGACCGTCAGCCACCCGCTCAGCCCGGACAGCGCCAGGAAGAACCACGGCGCCCAGCGGTAGCGCCCGAGGTAGCGGGCCACCTCGAGGGTGCTGTCCCGGTGCTCGGGCGTCACCGTCCCTCCGGGGCGCAGCGCGCGGGACGCCGCTCGCCGCTCCGCCGTGCTCATCCGCAGGTCCGGTGGTGGCTGCAGCCAGCTCACCCCTCGGCGGCGCAGCTCGAGCATGCCGAGGGTGGCCAGCACCATCGCCGCACCGGTGATCCCCAGCCGGACCACCAGGTCGGTGGGGTCGGTGTGCCCGGTCACACGCCGCTGGTCGGCGATGTGGAGCACGGCGATGAGGACGTACGTGGAGGCCGAGATCAGCACCAGGCGCCGGGTGTGCCGGCGGCGGGCGACCGGGTCGAGGGCGGTGCCGGGGTCCGGTCGGGCGGGTTCGGTCATCGGGTGCCTCCGAGGGCGTCCGTCGAGGTGTGGCCTGCGACGGTAGGCGTCGGAACGCCTCGGGACACGGGGGTGCTCCCCCGTTCTCGCTGGTGGAAGCCCTACGGCCGGGAGGGGTGGACCCCACCCCGGGGCGTCATCCGTGCAGCGTCTCGACGGGTGAGCGCCCGTAGGCGCGGCGGTACTCGCCGGTGAACCGGCCCTGGTTGAGGAACCCCCAGCGGCGGGCGATGTCGGCGACGGTGTCGCCCTCGGTGGGGTCGGCGGCCAGCAGGTCGTGGTGCGCGCGCTCCAGCCGCACCCGCCTCAGGTACGCGGTCGGGGTGGTGCCGTGACTGCGCCGGAACGCCTGCTGCAGGGCTCGGGCACTGATGCCCGCCGCGGCGGCGACGTCGCTCACGGTGAGCGGTCGCCTGGCGTTGTCGTCGATGAACGCGATCGCCCGGCGGACCGCCGCGGGGGCGACGAAGCCCGGCCCGTGGATGGTCGGGTGCATGGCGGTGTTGGGGAAGGTGCCCAGGGCGGCGGAGGCGAGCAGCGTCACGGTGTGGCTCTGGATCAGCGGTTCGGCCAGCGCCGAGTCGGGCGCGGCCAGTTCCCGCCCGACCATGCCGATGGTGGACCGCCAGAAGCGGTTCATCGCCGAGGACACCGGGGTCATCGACTCGAACCGCAGCGCGCCCCGGGCCATGCCGGTCCGGCCGGCGGCGACCTCGGCCACCGGGTCCAGCGGCAGGTCGAGCACCCGCGCGTCGATGCGGTCCCAGCCGACGGAGAGCTTCCGGCCGACCGGGTACAGGTAGGCGTCACCCCGGGCCGCCCGCATCCGCTCACGCGGGGTGCTGACCTCGACCGTGCCGTCGCCGACGACCACGAAGACCAGCCGGCCCGGTGGGTGGCAGTGCGCCATGAGCCCCATCGGGAACCGGATGTGGTCCAGCCGGATCGGGCCGGCGCTGTGGCCGGCGACGCTCATCCGGAAGCTCCGGTCGCGGCGCGACACCGCCGGGCGGCACCGGAAGTACCGCCGCCACATGAACGCGAGCGCCTCGTCGACGTCGACGGTGGAGTAGTGCGTCCGCCCGACGGACGGATTGTCCGTGGTCCCGGCAAGCATGTCAGCCCCACGAGGTCTCTTCGGCGTCATCGCCATGGGGAATCGGGTTCCCGGTGCGCCCCCATCCAAACCGGCCCGTGCCGTCTCGCCCTCGCACGCGTCGCGCGGGCTCGCCGTCGGCGGGTGCTCAGGGTGGGGGTGACCCACCGAAGAGTGGTTGGCGGGGACCGATGGATGAACGTGTGCCCGTCGATGCGAGCCGGGGGGCATCTCGTCCGTTACAGCTAGCGCGCCGGTACTGAAGAGGCTGGCGTTACGAGCGATACGGGAGGTGACTTGTGAGCGGAAAGATCAGCCGGAAGGCGACGCTTGCGACGGTCGCGGTCGTGCTGGGCACCACGGGGTCGGCGCTGTTCACAGGCGCGGCATTCGCGGGCGGTGGCGACGGCGAGCACAACACGTCGGGCGGACCCGGCGGCAACGGCGGCGAGACCAAGGTGAACTGCGTGCTGCCCCTGGGGCTGTCGCTGGGCATCCTGGGCCAGGGCGACGGGGTGTCGCAGTGCAACGCCACCGGCGGCGGTGGCGGCACCGGCGGGACCGGCGCCAACTACTGAGGTCGGGCACCAGGCCGTCGGGTCGGCAGGTGCCCGGATCGGGAACCTGCCCTCCCGTCGGGCCTGGGTCCGCCGCCGGTGAGCACGGCGAGCAGGTCGGCGGCCGCCCCGGGAGCGAGGTCCAGCTCCCTGCGCAGGGCGAGGAGCGCGTCCAGCCGCTCCTCGAGCTCCGACACGGTGGGGATGTCGCAGAAGCCGGGCGAGTCGTCCCGCACCGCCGTGAGCCGCCGAGGTCCTGCGTGTGATGTCCTCATCGTGGTTCACCCTTCCTCGGCGGCCGCGACCTCCCACTGAACATCACCGGGCGGCGCTCCGAGAACGCCGCGTTGCGGTTTGCGGCCTGATTGTTCGCCGTGCGGGTACCCCCGGCCGACCGTGCACGAGCCGCAACCGATAGGACTGGCGCCGTGCTGACGGAGACGAGCGGCCCTCGGGCCCACCGAAGCGACCCCGACCGGTTCGAGATCGTCTGGGTGGGCGACGTGCTGCTGGCGGACAAGGCGCAGCCGCACCTGGTCCGGCACGGCTACGACTGGCCGTTCCGGTACCTACGGCCGCTGATGGCCGGCGACTACCTGATCGGCAACGCCGAAGGGCCGGTGACCCGGCTCACCGAGAAGATCCATCCGGACCGGCGGTGGAGCTACAACGCCGACCCCGACTCGGCGGCGGCGCTCGCCGAGGTCGGGTTCGACGCCATGAGCCTGTCCAACAACCACGCGTTCGACCGGGGACCCGAGGGGCTGGCCGACACCGTCGAGCACCTCACCCGGGCCGGGGTCCGCCCGTTCGGTGCCGGCATGAACGAGGCCGAGGCCGCCGCGCCGCTGCTCGTCCCGACCCCGTTCGGCACGGTGGCGGTGACCGGCATCGGCAAGCGGTGGAAGCACGGCCAGTTCGCCGAGGCCGACAGCCCGGGGACCATCGTGCTGTCCGAGGAGACGATCGCCCACCAGAAGGCACTGGCCGACGAGGCCGGCGCCCGCTGGACCGTCGCGTTCGTGCACTGGGGCAGCACCTACACCCCGGTGAGCAACACCCAGCGCCGGCAGGCCGCGGAGTTCGCCGCCGCCGGGTACGACGCGGTGATCGGGGCGGGCTCGCATGTGGCGCAGCCGGTCGAGATCGTCGACGGGATGCCCGTGCTGTTCTCGCTGGGCAACTTCACGTTCGGGTCCAGCGGCCGGTTCACCCCGGAGATGCCCGGCTACGGGCTGGTCGCCAGGACGGTGTTCGACGCGACCGGGCTGACCGGCATCCGGCTCACCACGATCACCACCGACAACAAGCAGGTCGCCTACCAGCCCCGCCCGACCGGCCGCAAGGTCAGCCACGGGCTGCTCGCCGGCCTCGGTCCGGCCGTCAACGCGGGATCCCGGACGGCGCTCGGCCTGCGCACCCTCCTGGGGCGCCCGGTGGTGGGCGACGTGGATCTCACCGCGGCCTGACCGCGGCACCGGGCAACCGCGGGCTCACCCACGCAGCGCCTGACTGATCCGCGCTGCCTGCCGGGCGAGGTGGTGACGTTCGGCGAGGTTGGGGGCGGACCGGGCGGCGTCGGCGTACAACCGTGCCGCGGTCGGCAGGTCGCCCGCCTTCTCGTGGAGGTACGCCGAGGCCGCGGTGTGCCGGGGCAGGCCGGGGTCCACTCCTGCCAGGGCCGCGAGGCCGGCTCTCGCGCCATCGGCCTCGCCGACCGCGACGGCACGGTTGAGCGCCGCGATCGGGCTCCCGGTGAGCCCGAGCAGCTCGTCGTACCAGCCGACGATCTGCACCCAGTCGGTCTCCTCGGCGCGCGGCGCGTCGGCGTGCAGGGCGGCGATGGCGGCCTGGGCCTGGAACTCGCCGAGCCGGTCGCGGCCCAAGGCCGTCTGCAGGACCGCGACCCCCTCGGCGATGAGCGAGGTGTCCCAGCGGGAGCGGTCCTGCTCGGCCAGGGGGACCAGGCTGCCGTCCCCCCGGGTCCGCGCCGGTCGCCGGGCGTGGTGCAGCAGCATCAACGCCAGCAGCCCCGCGGTCTCCTCGTCGTCGGTCATCGACGCCAACTGCCGGGTGAGCCGGATCGCCTCGGCCGCCAGGTCGACGTCGCCGGTGTAGCCCTCGTTGAAGACCAGGTAGAGGACCCGGAGCACGGTCGGCAGGTCGCCGGGCTCGGAGAATCGCACGTCGGCGACCGTGCGTTTGGCCCGGCTGATCCGCTGCGCCATCGTCGCCTCCGGCACGAGGTAGGCCTGGGCGATCTGCCGGGTGGTCAGGCCCCCGACGGCGCGCAGCGTGAGGGCCACCCCGGACGCCGGGGTCAGCGACGGATGGGCGCACAGGAAGAACAGCCGCAACGTGTCGTCCGCGCTCTCGGCCGGTCCGGGTGGCGGCTCGGTCTCGACCCGCTGCTCCCGGTCGCGACGCGAGGCCTCGGAGCGGTGGACGTCGAGGAACTTCCGCCAGGCCACCGTGACCAGCCAGCCCTTCGGGTCGGCGGGCTGCCGGTCCGGCCAGGTCAGCGCGGCCTGGATGAGTGCTTCCTGCACGGCGTCCTCGGCCGTCGCGAAGTCCACTCCGCGACGCACGAGGACGCCGATCACCGCGGGAGTCAGCTCCCGCAGCAGCGGTTCGTCCAGCACCTGATCCGCCATCTGACCTGACCTGGCCGGTCCGGTCACTCGGTGACCGCCGGCGGTGCGCCCAGGAACGGGCGCACCTCGAGCCACTCGTGGATCGGCTTGCCGCCGGCTCCGGGGGCGGCCGACAACTCGCCGGCGAGCGCGAGCGCGCGCTCGTAGGTGTCGACGTCGATCACCATCCAGCCGGCGATCAGGTCCTTGGTCTCCGCGAAGGGCCCGTCGGTGACCGGCGGCCGGCCCTCCCCGTCGTACCGGACGAACGTGCCCTTGGGCGAGAGCGCCTGGCTGTCGACGAACTCACCGGTGTCCTCGAGCCGGGTGGCGAAGTCGTTCATGTACCGCACGTGGTCCTCGACCTCCTCCGGGCTCCACTGGTCCATCGGCACGTCGTTGACGGCCGGGAGGCCGCCTCGGTAGTGCTTGAGAAGCAGGTACTTCGCCATGACGGGTCTCCTTGCTCCGGTGCGGCCCGGTGGGCGCATCTGCCCCTGGGACGGAGCCGCCGGACCGGTCTCGACATCCTCGCGACATCCTCTTCGAAACCTTCTGACGCGGCACGGCCCGTGGCCGCACGCGAACCGGTCGGTACCCGGGAGCGACGGCTGTATCGAGGTTCGAGTGACTCAGGTGGCGTTGCGCTCCGCGGCCGGACCCAGCTCGACCGGCACGTCGGGCTCGACGGGTCCGGTGCGCAGCAGCTGCCGCCACTGCTCGAGGCTCCAGGTGGCCGGGCGGGTGCCGGCGAGGAAACCCTCCACGGCGGCGACGAACCGGACGGGGTCGGTGTGGAACGGGTAGTGGCCGGCGCCGGGGAAGATCTCCAGCGCGCTGCCCGGCATCGCCGCGTGCGCCCGGTGGGCCTGGGTGACCGGTAGCACCGCGTCCCGGGAGCCCCAGACGAGCAGCGTCGGCATGCCCCGGGTGAGGTAGCACCGGTCCAGCAGGTTGATCACCTGGCCGCGCCAGTCGACCACCGAGTGCAGGGTGCGGGCGAAGGCGGCACGGCCGGTGGCATCGGGGATCTCGTCGGCCATCCGCAGCAGGTCCGGGGCGTCCTGGCCGATGGCGGTGTTCATCCGCCGCAGCACCGAGACGAGCAGCCCCACCTGCCAGCGGGCGGTGGGCAGCCGCAGCAGGTGCAGCAGCGCCTGCGCGCCGGGCAGGCTCAGCAGCCGCAGCACGGCCGTCACCTCCGGGCCCCCGGCGCTGGGGCAGACCAGCACGAGCCGCTCGGTGCGCTCCGGGAACTGGTAGGCGAACTGCATGGCCACCGCGCCGCCGAGCGAGTGGCCGACCACCGTGGCCCGGGATATCCCGAGCACGCCGAGCAGGTCGCGCAACCCGTTGGCGTAGCCGGCCACCGAGTAGTCCGCGCGGGGGCGGTCGGAGTGGCCGTGGCCGAGCAGGTCGGGGGCGATCACCAGGTGGTTGCGGGCCAGCGCCGGGATCACGTCCTCCCAGGTGGCCGACGAGTCACCGATACCGTGCAGCAGCACCAGCGCCGGTCCGGCCCCGGCCACCCGGAACGCCCGCCGGTAACCGTGCACCACGCGGAACTCGAGCCGGGGCTCGAAGGTCGGGACGGCTTCCAGGACTCCCGCGCGGGCCTCGTCGTTCCGGATCGCGGTCACGTGGCTGTACCTCGCTGTTCCCGGCCTCCGCCGGCCGTGAGAGTTCCTGTGAGGCTAGAGCCGGGCGGCGGCAGCCGGTTTCCGGTGATGTTGCCGGCGTGTTGCGATCGTGTGCGCGACCGTGATCTCCGGCCGTGGTCCCCAACCGGTCAGTCAGATCAGCTCGCGTCGACGACGGGACCGGCGCAGCCGGGGCGGGCGGATGCCGCGCGGCCGCCGCCCGGTCGGTGCGCGCGGTTGCTCCGGCACCGCCCGTTCCGCCGGCCTCGGTGGCGCGGGCACCGGCGGCAGGTCCGGCACCGGGGGCAGCGGACCGGCCGGGGGCGCCGCGCCGACCGGGGCGAGCCGCCGCGCGGAGCCGGCCGGGGCGGGTGGCACGGCGCCGGCCCGACGCGCGGGGGTGGTCGGCCCGGCGGTGTCCGCCCCGGGCGTCCGCCGGACGTTCGACCGCAGCAGCAGCGCCAACCCGACGCCGATCACGGTCAGCCAGGCGGTCACCAGGAAGACGTTGTCCACGGCCGCGATGAACACCCGGGTGGAGGTCTCCTGGTAGAGCAGGTACTGGCCCACCAGCGGCGGCGTGCCCGCCGGCCCGACCGGGGGGAGCGCCGGGTGCCCGGGCAGCGCCGCCCGGTCGGCCAGCAGCTGCGCCTGCTGCCGGGTCAGCATCGCGGTCAGCACCGCGAGCCCGAGCGCGGCCGCCGACCGCTGCACCACGTTGTTGAGCGCGCTGGCCCGGCTGACCAGCTCGGTCGGGATCACCGCGATCCCGCCGGTCATGATCGGCATCATCGCCAGCCCCATGCCGGCGGCCCGGAAGGCCAGCAACGCCATGATGTGGTGGCGGGAGGTGTTGATCGTCAGGTCGTGCAGCAGGTACGTGCCGGCGGCCACGATCGCCAGCCCGACGGCCGCCGGCAGCCGGGGACCGACCCGGTCGTAGAGGCGCCCGGCGATCGGCATCAGCACGCCCATCACCAGTGCCTGCGGCAGCAGCACCAGACCGGTCTCGAAGGCGCCGAGGTGCCACGCCTGCTGCAGCAGCACCGGGATGTAGAACAGCACGCCGAACAGGCCGACGGACAGCACTCCGATCAGCAGCAGCGAGTTCGTGAACGGCCAGTACCGGAACACCCGGACGTCCAGCAGTGGCTGCTCGACCTGCAGCTCGACGACCACGAACAGCGCCAGGCTCAGCGCGCTGTAGGTGAACAGCATCAGGATCCGGTAGGAGTCCCAGCCCCAGTCCGACCCCTCGGACAGCGCCAGGAGCAGCGCGAACAGGCCGCTGGCGATGGTGAGGAAGCCGAACACGTCGAACCGGCCGGCCTGCCCGGGCGGGAAACCGGGCAGCACCAGTACCGCGGCCACCCAGCCCAGCAGCCCGATCGGCACGTTGATGAAGAAGATCAGCCGCCAGTCGACGTACTCGACCAGGTAGCCGCCCAGGGTCGGCCCGATCGCCGGGGCGAACACGATGCCCAGCCCGTACATGCCCATCGCCGTCCCGATGCGCTCCTTCGGCACGATGCGGTAGACCATCGACAGCGTGACCACCGGCAGGATCCCGCCCGGGATGGCCTGCACGATCCGGAACGCGACCAGGCTGTGCAGGTCCCACGCCAGCCCGCACAGCGCCGAGCCGGCGGCGAAGCCGAGCAGCGAGACGGTGTAGGCCCGCGCCAGCCCCACCCGGTCGCCGAGCCACCCGCTCAACGGCACCACGACGCCGAGGGCCAGCGAGTACGCGGTCGCCACCCACTGCACGTCGTCGGTGGTGGCCCCGAAGTCCTTCTGGATGGTCGGGATGGCGACGTTCACGATGCTCACGTCGAGCACCGACATGAACATCCCGACGATCAGCACGGCCAGGGGCAGGCCCCAGCGGACCGGTGGCGCGGTGGTGGAGGCGGCCGCCATGGCGGGAGAGTGTAATCCAGCTCACAGCCCGGTGGGTCCGTTGGCCACCTCGGTACGCACGGTCCACGGGCCGAACCGTGTGGTCAGGGTCCCACCGTCCAGCTCCACCCGGCAGCGGCCCGGGGTCACTCCGAACGGCAGGCCGGCGATCCGGTAGGCGGTGCTGAACCGGAAGGGGAAGGTCTCGGTGTTCATCGTAGGGACTCCCGGTGTCATGGCGGTCGGGCCGGACCCCCACGAGGGTGCCCGGCCCGACCGGGTCGCGGCGGATCAGCTGATGGTGTCCTTGGCCAGCGTGGCGACGCGCGTCTGGGCGGCGGAGACGACGCTGGACCGCTGCGCGTGCGCCTCCTCGAAGTTGATGATCGCCCGGACGTCCGAGCTGTCGTCCAGCTCCTTGATGCGCTTGATCGCGTCCTGCTGGTTGAGCGCCGCGTAGTCGTTGATCGGCAGCTCGGCCTCGGTCAGGGTGCCCAGCTCGCGGCGCGTGTCGTGCAGCGCCTCGGCCGTCTGCCCCGCACCCTCGCGACGGGCCACGGCCTCCGCGCGCTCCAGCGACGCGTCCCGGCCGCTGGAGGCGACCTCACGGGCCGCCCCGCCCAGCCGGCCGGCGCGGTGGGTGAGGTCGGAGACGGCGTCGCGCGCCCGCTCGCCCGCGTCCTGCACCCCGTGCACGGTGCGGTTGACGCCCTCGCGCGCGGTGCGGATCGGCAGCCCGAGTACCCGGGTGGCACCGCCGGTGATCCGCTGCAGCGGGGTGGCGCGCAGTGCCGCCGGCCCGCCGAGCGCGTCCTCGGCCAGTACCGTGCTGATCCACTCCACGGTCGCGGAGTGGGCCTTCTCCAGCCGCTCGGCCAGCGCGCGTACGTCGGACCGCCGTGCCGTCTCGGCCAGCGCCTTGAGGTAGCGGGCGCGCCCGAGCAGCTGCTGCTCCAACGCGAGGTCGCCGAGCAGGGCCTCGTCGAACGGGCCCGCCTGCTCGACGGTGCTCTTGACCAGCGCGGTGAGCCGCCCGACCACCGGGGTGACCGCGTCGGGCACACCCCCGAGCTCGCGCAGCGCCTCGGCGATCTGCCTCGTGCGCCGCTCGGCGTTGTCGCCGTTCTCGGTGAGCTCCCGCCGGACCGCCTCGGTGCGCGCCTGCGCGGTCCGCAACCGGGCGACCTGGGCCTCGGCCTGGGTGAGCTGGAGCATCGCCCGCAGCTGGCGGACGATCGCGGTGTTCGTGGCGGTGGGCATGGTGGTGGGCATGGTGGTGGGCAACGTAGGTGGCCTCCGTCGTGGTCGTGCGGTGATGTGCGGTGGTCTGTGCGGTGGTCTGAGCCGGGGGCGTTCCTCGGGCCGACCCGGACGCATACCCCGTGTCGGCCCGTCCAAAGGTCCCGGGCGCCATCGGTCCCGGTGACCTGGTCCACTGCCCGGGGTCCGCCGCACCGCGTTTGATCGGGCCCGGGCCGGGCAAGCCCGGACGTGCTGCTGCTGCGACCACCCGGGGTGTACCGGGCCGACCGGGACTCCACCCTCCTCGCCGACGTGCTGCGGGCCGGCGACCATGCGCGGGGACGGGACGTGCTGGACATCGGCACCGGGACCGGGGTGCTCGCGCTGGCGGCCTCCCGCGCCGGCGCCCGTTCGGT
>DASXJJ010000138.1:0-45513 GCA_036497465.1 Pseudonocardia sp. | reverse complement strand
GACCCGGGCGTCCGAGGTTCCCTAGACTACCGGCCGGTAGTCGAGAAGCGTGGGAGGAAATCCGGAATGCGCGTGGTGATCGTCGGAGCGGGGTTCGGTGGCATAGCCGCCGCGATCGAGCTGCGCCGGCACGGCTTCGACCAGGTCACGCTGCTGGACAGCGCCCCGGAGCTGGGCGGCACCTGGCACTACAACGACTACCCGGGCGCGGCCTGCGACGTGCCGAGCCACCTGTACTCGTACTCGTTCGCGCAGCGGCGGAACTGGACGCGGCTGTGCTCGCCGCGCGACGAGATCCTCACCTACCTGCGCGGCGTGGCCGACGAGTACGGCATCACCCCGTTGGTCGTCTCGGACCGGGAGGTGACCGCCTGCGAGTGGGACGGCGCGGGCTGCCGGTGGACGGTGCGCGCCCGCGACTCGGGCGGCAACCGGAGCGAGTACGAGGCCGACGCGCTCGTGCTGGCCACCGGGCAGCTCAACCAGCCCGCCATGCCCCGGGTGGAGGGCCTCGACGAGTTCACCGGCCACGCGTTCCACTCGGCGCGCTGGGACCACGACTACGACCTGCGCGGCAAGCGGGTCGCGGTGATCGGCACCGGGGCGAGCGCCGTGCAGTTCGTCCCGGAGGTGGCCCGCGAGGCCGCGAAGCTGACCCTGTTCCAGCGCTCGCCGAACTGGTTCCTGCCCCGCCGCAACCGGGCGTACCCGAAGGCGGTGCGTACGGTGCTGCGGCGGGTACCCGCCGTGCAGCGGGTCCGCAGGCGGCTGCTGCACCGGTACATGGAGTTCCTGACCGCGTGCATCCGGATGCCGGCGACCGTCGGGCAGATCGGCCGGTTGCGCTCCCGGCTGTTCATGCGCTGGCAGCTGCGCGACCCGGAGGTGCGGCGCATGGCGTGGCCGGACTACACCTTCGGCTGCAAGCGGGTGCTGTTCAGCTCCGCCTACCTGCCCGCCCTGCAACGCGACAACGTGGAGCTGGTCACCGGGTCGATCGAGCGGATGTCGCCGTCCGGCCCGGTCACCACCGACGGGCGCACCCACGAGGTGGACTGCGTCATCTACGGCACCGGGTTCCGCACGAACGACTTCATGTTCCCGATGGAGATCACCGGCGCCGGTGGCCGGACGCTGGCCGACGCCTGGTCCGGCGGTGCGCACGCGCACCTGGGGATCACCGTGCCGGGCTTCCCGTCGATGTTCGTGATGTACGGCCCGAACACCAACACCTCGGGCGGGTCGATCATCTTCTACCTGGAGGCCCAGGCCGGCTACCTGCGCCAGGCGTTGCAGGAGGTGCGTGCCCACGGGGCCTCGGCCATCGACGTGCGGCCCGAGGTGGAGTCGGCCAGCGACCGGAACGTGCAGTCCCGGTTCGCCGGTACCGCGTGGACCCGGTGCGACTCGTGGTACCGCGACGAGTCGGGACGGATCGTGGCCAACTGGCCCGGCTACATGTCGGAGTACGGCGAGCGCACCGCGCGCCTCGACCCGGTCGAGTACCGCCTGGTGCACCCGCCGGAGCGGGTCGGGGTCGACGCCCCGGTCGAGGCCACCGGGAACGGCTGACACCCCCGGGGTCCGCGAGACGACGAACCGGAAACGGTCCCGGGACGGCAAAACGCCGCCGGTTCGCTGGGGTGAACCGGCGGCGTTCCGCGAAAGTCGAGCGGGGGAGCGCTCCGTCTAGCTGGTACTGCTGGTCTTGCCGGGGCAGAAGCCCGCTCAGCGACCGCTGTCGTCGCTGGAGGACTTGTCGTCCGAGGAGGACGAGGCGGAGTCGGTCGCCGAGTCCTTGGCGTCCGAGACGTTGCTGCTGGCGTCCCGCGAGCCCTCGGAGGCGTCGTCCGAGTCGCTGGAGTCGCTGTCCGAGCTGCTGTCGTCGGCGTCCGAGCTGTCGGAGTCGTTGTTGTAGTCGCTGGAGTAGTTGTCGTTGCTCGAGCTGTAGCCGCTGTCGCTGTCGCTACCGCCGAAGATGCTGTCCAGGCCGCTCGCGTACGCGGTGCCGGTGCCGAGCAGGGCAGCTCCGGCGGCGGCGGTGATGGCCAGGGTGATGCGCAGACGACGCTGCATGATGCAATCCTCCTCTAGGGCTAACCGCACGCGGTTGGTACGGCCGACGCTGAGAGTAATACCCCCCATACGGAGGGTGTTATTCAGGGTCGTGTCACCCGGTCGGACCAGGCATTTCAGGTTTAGCCGCCGATCGGGTCAGTCGAGGCCGCCCAGGACGTTCTGGTCCCAATCGAGGATCGATCCCGTCACCACCCCGCTGCGGTCGGACAGCAGGAACACGACGAACTCGGCGACGTCCTCCGCCCGGCCCAGCCGTCCCATCGGCAGCGCCTTGCCGGCCCGCTCCCGCCACCCCTCGTCCGCGTCGTGGAACCGGCGCTGGCTCAGGTCCTCGCCCTCGGTGTCGGTCCAGCCGATGTCCAGCCCGTTGATCCGGATCCGGTCCCACCGGTGCGCGTGTGCCGCGTTGCGGGTCAGCCCGGCCAGCCCGGCCTTGGCCGCCACGTAGGGCGCCAGGTACGGCTGCCCGCCCAGCTCGGAGGAGGAGATGATGTTGACGATGGAGCCGGGCGCACCCCGGGACACCAGGTCGGCCACCACCGCCTGCATCAGGAAGAACGGCCCGCGCAGGTTGATCGCGATGTGCTCGTCGAACAGCTCCGGCGTGGTGTCCAGCAGCGAGCCGCGCGAGGTCAGCCCGGCCGCGTTCACCAGGCAGTCCACCCGGCCGTGCTCGTCGAGCACCGCGCGTACCGCGGCGCGGGCGTCGGCCACGTCGGCCACATCGCAGCGCTGGTAGGAGGCGTGCGCGCCGCCCGCCCGCAGCTCGTCGACCAGCGCGGCGCCCACCTCCGGACGCCGCCCGGTGACCGCGACCGCCGCGCCCGCCGCGGCCGCCGCCCTGGCCACCGCCGCTCCCACGCCCTGGGTGCCCCCGCTGACCAGCACCACCCGGTCGGCCAGCCGTGCCGTGTCGTCGGTCATGCCCGCACCTCCGTCCGCCCTCGCCGGTCGCCGGCGCCCCCGTCGTCGCTGCCGTTGTCGCTGCCGTCGTCGGTGTCGGCGGGTTCGTCCGCCACCCGTTCCCACCCGCCGGAGGCCGAGGCGCGCTCGGCGGCCCGCACCACCCGCGCGGCGGCCAGCGCATCGACCACCGTGGCCGGGCAGGCGCCCGGATCACCGTCCACCGCGCCCAGGAACCGGGCCGCCTCGATCACCTTCAGGTCGTCGTAACCCATCGCCACCCCCGGTCCGGGCTGGAAGTGGCTGTAGTCGCCCATGCCCGCGTGGCCGAGCTCGGTGGTGTAGCCGGCGGTACCCGCCCGGGCCACCCGGAGCTCGTTCATCCGCTCGAAGTCCCACACCGCCGAGCCCTCGGTACCGAACACCTCCAGCACCAGCGCGCACCGGGGCCCGACCACCACCCGGGACACCTCCAGCGTGCCGACCGCCCCGCCGGCGAACCGGACCAGCGCCGCGGCGTAGTCCTCGTTCTCCACCGGCCCGAGCGGCCCCCCGTCCACGGTGGCGAAGTGCGTCCCGCTGCCCATGGCCACCACCGGCCGCTCCGGGTGCACGATCGCCGAGGCCGCCGTGACCGCGGTGATGTCCCCGCCGGCCGGGCCGACCACGTACCGGACTAGGTCCGCCACGTGGCTGAGCAGGTCGCCGAGCACCCCGCTGCCACCGAGCCGGCGCTGGAACCGCCAGGACAGCGCCACCTTCGGGTCGGCGGCCTGGCCGTTGAGGAACACGCAGCGCACGTTGGTGATCCGGCCCAGCGCGCCGCCGCCCACCAGCTCCCGGATGCGGGCCACGGCCGGGGCGTAGCGGTAGTTGAAGCCGACCGAGGTGACCACCCCGGCCTCCCGGGCTGCCGCCGCGATGGCGGCGGTGTCCTCGGCGCGCAGGCCGACCGGCTTCTCGATCCAGAACGGCGTGCCCGTCGCCGCGGCGGCCAGCGCGATCTCCCGGTGCAGCGCGTTCGGCGCGCAGATGGACACCACGTCCACCTCGGGGTCGGTGAGCACCGCGCGCCAGTCGGTGCCGGCCCGCGCGTAGCCGAGCACGTCCCTGGCGTACTCGGCCCGCTGCGGTGCGGTGTCGGCGGCGTGCACGAGCCGGGGGCGGATCCCCAGCTCCGGATAGGTGACCGGCAGCGCGCGGTAGGCCTTGCTGTGCAGCGTGCCCATCCAGCCCACGCTCACCAGACCGACGCCCAGCTCCCTCATGTCGCCGTCCCGGGTGTCCGGCGGGCGGACTGCGCGGCCAGCGCGGCCACCACCCGGTCGGCCGGCCAGCGCCGGGCCAGCGCGGTGCGCAGCAGCTCGGCCTGGCTGGGCGGTGCGAGCCCGTCCAGCGGCGGGTCGCGGTCCAGGTTGGTCGGGAACGGGTAACCCTCGGCGGCCGAGGCCACCGCGCGGTCGACCCCGTCCGGGTCGGCGTCCACCCGGCGCAGCAGGGCGGGGTAGACCGCCGCGCAGACCCGCTCGCGGTCCACCGCCTCCATCGCCCGGCCGAACGCCGACGACACCTGCAGCAGGTTGGCCATCCGGTGGGTGCCGTCGGTGCGGTTGGCCCCGGCGCCGTGGATCACCGCCGGGTTGAAGAACACCGCGTCCCCGGTGCGCAACGCCGGCTGCACGTGGTGGTCGTCGAAGAACCGGCGGAAGTCGTCCCGGCCGGTCGCCAGGTAGCCGGACCCGTACTTCTGGCTGTGCGGCAGGTAGCAGGTCGGGCCGGTCTCCGAGGGCATGTCCGAGTGCGCGACCGCGGCCTGCAGGGTGAGTACCGGGGACAGCCGGTGCACGTGGTCCGGGTAACGCTCGATCGTGCTCGCGGGCAGGAAGCCCAGGTGGTAGTCGCGGTGGCCGACCTGCGCGCCGCTGCCCGGGTTGACCACGTTGACCTGCGAGGTCATCTGGTAGCCCGGGCCCAGCCAGGCGGCGGAGACCCGGGCCAGCGCCTCGTTGGCGTAGTAGTCGACGAACACGTCCGGGTCGCGCAGGGCCAGCTTGCCCAGCGCCTCCCACACCCGGTCGTTGCTGCCGGGGCGGGCGAAGTGGTCACCGGACTCGGCGCCGGCCGCGCGCTGCTCGGCGATCATCGCGCGGATCACGTCGGAGGCCTGGCGCACCGTCGCGGTGTCGAACGCGCCGCGCACCGCCACCACCCCGGGTCCGTCGGCCAGCGCGCGCACCAGCTCGGTGTCCGGGGCGCCGGCCAGCCCGGCGGGCGTGTAGACCACGATGCCCTGCTCGACGGCCGCCGCGTGCGGGTAGTCGGCCGGGTCGGTGGGCTCGGCGAGCACCGCGACCAGGTCGTCCAGCCGGCAGCTCGCGGCGGTCCGGGCACCGCCCCGGGTGGACGCCGTCACGCCGGGGTCCCCGAGGTGTCCAGGTAGACGACGCCGTCGGCCACCTTCGTCGGGTAGGTGCGCAGGTCGACAAGCACCGGCGCACCCTGGGCCGTCCCGGTGGCGTAGGCGAAGCGGCCGAGGTGCCTCGGGCACTCGATCTCGCCGTCCATCACCAGCCCGTCGCACAGCAGCTCCCGCTCGTGCGTGCAGTGCCCCGCGGTGGCGAAGTACTCGTCCTCGGGCGACCGGAAGATCGCGTAGTCCTCCCCGTCGTGCTGGACACCGATCACGTCGTCCGGGTCCACGTCGTCGACCTCGCAGGCGGCGATCCACATGGCAGGCTCCTTCCCTGGGGCCGAGGGGTCAGTGGGCCGGCTGGCCCTCGTGGAACGGCGCGGCACCCTCGGGCAGCTCGCGGCGGACGTAGTGGGCGGGGTCGCGCAGCTGGTTCAGCACCGCCGGGACGATCTCCCGGTACGCCGCCCAGATGGACGGGTACGCCGGCGCGAGGTCGTACGCGATCTCCTCGTGCAGCTCGGGCAGCCGGTGGTACGGGACGATCGGGAACATGTGGTGTTCCACGTGGTAGTTCATGTTCCAGTAGAGGAACCGGTTGATCCGGCACATCCGCACCGTGCGGGTGTTCAGCCGGTGGTCCAGCACGTTCTCGCCCATCCCCGCGTGCTGGGTCCAGCCGTAGATGACGTGCATGAACGTGCCGTAGATCCGGGGGCCGCCCACGTACATCAGCGGCAGGATCGAGCCGGTCGCCACCGCGACGGCGATCGCCACCAGGTAGATGACCAGCGAGATCCGGGCGGTGCGGTACACCTTGGCCCGCTCCTGCTCGGGCACGAAGGTCGTCTCCTCGCCGCCCAGCCGCCCGGCCGCGTGCCGCACCAGGGTGACCAGCGCGACCGGCACGTCGACCAGCCCGACGAAGTTGGCCAGCACCTTGGCCAGCCGTGCCGGGCGCATGACCTGGATCTCCGGGTCGCGGCCGACGATCAGGGTGTCGGTGTGGTGGCGGGTGTGGCCCCAGCGGAACACCGTCGGGTCGCGCATCATCATGAACGACGCGATCTGGTAGACGACGTCGTTGTACCGGCGGGTGCGGAACGCGGTGCCGTGCCCGCACTCGTGCCAGCGGGAGTCGCTGGCGGAGCCGTAGAGCACGCCGTAGACGAGGAAACACGGCACGGCCCACCAGGTGCCCCAGAGCAGGCCCCCGGCCACCCCCGAGGCCAGCATCAGGCCCAGCCAGAGCGCGGTGTCCCGCAGCGCAGGCCCGTCCGAGCGCCGCATCAGCTCCTTCATCCGCTTGCGCGGCACCTCGCTGCGGAACCACTCTCCGGTGGTCAGGCCGGCGGCGACCGCCTTGGGTCCCTCGGTGCCGACCAGGCTGTAGCGCTGCTTCGTGTCAGACATTCCCGTTCACCTCGATCCGCGTCAGCAGCCCACGCAGGAACTCGACGCTGGTGTGTACGTCGGCGACCGGGCCGACTCCGGAGGGCTCTTCGGTGAGGACCGTGTCCTGCTCCAGGACGTACCAGCCGTCGTAGCCGCGGTCCCGCAGGTGCCCGACGATGGCCTCGGTGTCGACGTCGCCCTTGCCCAGCGGCCGGTACATGCCCGCGCGGACCGCGTCGGTGTAGGAGCGGCGGCCGTCCCGCACCTGCCCGGCGAGCCCCAGATCGACGTCCTTGAGGTGGGTGTGCGCGATCCGCTCCGGTGCCTGCCGGGTCAGCTCGGCCGGGTCGGTGCCGCCGATCAGCAGGTGCCCGGTGTCCAGGCACAGCGCGATCGACGACCCCTCCAGCACCCGGCGCACGTCGTCGCCGGTCTCCACCATCGTCCCGACGTGCGGGTGCAGCACCGCGCGCACGCCCTGCCCGGCGGCGGTTTCCGCGAGCCGGTCCAGGTTGGCCAGCAGCGTCCGCCAGCCCGCGTCGTCCAGCTCGGGGCGCGAGTCGTAGCCGTCCTGGCCGGTCACCGCCGAGAGCACCAGCGTGCCGGCGTCGGCGGCCGCATAGCCGGCCAGCAGCCGCCGCACCTCGGGCACCGGGTCGTGCCCCGGGGAGTGCAGCAGCAGCGGGGTGAACCCGCCGATCGCGTGCAGCCGGTGCTCGGCCAGCAGGAAGGCCATCGCGGTCGGCTCGGCGGGCAGGAACCCGTCCGGGCCGAACTCGGTGGCGGCCAGGCCGACCTCGCCCATCTCGGTCAGCACCCGGTCCGGGGCGAGCTGGTGGCCCCAGCCGGGCACCTCGCACACCCCCCAGGAGATCGGCGCGCCGGCGATCCTGGTGTCGGTCACCGGACCACCTCCGCCATCCGCACCGGACGGTGCTCGCGCCGGGACCGGGTGGCCGCCTCGGCGATCCAGCCGGCGGCCATCGCGTCGGCCACCGTGCACGGCGACTCCCGGCGACCGGCCACCAGCTCGACGAACGCGGCCAGCTCGGCGCGGAACGCCGGCGCCAGCCGGTCCATGAAGAACGTGTGCGGCGGCCCGGCCGGGAAGCCCACCCCGGGCTCGACCGAGCGCAGCGGCAGGCCGTCGTCCAGCCCGACCGCGACGCTGTCCCGCGCGCCGTGCAGCTCCAGCCGCACGTCGTAGCCGCGCGGGTTGTACCGGCTGTTCGACACCAGCGCCAGGCAGCCGTCGTCCAGGGTGAGCGTGACCGCGGCGGTGTCGACGTCGCCGACCTCGGTGAACAGCGGGTCGCCCCGGTTGCTGCCGGTGGCGTACACCTCGACCACCTCGCGGCCGGTCACCCAGCGCACCGCGTCGAAGTCGTGCACCGAGCAGTCCCGGAAGATGCCACCGCAGGAGCGCACGTAGTCCGCCGGCGGTGGTGCCGGGTCCAGCGTGGTGGCCCGCACGGTGTGCAGCCAGCCCAGCTCGCCGTTCCGGACCGCGGCCCGCGCGGCCGCGTAGCCGGCGTCGAACCGGCGCGGGTAGCCGATCTGCACCCGCGCGTCGCGGCCGGCCAGCCGCCGCTGCAGCGCCACCGCCTCGTCGATGTCGGCGGCCAGCGGCTTCTCGCAGAACACCGGCAGCCCGGCCTCCACGGCCTGCTCCACCAGGAGCGGATGCGCGGGGGTGGCGGCGGCGATCAGCACCCCATCCATCCCGGCCGCCAGCAGCTTCGCCGGCGACTCCGCGGGTTCGGCGCCGGTGGCGGCGGCGATCCGGGCGGTCGTCTCCGGGAGCGCGTCGGTCACCACCAGCGAGTCGACACCGGGCAGCGCGGTGAGCGTGTCGGCGTGGAACGCACCGATCCGGCCGAGGCCGATCAGTCCCAGGCGCATCAGCGGGTCTCCTTCGGGAGCGGGCCGGCGGCCGCCCGGGCGGTCGCCAGCGACGGTCGGGGGCTGAAGCCGGCGGCGGTGTAGGTGGCGTCCACCAGCTCGGCGGTGGCCACCGCGTCGTCGGTGCCGATCGGGAACGGCGTGCCGCCGCGCAGGTGCGCGCGCAGCGCTTCGAGCTGGTAGAGGTAGGACGAGCGGGTACCCAGGTGCTCGGTGCGCTCGCCGGTCTTGGTGCGCACCTGGATCGAGTCGTCGCGGTGCGGCAGCACGAAGTTCGCGGCCAGCGCCTCGCCCGAGGAGCCGACCAGCCGCAGGGTCACCCGCCACTGCGCGTTCATCGAGCAGCGCACGAACCCGGTCGCCCCGCCGGGGTAGGCGAGGTCGGTCTCCAGCCACTCGTCGACGCCCGGCCGGCCGGCCCGCTCCCCGCCGACGGCGCCGACCACCCTCGGCTCGCCGCCCGCCCACCGGGCGAGCGTGCGGTGCGCGTGCAGGCCGTAGCAGCCCAGGTCCATCACGGCGCCGCCGGCCAGCTCGTAGGACCAGCGCGGGTCGCCGTCCGGCGGCGCCGGCATGGTCAGGTGCGCCTCGACCGCGCGCAGCTCGCCCAGCTCGCCGGACTCCAGCAGCGCGTGCATCCGCCGCATCAGCGGGTGGTGCAGGTAGTGGAAGCCCTCGACCACGGTGACGCCCGCCGCACGTGCCGCGTCGGCGACCTCGCGGGCCTCGGTGGCGTTGCCGGCGAACGGCTTCTCGCTCAACACGTGCCGGCCGGCCCGGACGGCGGCCAGGTTCCACGGCCCGTGCAGCGCGTTGGCCAGCGGGTTGTAGACGACCTCCACGTCGTCGTCGGCGCAGACCGCTGCGTAGTCGGCGCAGACCCGCTCCACGCCGTGTGCCGAGGCGAACCGCTCCGCCCGGGCGCGGTCCCGAGCGGCCACCGTGACCAGCCGGTCTCCGGTGGCCCTGGCCGGGGTGACCAGGGCGAGCTCGGAGATCCGGGCCGCGCCCAGCAGCCCGAACCGCAGCGGCGCGGTGGCCGTCGTGCGGTCGCCGTTCGTGCGGTCGCCGGTCATACGGGGGCCCCGTCCAGCGCGGCGGCCGCGTCCAGCAGCGTGCTGGCCGCGGCCGCCAGGCCCTCCAGCCGGCCCAGCTCGGCGTCCTCGTGCTCGATGTTCACCGCCATGTCCGGGTCGACCGCGTGCAGCGCCGCGAGGAACCGGGTCCAGAACGCGGTGTCGTGGCCCCGGCCGACGGCCACGAAGTCCCACGAGGAGTTCTCCGGCCAGCGGGACAGGGTGTACCGGCCGCCCAGCGGCACCGCGCCCGGCTCACCGGGGGCGACGCGGGTGTGCCGGTCGTCCAGCACACCGTTGATCAGCGCGGCGGCGTTGATGCGGGTGTCCTTGGCGGCCGCGTTGCGCACCAGGTCGCCCAGCGCGCCGATGGCCGCGACCGGGTCGATGCCCTGCCAGAAGAGGTGGCTGGGGTCCATCTCGGCGCCCACGTGCGTGGCGCCGATCGACTCGGCCAGCCGCAGCATGGTCGCCGGGTTGTAGACCAGGTTGTGCGGGTGCATCTCGATGCAGACGTGCACGTCGGCGTAGGCCGCCCGGGCCTGGATGTCGCGCCAGTACGGCAGCGCCACCTCGACCCACTGGTAGTCCCTGGCGTCCAGCGACGCGCTCTCCCAGGGCAGCACGGTCCAGGACGGCAGCGTGGCGTACCGGTCGGTGCCGGGCAGCCCGGACATGGTGACCACCCGCCGCACGCCGAGCAGCGCGGCCAGCTCGATCGCCTCGCGCAGATCGGCCCTGTGTTTCGCGCGCACCTCGGGGTCGGCGTGCAGCGGGTTGCCGTTGCAGTTCAGCGCGGTCAGCTCGATGCCGTGCGCGGTGAACTCGCCGAGGTACTCGGAGCGCGCGGTGGCGCTGGCGCGGACGTCGGCGACCGGAAGGTGCACGGCGGGCAGGAAGCCCCCGGAGTTGACCTCCGCGCCGGCCAGGCCGAGGTCGGCGAGCGCGCGGAGGGCCTCGGCGAGCGGCCGGTCGTGCAGTACGGCGGTGTACGCACCGAGTCTCACGGCGTCGCTCCCTTCGTCGGGCCTTCGAGCGCGCTGTGCGGCGGCCGCTGTAGGCTGCTTTAAAGCGCTTTAATATCGAGTACTATCCAGGCCGGCGCCGGGTGGCGTCAATGGGCCGAAGGAGGGGTGAACGGTCGACGGTCAGGGTGCCGGCCGACGGGTCCGGCTGGAGGACGTGGCGGCCGAGGTCGGCCTGTCCACCGCGTCGGTGTCGCTGGTGGTGCGCGGGGTGGCCGGGCCCAGCGAGGCCACCCGCCGCCGGGTGCTGGAGGCCGCCGAGCGGCTCGGCTACCGGCCGGACCGGGCGGCCAGCCTGCTCGCCGCGCGGCGCAGCCGGCTGATCGGCGTGCTGCTCGACGTGCGGAGCACCTTCCACGCCGAGCTGGTCGGCGACCTGCACGCGATCGTCGAGCGGCACGGCTACGACCTGGTGCTCAGTACGATCACCCGGACCCGCTCCGAGCAGCGCGCGGTGGAGACGCTGCTGGACTCCCGCTGTGAGGCGCTGGTGCTGCTCGGGCCGGAGGCCCCGGCGAGCGAGCTGGCCGCGCTGGACCGCCAGCTGCCCGTGGTCGCGGTCGGGCGCCGGCTGTCCGGCTCCGGGGTCGATGTGGTTCGGGTGGCCGACGACGAGGGCGTGGCGAGTGCCGTCGAGCACCTCGTCGCCCTCGGCCACCGGGACATCGCCTATCTGAACGGCGGTACCGGCACGATCCCGGCCCTGCGCCGGCGGGGCTACGAGCGCGCGATGGGCCGGGCCGGGCTGGGCTCGTCGGTGCGGCTGGTGCCCGGCGGTTACGACGAGGACGCCGGGATGCGCGCCGCCCGGAGCCTGCTGACCTCCTCGGCGGGCGAGCTGCCCACGGCCGTGGTGGCGTTCAACGACCGGTCGGCGGTGGGGCTGCTCGACGTGTTCGCCCGCACCGGGGTGGACGTCCCGGGGCAGGTGTCCGTGGTCGGCTACGACGACGACCTGGTCGCCCGGCTGGCGCACGTCGGCCTGACCACCGTCGGACAGGACAGCGGGCAGCTCACCGAGCACGCGATCGCCGCACTGGTCGAGCGGCTGGACGGCGGCCGCACCGAGCACCGTGAGGTCGTCCTGCCCCCGTACCTGGTCGTCCGCCGCACCACCGCCCCACCCCGCCCAAGCTGACCGCCGACCCGACCACCCCTCCGCCGAGTTCAACCCCGCTCGACCCCGTCACCCTCGCCCGCGCCGCGGATGCCCCGGTTCCCTCGGGGCTGTCCCGGCCTGGCCGCGCGGTACGCCTGGTGCCTGCCGTCGACATCGAACGCCGGCGGGACGCGCGCCGGAAACACGCCCCGCCCTCCACCGAGCCCAACCTGAGCGGGGTCCGGGGGGCCTCCGAAGCCGGGTGTGGTCGAACTCGGCGGAACGGAGCGGAGGTGCGGACGGCGCGAGCCACGGGCCCGCGTCAGCTCAGGGGGAGGCCGTACTTGGCGGCGTACTCCTGCACCTTCTCCCGGTTGGCCACGAGTGACTCCCGGGCGCGCTCCTCCCAGGCGAACACGCACACGGTCGCGATGCCGTCGAACCCGACCTCGGCCAGCGTGGCGAAGAACAGCTCCCAGTCGACCTCGCCCTGCCCGATGTCCAGGTGCTGGTGGATCCGCGCGGTGGAGCCCGGCGGGTTCACGATGTAGCGCAGCCCGGACGAGCCGGTGTGGTCGAACGTGTCGGCCAGGTGCAGCTGGGTGAGCAGCGGACCGGCGTAGCGGATCACGTCGGCCAGGTCGCCGCCCTGGTGGAAGGTGTGCGGCGCGCAGTACAGGAAGGTGACCAGCGGCGAGTCGATGCCCCGGATCAGGTCCACCGCGCCCCGGCCGTCCTCCATGAAGTCGTCCGGGTGCGGTTCCAGCACCAGCCGGACACCTTCCCGCTCGAAGATCGGCAGCAGCTCCTCCATCGACCGCCAGAACGCCGCCTCGCTGGCCGCGGCCGCCTCCGGCCGGCCGTTGAACTCGGAGTTCATCACGTCGCAGCCCAGGTCGACGCACACCTGGATGGCCCGTTTCCAGTACCGGACCGCCGCCTCCCGCTCGTCGGGGTCCGGCCCGGACCAGCGGTACAGCGGGAGCACCGACGCGATCGACACCCCCGCCGCGTCGAGCGCCCGGCGGAACCCCGCGAGCTGGTCCCTGCCGGCCCGCGCGTGGGTGAAGAACGGCAGGAGGTCGTCCCGGGGGGACAGCTCGATGTGCTGGTAGCCGAGGTCGGCGACCAGCCCGGGCAACTCGGGCAGCGGGACCTTCCGCAGCATGTACGGGTCTACGGCCAGCTTCACGAGGTACCGCCGGAGTACAGCGCCGGCCGCTCGCGCAGCACCACCGGCTCGCGC
The DNA here is from genome assembly GCA_036497465.1 of Pseudonocardia sp. Lineage (GTDB taxonomy): Bacteria > Actinomycetota > Actinomycetes > Mycobacteriales > Pseudonocardiaceae > Pseudonocardia. Next base: position 32,378 of record DASXJJ010000138.1, on the reverse strand, counting down.
CGCCCGCCGGCCAGCGCGGCCAGCGCGGCGTCGCACACCACCGTGGCGGCGTAGCCGTCCCAGCTGCTCGGACCGGTCGGGTCGGCGCCCGTACCCACCGTGTCGAGCCAGTCCTGGAACTCGACGTCGAACGCCGTGACGAACCGCTCGCGCCAGTCCGCCGGCACCCGCACCGACGCCGAGCCGGCCCGCTTGACCACCGCACCCGCCGACTCGGACAGCGCCGCGGTGCCGTCCTCGCACACCACCTCGCCCCGGATGTCGTAGCCGAACGAGGCGTTCAGCATGACCTCACAGTCGACCAGCACGCCGCCGGCCATCTCCAGCACCAGCACCAGCGGGTCGTCCAGCGCCGCGACGGCCTTGCTGTTGCGCCGGGGCTTGAGCACGGTGACCGCCGCGACCTCGTCGCCGAACATCCAGCGGGCGACGTCGATGTCGTGCACCGCGCTGTCGTTGATGATCATGTCGCTGGTGAAGTGCGGCGGGACCGACGGGTTGCGGTGCGCCGCGTGCATGAGCAGCGGCGCCCCCAGTGACCCGTCGGTGACGACCGCGCGTAGCGCCCGGTACCGCTCGTCGTAGCGCCGCATGAACCCGACCTGCACCAGCCGCCGCCCGGCCGCCACCTCGGCGTCGATGATCCGCGAGCAGGCGACGGCCGTGCTGGCCAGCGGCTTCTCGCAGAACACCGGCTTGCCGGCGGCGATGCCGGCCAGCACGTACGCCTCGTGCGTCGGCCCCCAGGAGGTGACCACCACCGCGTCGACCGCCGAGGAGCCGATCAGCTTCTCCCCGGAGTCGTAGAGCTCGGCCCCGGGCAGCGCGGCGGCCACGGCCGCGGCCCGGTCGGTGTCCACGTCGGTCACCCCCGCGACCCGGACCCCGGCCAGCACGGTGCTCAGCCTGCGGATGTGGTCCTGGCCGATCATGCCGGTGCCGATCACTCCCACGTTGATCATCTAGCGGTTCCCTCCTGGTGCACCCGACGGATCAGCGGCCCAGCTCGTGGGACAGTTCGGCGAGCTCGCGCCCGCCGGCCATCTCGCTGGTCAGCTCCTCGAGGGTCACCTCATCCCTGGTCTTGTCCAGGACCCGGCGGCCGAGCTTGAGGATGATGAAGTGGTTGCCGACCATGAACGCGTGGTGCGGGTTGTGCGTGATGAACACGACGCCCAACCCGGCGTCCCGCGCGGCGGCGGTGTACTTCAGCACCACGCCGGACTGCTTCACCCCCAGCGCGGCCGTCGGCTCGTCCAGGATCAGCACCCGGGCGCCGAAGTAGACGGCTCGCGCGATCGCCACACACTGGCGCTGGCCGCCGGACAGCGTGCCGATGGGCTGGTTGATGTCCTTGACTGTGATGCCCATCTTGCGCAGCTCGACGTCGGCGATCTCCCGCATGGCCTTGATGTCGAGCGGGGCCAGCGGGTAGTTGCCCTTGCTCAGCTCGGAGCCCAGGAAGAAGTTCCGCCAGACCTCCATCAGGGACACCACGGCCAGGTCCTGGTAGACGGTGGCGATGCCCTTGTCCAGCGCCGCGCGGGGCGAGGAGAAGCTGCATTCCTTGCCGTCGACCTTGAGCACGCCGGTGGAGTGCGGGTGCAGGCCCGAGATGATTTTGATCAGGGTGGACTTGCCGGCGCCGTTGTCGCCCAGCACGCAGGCGACCTCGCCGGCGTTGACGGTCAGGTTGATGTCCTCCAGCGCGACGATGGGGCCGAAGGACTTGCCCACCCCGGACATCTGCACCAGGGGCTCGCCCTTCTGCAGTTCAGGATCGGCGTGCTCGATGATCGTGTCGGTCATGACTGGGTCACCGCCTGGTCGATGCGTAGTTCTTGACGTACAGGTTGACCATGACCGCGAGCAGCAGCATCGCGCCCAGGAAGGTGAAGAACCAGTTCGGGTCGAAGCCGGCGAACACGATCCCCTGGGTGGTCATGCCGAAGATGAAGGCGCCGACCGCGGCACCGATGGCCGAGCCGTAGCCGCCGGTCAGCAGCGCGCCACCCACGACCGCCGCGATGATGTAGATGAACTCGTTGCCCACGCCCAGCCCGGACTGCACGGACGAGAAGCTGAACAGGATGTGCATCCCGAGGAACCAGCCCAGGAACGACACGGCCATGAACAGGCCGATCTTCACCTTGGCGACCGGGACACCGACCGCGCGGGCGCTGGCCGCGTTGCCGCCGGCGGCGAAGATCCAGTTGCCCACGCGGGTGCGCAGCAGGACCCAGGTGCCGATGGCCACGAACACGAACCACCAGAGCACGGTGATCTTGACGCTCATGAAGCCCAGGTTCACGTCCGAGGCGAAGACCGCCTTGGCCGAGGCGAACCCGTCGAGCTCGGAGGCGTTGTTGGTGGCCACCGTGCCGGTGATGGACTTGGTGACCCCGAGGTTGATCCCGCGCAGCATGAAGAACGTGGACAGGGTGATCAGGAAGCTCGGTATCCCGGTTCTCACCACCAGGTATCCGTTGAAGAACCCGATGCCCAGCGCGACGAGCAGGCTGGCCACCACGCCGACCCACATGTTCAGGCTCAGCTGGTAGGACAGCAGGGCGGCGGCCAGCGCGGAGGTGACCACCGCGACGCCGGCCGACAGGTCGAACTCGCCGCCGATCATCAGCAGCGCCACGCCGACGGCGACGATGCCGATCGTCGAGCTGGCGTACAACACGGTGGCCAGCGAGGGCAGTGTGCGGAACGGCGGCGCGACGGCGAAGAAGAAGATGAAGATGGCCACGGCCGCGGCCACCGCGCCGATCTCCGGGCGGCTCAGTACGCGGGAAGTGATCGACCGGGTGGGCTGCGACCGTTTCTCGGGTTCCGAGGTGGGTCGGGTGGTGACGGGTGTACTCATGGGTGCTCCATAGATGGGCAGGGCAGGCCCGGGGGAGCCGGTGCGGCTCCCCCGGAGTGAGGCGTCAGCGCTTGTTGCTGGCCGTGTAGGGCAGGATCTTGTCGATGTTGGTGCGATCGACGATGGAGGGACCGGTCAGCACCGGCTTGCCACCGCCCAGGTCGTTGCCGTTGCTCAGGTTCAGCCACAGCGCCTCGACGGCCATGTAGCCCTGCAGGTAGGGCTGCTGGTCGATGGAGAACGCGATCTTGCCGTCCTGGATCGCCTTGGCGGCGTCCTGGTTCAGGTCGAACGTGACGACCTTGGCCGTGCTGGCGCTGTCCTGCTCGGACTGCAGCGCGGCCAACGCGATCGGGGCACCCAGAGTGACCACGTGGGTGATCGACTTGTCCTGGCTCAGCTTCGCTCCGATGGTCTGCTGGACCGACGGCAGGTCAGCGCCGTTGACCTGCAGGTTCTCCGTGTTGGGGTAGGCCTTCTTGACGCCGGAGCAGCGGGTCTCCAGGGCCACCGAGCCCTGGGCCTGGATCACGCACAGCACCTTGCCCGCGCCGCCCTCGGCGGCGATCCGCTGGCCCACGGTCTGGCCGGCCAGGTCCTCGTCCGAGCCGAAGTACATCTTCGCCCCGGCCTGCTGGTACTGGTCGATCCCCTGGTTGAACGCCACCACGGGGATGCCCGCGTCGGCCGCCTTCTTGGCCGCCGGGATCACCGCGTCCGCGCTGGAGAGGGTGACCGCGATGCCGTCGACCTTGGAGTCGATGGCGTTCTGGACCAGGGTGGCCTGCTCGGGACCCTGCTCGTTGTTCGAGTACTTGAGGTCGATGCCGTGGGCCTTCGCCGCGTCTTGGGCGCCGTTGCGGATCTTGTCCCAGAAGGTGTCGCCCGCCTGCTCGTGGGTGACCATGGCGATCGTGTAGTTCTTACCGCCGGTGACCGCCGTGCCGCTGTCACCGCCGCCGCTGGCAGCCGCGTTGTTTCGGGCTCCGCCCTGGCTGCTGCACGCCGTCAGGGCTATCGCGAGCGCAGCCGCCGCGCTCACCGCGGCCAGCGCGCGTCCGAACGTGCGGGTACTCGTCATTGAGCTGTTCCTCTCATCTCGCAGCCCGCCGGATGGCGGCCCGAAGCGTGGGTGGGCGAGTGGGCGGGTTCGCGCCGGACCGGCCCGAGCCCGCAGCCACCGAGGTAGCTCGCGGTCCGGGTCGCGATCGGGAACGGGACGTCCCGCTCGCAGGGGTAGAGGTCCTGCTCGACCACGGCGAACAGGTCCACGTCCAGCGCGCGCAGCTCGTCCAGCAGCGGCGGGATCTCCGGCACACCGCGCGGCGGCTCGACCATCACGCCCCTGGCGACGGCGGGGGCGAAGGCGAGCCCCTCGGCGATGACCTCCCGCAGCACGGCCGGGTCGACCTGCTTGAGGTGCACGTAGCCGATCCGCTCCGGGAACCGCCGGATGATCTCGATGTTGTCGCCGCCGCAGTAGGAGATGTGCCCCGTGTCCAGGCACAGCCGCACGTGCCCGGGATCGGTGTCGGTGAGGAACCGCTCGACCCTGGGCTGGGTGTCCACGTGGCTGTCCGCGTGCGGGTGGAACACCAGCCGCACGTCGAACTCGTCGTGCAGCGTCCGGGCCAGCGTGGACATCCCGGTGGTGAGCTCGCGCCACTGCGCCGCGGTGAGCTCCGCCGGCTGGGTGCGCGAGCCGTCCAGGTCGGTGTAGCCCTCGGGCAGCAGCACCAGGTGCCGGGCGCCCAGCGCGGTGAGCAGCGCCGCCTCGGTGCGGCAGTCCCGCACCGCCTGCTCGAGCGCCTCGGCGCCCCGGTGCAGCCCGGCGAACACGGTGCCGCCGGACAGCCGCAGCCCCCGCGCGTCCAGCTCGTCGCGCAGCCGGGCCGGGTCGGTCGGCAGGTAGCCGTACGGGCCGAGCTCGATCCACCGGTAGCCGGCGTCGGCCGCCTCGTCCAGGAACCGGTGCCACGGCACCTGGGCCGGGTCGTCGGCGAACCACACCCCCCACGAGTCGGGGGCGGTGCCGAGCAGGAGTCGGGAGTCCATGGGTGTCCCTCAGCTGGAGGTCGGGAAGTGGAAGCTCGCCGGGTCGACCCTCGGCCAGCGGGAGGTGACGACCTTCGCCCGGGTGTAGAAGGACACGCCCTCGGGGCCGTGCATGTGCTTGTCGCCGAACAGCGAGTCCTTCCAGCCGCCGAAGGAGTAGTAGGCCATCGGCACCGGGATCGGCACGTTGATCCCGATCATCCCGACCCGCACGCCGCGCTGGAACCGCCGCGCGGCCTCGCCGGACGAGGTGAAGATCGCCGTGCCGTTGCCGTACGGGTTGGAGTTGATCAGCGAGATCGCCGCGTCCACGGTGTCCGCGCGGACCACCGACAGCACCGGCCCGAAGATCTCCTCGCGGTAGACGTCCATCTCCGGGCGCACCCGGTCGATCACGGTCGGGCCGACGAAGAAGCCGCCCTCGTACCCGTCCACCACCAGCCCGCGCCCGTCGACCGGCAGCTCGGCGCCCTGCTCGGCGCCGGTGCCGATCAGGCCGACGATCCGGTCCCTGGCCGCCTCGGTGATCACCGGACCCATCTCGCTGGCCTGGTCCCTGCCCGGGCCGACCCGGACGGCGCGCGCCTTCTCGCTGACCGCCGCGACCAGCTCGTCACCGGCCGTCCCGATCGCCACCGCCGTCGAGATGGCCATGCACCGCTCGCCGGCGGACCCGAACGCGGCGGCCACCAGGTGGTCGGCGGCGTAGTCGAGCGGGGCGTCGGGCAGCACGACCGCGTGGTTCTTCGCCCCGCCCAGCGCCTGCACCCGCTTGCCGGTCTCCGAGGCGCGCCGGTGGATGTACCGGGCGATCGGGGTGGAGCCGACGAAGCTCACCGCCGCGACGTCCGGGTGGTCCAGCAGCGCGTCCACCGCCACCTTGTCGCCGTGCAGCACGTTGAACACGCCGTCCGGCAGGCCCGCGCGGGTCCACAGGTCGGCCACCAGCGCGGACACCGAGGGGTCCCGCTCGCTGGGCTTGAGCACGAACGTGTTGCCGCAGGCGATGGCGACCGGGTGCATCCACAGCGGCACCATGACCGGGAAGTTGAACGGCGTGATCCCGGCACACACGCCCAGCGGCTCGCGGAAGGAGAACACGTCCACGCCGGTCGAGGCCTGGTCGGAGTAGTCGCCCTTGAGCAGCGACGGGATGCCGCAGGCGAACTCCACGACCTCCAGCCCCCGGGCCACCTCGCCGAGCGCGTCCGAGACGACCTTGCCGTGCTCGTCGGAGATGATCTCGGCCAGCTCCAGGGAGTGCTGGTTGACGAGCTCGCGGAAGGCGAACAGCACCTTGGCCCGGGTGGACAGCGACGACTGGGACCATCCCTCGAACGCCTGCGCGGCGGTGCGCACGCACGAGTCCACATCGACGGTGTCGGCCAGCAGCACCTCCGCCTGCTGCTCGCCGGTGGCGGGGTTCCACACCGGCGCGGTGCGGGTGCCCAGCCCGGTGGCGGGTTTGCCGCCGACCCAGTGCGTGACGGTTCTCATCGGGTGCCCTCCCCGGGGCTCAGGTACGTGCGCTGGGCGGCCTTCGCGGCCTGGTAGTCCTTGTAGGCCCGCTGGGTGGAGTCCAGCGCGGCGACCTGCGCGACCGGCACGTCCCACCAGCTCTTCGAGGACGGGACGGGGGCCAGCGGGTCGGTGTCGATGTGGATCGCGGTGGTCCGCGCCGACGCCCGGGAGATCCCGACGGCCTCGCGGAACTCGGAGATGGTGCGCACCCGGATCACCTCGGCGCCCAGGCTCGCCGCGTTCGCCGCGAGGTCGACCGGCAGGACGTCGCCGTCCAGTTGGCCGGTCGCGGGGTTGCGGTAGCGGTAGTTGGTGCCGAACCGCTGCGAGCCGAGCGACTCGGACAGCGCGCCGATCGAGGCGAAGCCCTGGTTCTGCACGATGACCAGGTTCAGCTTGATCCCCTCGGCCACCGCCGTGACGATCTCCTGCGCCATCATCAGATACGAGCCGTCGCCGACCAGGGCGAACACCTCGCGCTCCGGGGCGGCCAGCTTCACCCCGAGCGCGCCGGCGATCTCGTAGCCCATGCAGGAGTAGCCGTACTCCACGTGGTAGGCCTTCTCGTCCGCCGCGCGCCACAGCATCTGCAGGTCACCGGGCATGCTGCCGGCGGCCTGCACCACCACGTCGGTCGGCGCCATCAGCTCGTTCAGCGCGCCGAGCACCTCGGTCTGCGCCGGCAGCGGCTGGTGGCCCAGGTGGTAGGCGTGGTCGACCTCGCGCTGCCACTCGTCACGGTCGGCGGACCAGGTGTCGGCCACCCGGTAGCCGTCCAGCGCGGCGGTGAGCGCCTCCAGCCCGGTGCGCGCGTCGGCCACCAGCATCGTGGCCGACTGCTTGGCCGCGTCGAACGCCGCGACGTTCAGGTTCACGAACCGCACGCCCGGGTTCCCGAACGCGGTGCGGCTGGCCGTGGTGAAGTCGCTGTACCGGGTGCCCACGCCGAGCACCACATCGGCATCGGCGGCCAGCGCGTTCGCCACCGGGGAGCCGGTCGAGCCGACGCCGCCGACGGCGCACGGGTGGTCCCACGGGACGGCGCCCTTGCCCGCCTGGGTGTCGGCCACCGGGATGCCGGTCGCCTCGGCCAAGGCGCGCAGCGCGGTGGTCGCCCCGCTGTAGATCGCCCCGCCGCCGGCCACCAGCAACGGCTTGCTCGCCGACCGCAGCACCTCGACGGCCCGGGCCAGCGCGGCGGGCTCCGGCACCGGCCGGGCCACGTGCCACACCCGCCGGGCGAACAGCTCGTCCGGCCAGTCGTACGCCTCGGCCTGCACGTCCTGCGGCAGGGCCACCGTCACCGCGCCGGTCTCGGCAGGGTCGGTGAGCACCCGCATCGCGCCGAGCAGCGCGGACGGCAGCTGCTCGGGTCGGTTCACCCGGTCGAAGAACCGGGACACCGGGCGGAACGCGTCGTTGACCGACACGTCGTACCCGCGCGGGTCCTCCAGCTCCTGCAGCACCGGGCTGCTCGCCCGGGTGGCGAAGTGGTCGCTGGGCAGCAGCAGCACCGGGATCCGGTTGACGGTGGCCAGCGCCGCGCCGGTGACCATGTTCGTCGAGCCGGGGCCGATGGACGCGGTGCACGCCATCGCCTGCAGCCGGTTGCGCATCCGGGCGAAGCCGACGGCCGCGTGCACCATGCCCTGCTCGTTGCGGGCCAGCCGGTAGGGCAGGTCGCCCGACTCGGCAGGGTGCTGCGCCGCCTCCAGCAGCGCCTGCCCGACGCCGGCCACGTTGCCGTGCCCGAAGATGCCGAAGCAGCCCGGCACCAGCCGCTGCTCGACGCCGTCGCGCTCGCTGTACTGCGCGGCCAGGAACCGCACCACGGCCTGCGCCACGGTCAGCCGGGTCATGCCTTCTCCTCGGTCGTGGTCAGGGGGAGCCTCGGGTCGATCCGCTGGCCGTCCCAGGTGCCCCGGACCCACGCGTGCGCGGGGTCGTCGCAGATCCGCCAGGCGCGCTCCTCGCCCGGCCCGGCCATGACGTTCAGGTAGTAGAGGTGGTAGCCGGGGGTGGCCATCGACGGTCCGTGCCAGCCGTGCGGGATGAGCACGGTGTCGCCGGAGCGCACCTCGGCGCACACGTCGATCTCCCGGCCCGGCCCGGAGGTGTACACGCGCTGGTAGGCGGTGCCGGCGCTGCCGTCAGGGCCGTCGGCCACCTCGAAGTAGTAGATCTCCTCGAGTACCGACTCGCCGTCGCGCTCCTCGTCGTGCTTGTGCGGCGGGAACGACGACCAGTTGGCGGCCGGGGTGAGCACCTCGACGGCGATCAGCGTGTCCGCGTCGAACGTGCCGGGCATGCAGAAGTTGTTGACCTGGCGGCTGGCCTGCCCCGCGCCGCGCAGCTCCACCGAGACGCCCTCGGCCGGCCCGTACCGCGCCGGCAGCCGGCGGGACGCGCGGGCGGCGGGCAGCGCGAACCGGCCCCCGCCGGCCGAGCTGACCGTGACCTCGGCGTCGCGCGGCAGGTAGGCGAAGTCGCTGACCCGGGAGAACACGCTCGCCCGGCCGGCCAGCTCGAACCGCTCGCTCGCGTCGGCGGTGGCGCACTCGACCACGCACGAGCCGGACAGCGGCAGCACCACGGTCTCGTCCTCGCCGGTGACGAACGTCGCGCGGCCACCCTCGGCGAGCTCGAGCACCCGCAGCGAGCTGTACCCCCACCCCGCGGTCTTCGGGGTGACGACCAGCGAGAACGGACCCTCGGCCGTCGCGCCCCTCCGGATCACCCGCTCGTCCGGCCCGCTGCTCTCCCGGCCGCCGCTGTCCCGGCCGTTGACACCGCCGCTCGCGGGGCCGCCCACGGGGCCGCTCACAGGAGGCCCACCGCGGCGTCCACGGCCGCCGCGACGTCGTCGTCCGGCGGGAACAGCAGGCTGCGGCCGATCACCAGGCCCTGCACGGTGGGCAGGGTCAGCGCCTTGGCCCACCCGGCGTACGCGGCGTCCTGGTCGCCGCCGACCTCACCGCCCAGGATCAGCGCGGGCAGCGTGGTGGCCTCCATCGCGCGTTCCATGTCGGCCACGATCGGCACCTTCAGCCAGGTGTAGGCCGACGTCGTGCCCAGCCCGGCGGCCACCGCCATGGCCCGGACCATCGCCTCGGCGGTGAGCTCGTTGCGCACCCGCCCGTCGACCCGGTGCGAGATGAACGGCTCGACCATCGCCATCAGGTGGTGCCCGGCCAGGTCGCTCACGGCCCGCCCGGCCGCGGCCAGGGTGGCCACCGTGCCGGGGTCGTCCGGGTCGATGCGGGTGAGCATCTTGCCGCCCTCGAACCCGGACGCGGCGATGCTCGCGGCGTCGTAGGCGGTGAACCGGTCGTCGATCTCGAAGGTGGTGCCGGCCAGCCCGCCCCGGTTCATCGAGCCGACGACCACCTTGTCGTCCAGCGCGCCGAGCAGCAGCAGGTCCTCCAGGATGTCCGGGGTACCGAGCACCCCGTTCACCCCGGGCCGGGACAGCGCCAGGCACAGCCGGTCCAGCATGTCCAGCCGGTCGCCCATGGCCAGGCCGCGGTCGCCGACCCGCAGCGCACCCCGCGCCGGGTGGTCGCAGGCGATCATCATCAGCTTGCCGTGGTCGCCCAGCAGCGAGCCGGGCCGCCGGCGCGCGGCCGCCGCCGCCGCGATCGCGTCCGGGTGGTGCACCCGGGCCGAGACGATCCGCTCGACGGCCTGGTCACGGCGCACCGCCTGCTCCCTAGGCACGGACCGCCTCCCGTCCCTCGCCGAGCGGGCCGATGACCGACGCGGTCCCGGACACCAGCGCGGTCTCCACCTCGGCCTCGGTGGGCATCGCCGACGAGCAGGCCAGCCGCCCGGCCACGATCGCGCCCGCCGTGTTGGCGAACCGCATCGTCCGCTCCAGGTCCCAGCCGGCGAGCAGCCCGTGGCACAGCGCCCCGCCGAACGCGTCGCCCGCGCCCAGCCCGTTGACCACCTCCACCGGCACCGGCGGCACCTCGACCCGGGCGCCGTCCGCCTCGGAGGCCAGCACGCCGTCCGGACCCTGCTTGACCACGGCCAGGCGCACCCCGGCGTCGTGCAGCGCGGTCGCCGCGCCGCGCGGGTCGCCGGTGCCGACGGCGGTCTCGCACTCGTCGAGGTTGCCCACCGCGACCGACACGTACGGCAACGCGTGGCGGTACTCGGCGCGGGCGGCCTCCCGGTCGGACCAGAACATCGGGCGGTAGTCCAGGTCGAAGACGGTGATGCCGCGACCGGCCCGCGCGCGCAGCGCCTCCAGCGTCGCGGTCCGGCTGGGCTCGGCGGACAGCCCGGTGCCGGTCACCCAGAACACGTCGGCCGCCCGGATCGCGTCCAGGTCCAGCTCCTCGGCCCGCAGTTGCAGGTCGGGGGCGGTGGGCAGCCGGTAGAAGTACAGCGGGAAGTCGTCCGGCGGGAAGATCTCGCAGAAGGTGACCGGGGTGGGCAGCTCGGCGACCGGGGTGACCCAGCGGTCGTCCACCCCGAAGCCGCGCAGCGCGTCGTGCAGGTACTCGCCGAACGGGTCCGCCCCGGTGCGCGAGATCAGCGCGCTGCGCCGGCCGTGGCGCGCGGCGGCGACCGCCACGTTGGCCGCGGTACCCCCCAGGTACTTGCCGAACGTGGTCACCTCGCGCAGCGAGACACCGATCTGCAGCGGGTACACGTCCACCCCGAGCCGGCCCATGGTGAGCACCTCGGGGGCGCGTCCTTCGGTTCCCTCGGTCATGACTGCCTTTCTCGCCGCAGTGACGTGAGTCACCTGCGGAAATAAGGTGTACTCTCCGCAAGTCAGCAGGTCAACAGTTTGTCCTTACATAGTTTGTCAGTACAAAGGGGTCCGTCATGGCCGGGGTCGACGCACAGCGGACGACAGTGTGGGGCCTGGTGCCCGAGCTGGAGCTGGACCGGAACAGCCCGGTCCCGCTGTACTTCCAGGTGGCGACCCGGCTGCAGCAGCTCATCGAGGACGGCGACCTGCCGGTGGGAGGCCGGCTGGAGAACGAGGTGGAGCTCGCCGACCGGCTCGGCGTCTCCCGGCCCACCGTGCGCCGCGCCATCGGCTACCTCGTCGACCGGGGCATGCTGGTGCGCAAGCGCGGCGTCGGCACCCAGATCGTGCACCCCAAGGTCCGCAGGCCGGTGGAGCTGTCCAGCCTGTACGACGACCTGAGCAAGGCCGGCCAGAGCCCGCGCACCGAGATCACCGTGCTGGACATCCGGGTCGCTCCGGACGCGGTGGCCGACGCGCTGGGCCTCCCGTTCGGCTCCGAGGTCAGCTGGTTGGAACGGCTGCGCTACGCCGACGGTGAGCCGCTGGCCGTGATGCACAACGCGGTACCCGCCGACGTGCTCCGGCCCACCCGCGCGGAGCTCGTCGAGCGGGGGCTCTACGAGCTGCTCCGCGCGGCCGGTCACCACCCCCGGATGGCCAACCAGACCGTCGGTGCCAAGGTCGCCACGGCGGCCGAGGCCAAGCTGCTCGGCGAGTCCCGGGGCGCCCCCATGCTCACCATGACCCGCACCGCCTGGGACGCCGCCGGACGCGCGGTGGAGTACGGCTCGCACATCTACCGGGCCAGCCGCTACAGCTTCGAGCTCACCCTCACCAGCTGACCGCCGTCCGTGGCGACCGCCGTTTCGTGGCGACCGCCGTTTCGTGGTGGCCGCCGTCCGTGGTCGCCGCCGTTCGGCTGGAAGATCGCCGACTCGGGCGGATCAGCCGCGCTGTTCGCGGCGGATCCGCCCGAAACGCCGATCACGCTCCACGTGAGTGACGGGGATGCGGCGTGAGCGGGGCTGGTCCGCCCGAGACGCCGACCACTCCGGGTCGTGCGTGGCGGGTTGCGGCGTGAGCGGGGCCGGACTCCCGACACGCCGATCACCAGAGGTCACGCCAGTTGCGGGCCGGGCGGTCGGGTCGCGCGAGCTCGCGTCGACACCCACCTCGGCCGGCACAGACCGGCGGCGGCCCGCACAGCCCCTGCAGAGTCTGCGCGGCCCGCAAACGGTCTGTGTCGGCCAACTTTGCGGCGCCGGCCACGTGCGGCGCCGGCCACGTGCGGCGCCGGCCACATGTGCCACCGAAGCAAATCGTGCTGACAGATATGGAAATCTGTCAGCACGTGTTCAATACTCGAGTGCATGACGACGCAGAGCGCACTGAGCACCCGCCGACTGGGCACCCACGGACCCGAGGTGTCCCTGATCGGGCTGGGCTGCATGGGCATGTCCGGCATGTACGGACCGTCCGACCGGACGGAGAGCATCGCCACGATCCACGCCGCCCTGGACGCCGACATCACCGTGCTGGACACCGGCGACTTCTACGGCGTCGGGCACAACGAGCTGCTGATCAACGAGGCGTTGCGCGGCCGCCGAGGGGACGAGGCACTGATCAGCGTGAAGTTCGGCGCGCAGCGAGCCCCGGGTGGGGAGTGGCTGGGCTACGACGCGAGTCCCAACGCGGTGAAGAACGCCCTGGCGCACACGCTCACCAGGCTGGGCACCGACCACGTCGACATCTACCGGCCGGCGCGGCTCGACCCGGCGGTCCCCGTCGAGGACACCATCGGCGCCATCGGCGAGCTCGTCGACGCCGGCTACGTGCGGCACATCGGGCTGTCCGAGGTCGGCGCGGAGACCATCCGCCGGGCACATGCCGTGCACCCCATCGCTGACCTGCAGATCGAGTACTCGGTGATCAGCCGCGGTATCGAGGCGGAGATCCTGCCGACCTGCCGCGAGCTGGGCATCGGGGTCACCGCGTACGGCGTGCTGTCCCGGGGGCTGCTCTCCGGCCGGTGGACCGCCGAGAACGTCACCACGCCCGGCGACTTCCGGGCTCGCTCGCCCCGGTTCTCCGGCGACAACCTCGCGCACAACCTCAGCCTGGTCGATGCCCTGAGCGCGGTCGCCGAGCAGCGCGGGGCCAGCGCCGCGCAGGTGGCGATCGCCTGGGCACTGAGCCGGGGCGAGGACATCGTGCCGCTGATCGGCGCCCGCCGCCGGGACCGGCTCGACGAGGCGCTGGCCGCCACCCGGCTGTCCCTGTCCGAGGACGACCTGGCCGCCATCGAGAAGGCCGTCCCGCCCGGTGCGGTGGCCGGCGACCGGTACGACCCGCGCCAGATGGCCATGCTCGACAGCGAGCGTTAGGCTCCCGCCGTCATGGTTGAGGGCTCGCTGACCAGCGAAGACGTGCTGGAGGCCACCGAGTTGGTGCTGCGCCGCTACGGTCCGGCGAAGGCGACGGTGGTCGACGTGGCGCGGGCGTTGAAGGTCAGCCACGGCAGCGTGTACCGGCACTTCCCGAGCAAGGCGGCGCTGCGCGAGGCGGTGACCCGTCGCTGGCTGGACCGGGCGCACGCCCGGCTGGCCGGCATCGCCGAGGCCGACGGTCCGGCGGCGGACCGGATCCGGGAGTGGCTGGTCGCGCTGTTCGAGGCGAAACGGCGCAAGGCGCTGGACGACCCGGAGCTGTTCGCCACCTACTCGGTCCTCGGCCGGGAGAGCAGCACCGTGGTGGACGAGCACGTGCACGGGCTGGTCGACCAGCTCCGAACGATCATCGAGCAGGGTGTGGCGGCGGGGGAGTTCGCGGCCGACGACCCGGAGCGGGCCGCCGGGGCGGTGTTCGCCGCCACCGCCCGCTTCCACGACCCGGTGCACGCGTCGAGCTGGGCGCACGACGGGGCGCAGCGCGAGTTCGAGGCGGTGTGCGAGCTGGTGCTCGCCGGGCTGGGCGCCGGACGGCGGTAACCAGCGGCAGCCAGCGGCAGCCAGCGGTAACCAGCGGTAACCAGCGGTAACCAGCGGTCCGATCATGGCCCGCGACCGGCGCGCGGCGCTAGGGTCCCACCCGGAGCGCGAACCGGGAGGTGACCGTGCTGAGCACACCGTTGTGCGACGACTGGGGTTTCCGGCTGCCGATCTGGAACGCCGGCATGGGCGGGGGGCTGGCCGGCGCGGAGCTGGCCGCCGCCGTGTCCGAGGCCGGCGGGTTCGGCGTACTCGGCATGGGCGGGCTGCCCGAGCCGGCGATCCGGGCGCAGATCGCCCGCACCCGGCAGCTCACCGACCGGCCGTTCGGCGTCAACATCATCATGCCGCTGGTCACCGACCAGGAGCAGATCCGCTGCGTGCTGGACGAGCGGGTGGCGGCGCTGGTGCTGTTCTGGGGCGACCCCGCGCCGTGGGTGGAGCCGGCGCGCGCCGCGGGCACCAAGCTGGTGGTGCAGGCCGGCTCGGTGGCCGAGGCACGGGCCGCCGCAGGCGCCGGCGTGGACGCGGTGATGATCCAGGGTGTCGAGGCGGGCGGGCACGTGCGGAGCAGCACGTCGCTGTCGGTGCTGCTGCCGTCGGTGGTCGACGCGGTGCGCCCGCTGCCGGTGATCGCGGCGGGCGGCATCGCGGACGGGCGCGGGGTCGCCGCGGCGCTGGCGCTGGGCGCGCAGTCGGTGTCGCTGGGCACCCGGTTCCTGTGCAGCGCCGAGTCGACCGCCGCGTACAAGGACGAGGTGGTCGCCGCGCGCGCCGAGGACACCGTCCTGACCACGCTGTTCGACGTCGGCTGGCCCGACGCGCAGCACCGGGTGCTGCGCAACCGCGCGATGTCGGAGTGGGTCGCCGACGGCTCGCCGCCGACCGGGGAGCGGCCGGGGGAGGGCGAGACGGTGGGCACGATGCCGGTGGCCGGGCAGGCCGTGGAGCTGCCCCGGTACGCGGTGTTCCCGCCGCTGGAGGGGTTCGCCGGTGACCTGGGGCTGACCGCCCTGTACTGCGGCGAGTCCTGCGCGCTGGTGGACGACGTCCGGCCGGCCGCCGAGATCGTCGCCCGGCTGGCGGAGGACGCCGTCGCGGCGGGCGGCGGCGCGGCGACGGCGGGCAGCGCGTCCCTCTGACCCACTAGTGGCGCCCCGGTGCCGTGTGGGGTGCCGTGTCGGGGTGACGCTACCGGGAAGTTCGCGGCCGGGGCGGCGACGCAACTCGGCGACGGTCAGGAGGCGCGGCGGGCCTCGACGCTGCGCTGCAGTGCCTCCAGCAGGTCGGTGACGTCGGTGGCCGCCGGGGGAGCCTCCTGCGCCACCACCTCGTTGCCGGCCCGCTTGTCCTCGATCAGCTCGCGGACCCGCTCGGTGTAGGTGTCCTGGTAGTCCTCCGGCCGCCACGGCGCGCTCATCGACTCGATGAGCGTGCGCGCCATGTCGAACTCCTTGCCCGACTCGTCCGCCCGCTCGGGCAGGTTGTCCAGCTGGTCGTGCGGATCACGGATCTCGTCGGCGTAGTACAGGGTCTCCAGCGACAACACCCCGCCCTCGGCGCGCACCGCGCAGAGGTACTGCTTGCCGCGCATCACGAAGTTCGCCATCGCCACCCGGTTCGCGGCCTCCATCGAGGCCGCGAGCAACGCGTAGACCTTGCCGTTCTCCTGCTTGTGCGGCGCCAGCCAGTACGTCTTCTGGAAGTAGATCGGATCGATCTCGTCGAGGTCGACGAATGCCGTGACGTCGATCGACCGGGACCGCCCCGGCGCGATCTCGTCCAGCTCGCCGGGATCGATGATGATCGTCTGGCCGTCGCCCTCGTCGTGCCCGCGCACGATCTCGCTGAACGGCACCTCGTCGCCGGTGCGCTCGTTCACCCGCAGGTAGCGGATCCGGTCGGTGGTGCCGCGCTGGTACTGGTGGAAGTGCACGGTGTGGTCCTCGGTCGCGCTGAACAGGCCGACCGGCACGGTCACCAACCCGAACGTGATCGAGCCGGTCCAGATCGCACGGGGCACCGTCATCTCCTCTCGTGGCGGGCGTCGGCTCTCAGTCTTCCAGTGCGGACAACCGCTCCCTCGCCACCTCGGCGCGTCGCCGCGCGTCGCGCAGCCCCCGCTCGGCGTCCTCCCGCTGTCGCCGGGCGAACCGGGCACGCTGCCGGGCCTGCTGTTCGGCCTGCTCAGCGGCGGTCAGCTCGGCGCGCAGCCGGGCCACGTCCTGGTGCGCGGCCTGCTCCTGGGCACCGGCCGTCTCGTGGCTCCTGGTCGCCTCGGCGTGCCGGTACTCGGCCTCGGCCAGCGCGTCCTCGGCGTGGGCCGCCTCGCCGCGGGCTCGGCGCAACGCCGGGCTGGGGCCTCGCGGCGCCGGCTCCGACGGTGGCTCCGACACCGGCTCCGACGCCACCGGCGCGGATGTCGACCCGGGAGCGGGCGCCGCCTCGGACGAGGACGCCGCCTCGGACGACGAACCCGGAGCGGGCGCCGCCCCGGACGACGCCGCCCCGGACGACGCCGCCCCGGACGACGCCGCCCCGGACGACGCCGCCCCGGACGACGATGACGCCGGGCGGGGGCGGGCGCCCTCGGCCACCTGGGGCCAGTCCAGTGCCGCGGCGTCGGCCAGTTCCTTCGCCGAGCTCAACCGGCCGCTGGCCACCGCGCCGGCGGCTGCCGGGTCGGTCAGCGCCGCGCCGAACATCTCCTCCAGCTCCCGGGTGACCGCGTCGCTCACCGCGCCCCCGGACAGCTCGCGGGCGGCGTCCACCAGCGCCGCGATCACCTGCCGGCGCCGGCCGGACAGCTCGCGCAGCGCCGCGCCGTCCAGCTGCTCGTGCGCGGAGCGCAGCGACTCCCCGAGCGCGGCCAGCCGGGCCACGTCGTCCGGCCGCTCGCGGGCCAGCCGGTTCACCAGGTCGGCGGCCACGGTCGGCCGGCGGAGGGCGCCGATCGCCCGCGCGCGATCACGGTCGCCGTCCGCCCGCGCGCGCTTGACCCGCTCGTCGCGACGCGCGGTGAACTCCTCGCGGGGCAGCGCGTAGAGCTCGGCCGCGATACCGCCGAGGGGGTCCGCCCCGCCGGCCGCCGGATCGGTGCTCATCCGCAGAGCCTGGCACGCCGGCCGGGGCTCGCGCCGTCATGCCGTATCGCCGCCGGACCGAGACACCACTGTGACCTGCGTGAACCGCGTGAAACTGCCGCTGCGTCAGACACTGCGCGCCGGTCCGCCGAGGCGTAGCTTTCGCTCCTCAGGTGCCGGGCGCCCCGATGCCCGGTACCGGTGGTCAAGGGAGACGGCATGATCGTTCTCGGAGTCATCCTGATCGTGTTGGGCGTGCTGCTGCCGTTGCCGAGCATCGTCTACACGCTCGGGATCATTCTGCTCGTGGTGGGCGTGGTCCTGATGTTGCTCGGCAACACGGGGCACGCACTCGGCGGTCGCAAGCATTGGTACTGATCCTCCGACGGTTCCGGCGCGGGCCACATGAACCCCATGCGGCCCGCGCCGGTCACGGCCCGATGGCTGATCGCTGAGAGTTTCTTATGGGTCCTGCCCTACAGCGATCATCCGTCATCCCCACCATTCGGCTGTCGCTAGCATCGGCGCGGTGATGGAGCGAAATCCTCGGTATCGGCGTCGCGCGGCGCGCTGGTCGGCCCTGGCCGGCGTCCTCGCCACGGTGCTGGTGCTCGCCGGGTGCGGCGGCAGCACCTCCCCGCAGGCCCCGGAGCAGGGCGGCCCCGCGGGTGCCGCGGCACCCACCCAGGCGAACTGCACCACCAAGGTCCCCGACGCCTCGGCCGTGCGGCAGGCACTGGCCGCCGCCAACGCCGGCGACACCATCTGCGTGACCGGCGACTCCGACGACGCCCGGCTGGTCGTCGACAAGGGCGGCTCGGACGGCTCCCCGATCACCGTGCTGGGCACCGGCAAGACCGCGGCCAAGGGCATCACCATCGAGGCGGACAACGTGGTCGTCGACGGGTTCCTGGCCGACGAGCCCGAGGCCCCCGGCGCGTCGATCCTGGGCAGCAACGTGACCCTGCGGAACACGACGATCAACCGGCCGATCGGCGACGACTACGACGGCATCCGGTTCTGGGGCAACAACATCCGGATCCTGCACAACACGATCACCGACACCCGGAACGACAACAAGGCGCACGCCGACTGCATGCAGACCTTCGCCACCGACGACGACCATCCGGCCAGCCAGGGCGTGCTGATCGACGGCAACCGGTGCGAGAAGATCGCCAACAACTGCCTGATCGCGGAGGGGCCGAACAGCGAGGCGGGCGACGGCAGCGGGGACGGCGAGTCGAAGAACTTCACCTTCAGCAACAACTACTGCGAGAACAAGGCCTCCCAGGCGGTGCTCGCGGACGACATCAAGCACATGGTGATCACCGGAAACCAGGTCGTCGGCCGGATCAACCACGCCTGGGCGTTGCAGAACGAGTCGACCGACGCGGAGATCCGCGACAACCAGGTGCGCTCGGTCAAGTACGAGGTCGGCATGGACGACTCGTCCGAGGACGGGTATCAGGGCCCCGAGTCCGGCGGTGGCCCGTGACGGGCACGAGCCCGTGACGGGCTGAACCGCGCCAGGCGGGCCGGGGCTGACACGACGTCCCGGCCCGCCGTCGCGACTACTGCTTCTCGCCCATGTCGGTCAGCGCCACGTCGTCCTCGTCCAGCGTCGGGTTGTCGTTGTCGTCCCAGCTCAGCCCGACCACGAACAGCGAGCGCGCGGTGGGCGCGGTGAAGGCGTGGAAGACGAGGTAGTCGCGCTTGGCGCCGGGCACCACGTCCTGGCCGCCGGGGTTCTTGTACTTGCCGCCGATGGTGGCCTTGTTCAGGAACTGGCCGGCGTGCTTGGTGAACGCGCCGGTCAGCGAGGTCGCCGAGGCGTAGTTCACGAAGTAGCTGCCGCTGGTGTAGGCGTTGCCCGAGTAGAACAGCACGTACCTGCTGCCGTGCTTGATCAGCGTGGGGGCCTCGACGATGTGCGCCTCGTCGGTCCGGTCGGCCTTGATCAGCGCGCGGCGTGTACCGACCGTCCTGGTGCCGTCCGCGGTCATCTGCTGCAACCAGATCGTCGCGTTGCCCCGGCCGCTGCTGTAGAGCAGGTACTGCGTGCCGTCGGTGTCGGTGAACGGCTTCGGGTCGATCGAGTCGTTCTCCGCCGGGTGGCAGACCAGCGGCGCGGTCCCGACCGAGCGGAACGGGCCGGTCGGCGAGCTGGCCGTGGCGGCCCCGATGCACTGCGCGTTCTGGGTGGCCGAGCGGGCGGTGAAGTAGAGCAGGTAGGTGCCGTCGCTGCGCGCGGCCACCTCCGGCGCCCACACGCTGTGGCCCGCGGCCTTGGCCACCCACGACGGCAGGTCGGGCATCGCGTCCTTGGCCGAGCCCCATCCACCGGTGAGGCTGGTGGAGCTCTGCACCGGTACGTGGAACAACCGGTTCCCGTACGGACTCGCGGTGGAGTACGCGTAATACGTATTCCCCACCGCGAGTACCGCCGGATCCGGAAAGTCCCGGGGAATGGCCGGACTCACCGACGGCACGGCGGTGGTCGCCACCATTGCCAGCACCGTGGGACCGGTTGTCAGTAGGGCAGTGAGGCCGCGACCCAGAAAAGGAGACATCGCTACGAAAGGTAACCTGCCGGGCGAACTTCACCGTAGTTCATTGCCACGAAAGTGTGTATGTTCACCCAGAGTGGTCAATGCACCGGGCGTGCGTGTGCCCGGTGGGCGCCGCCGCCGGGCTGTCGGCGCGGGGCTGGTCGGCCGGTCGTGACGCTGGGTCAGCCGCAGCCGCAGGCTCCGCCGCAGCATCCGCCGCCGGCCGGCGCCGGGCCGGACGCGGCGCCGGTGACCGCGACGGCGGAGAGCAGGCGAACGGTGTCGCCGTGTCCTTCGGGGCAGGTGGCCGGCTCGCCGGACGCGCTCATCGGGCAGCTCACCTCGAACACCGCGGCGCCGCCGAAGCTGGCGCAGGATCGGCAGCGGTACTCGTATCGCGGCATGCGGGTCATCGTAGTCGGGCGGGTCCGCGGCGACCAGCGTGCACGCTGCGTGGTCGGTCCGGGAGTGTGTCGCGGAATCGGCGACGCGCCGGGTCGAGGTGCTCGACATAGCTCGACCGTGTCTGTAGTCTTCCGCCGTTCGCGATCTTCAGTGCCATTTCCAGGCGGTACTCACACGGTCACGTGCGCCCCTTCGGGGTGCGCGTGAATTGTTTCGGACAATACCTGTCAGCACCGTGTCCCGGGAATTCGTGCCCGCCGATCCGGGCCGTTCGCCCGGCGGTTCCGGGGCGCCGCGTCGAATACCGTCGTAATGGCGGCCGCGATGCGCTGCGCAAGGCGTTGCGAGCCACCGCCGCCGGTGGAAGGGTGACCTGTGTCATAGCGCGACCGGGTCAGCACAGGCAGCCGCGGTCGGAACCTCCGGCGGAGATGGACCGATGACCTCGAACACCGAACCACGCAGCATGGCCGACCTGCTCGCCGACGCCCCGACCAACTGGGGCCGGTGGGGCGACGACGACGAGGTCGGCGCGCTCAACTACCTGACCCCGGCCGAGGTACTTCGCGGGGTCGCCCACATCCGCTCCGGCGCGGTGTTCACCCTGCAGCGGCTGATCGGCGACCCGCACGGCGACCCGGTCTGGCCGGGGCGCGAGCCGGCCACCCGCACCATGCTGATGGACGAGTCGACCTGGGACCGTGACGACGCCCCGGCCTTCCCCGGTGGCCTGCACTACGCGGACGACAAGATCGAGGCGTTCCTGCAGGGCTCCACGCAGTACGACGCGCTGGGGCACGTCTGGTACGACGGCAAGATCTGGAACGGCTACGACGCCCGCACCACGGTGGGCGGCATGGACAAGGCCAGCGTCGAGCCGATCGCCCAGCGCGGCGTGGTGGGCCGGGGCGTGCTGCTGGACATGGCCCGCTTCCGGGGCAAGGAGCACCTGGACAAGGGCGAGACGTTCGACCACGAAGACCTGCAGGCGTGTGCCAAGGCGCAGGGGGCGACCATCGAGAAGCACGACATCCTGGTGGTCCGGACGAACTTCCTGAAGCTGTTCTTCGAGCAGGGCGACCGGTTCTACGAGGGCTTCAACGAGCCGGGCCTGACCTACAGCCCCGACCTGGTGCGCTGGTTCCAGCACCAGGAGATCCCGAACCTGGTCACCGACACGATCGCCAACGAGGTCACCTTCGAGCCGGAGTCCGGCGTCGCGCTGCCGCTGCACTGCGCGCTGATGCGCAACCTCGGGGTGACCCTGACCGAGATCTGCGACCTGGAGAAGCTCGCGCGGAGCTGCGCCGACGACGGCCAGTACACGTTCCTCTACGCCGCCGCCCCGCTGAAGGTGCACCGGGCCACCGGCTCGCCGGTCAACCCGCTGGCGATCAAGTGAGCGCGTACACCTCCCGGCCCTGGCTGGCGCGCTACCGGGAGGGCCAGCCCGCCGACCTCGAGCCGGAGTTCGGGTCGATGCTGGAGCTGTTCCGCGCCTCGCTGGCCCGCGCCCCGGAGACCGAGGCGATCCGCTACTTCGACGGCGTGCTCACCCTCGCCGACCTGGACACCGCGTCCGACGCGCTGGCGGTGGCGCTGGTCGGGGAGGGGTTCGGCCCCGGCGACCGGCTGGCCGTCTACGTGCAGAACAACCCGGCGTTCGTCGTCGGCCTGCTCGCCGCCTGGAAGGCGGGCGGCGCCGCGGTGGCGATCAACCCGATGAACAAGGCCCGCGAGCTGACCTACCTGCTGGCCGACTCGGGAGCGACGGCGCTGCTGTGCCTGGACCAGCTCTACGACACGGTGGCCCGCGATGTGCTGGCCGGGGCGGCGGAGAACGGCACGGCGGTGCGCACCGTGGTCACCTGCTCGCCGCTGGACTGGCAGACCCGCGCCGACCCCCGCCTGCTCGCCGGCGAGACGGCCGCCCGGCACGAGGGCACGCTCGACCTGCTGGAGCTCGTCGAGGGCAACGCGGGCCGGCGGCCGGACGGCCCGGAGCCCGGCCCGGACGACGTGGCCATCCTGACCTACACCTCGGGCACCACCGGCCAGCCCAAGGGTGCGATGAACACGCACGCCAACCTGACGTTCAACTCGCAGACCTACCGCGACTGGATGGGGCTGACCGCCGAGGACAGCGTCCTGGGCGTCGCGCCGCTGTTCCACATCACGGGGCTGGTCGGGCACATCGGGCTGGCGTTGCTCGTGCCGTGCCCGCTGGTGCTGGCGCACCGGTTCCACCCGGAGGCGGTGCTGGACGCGATCAAGGAACATCGGCCGACCTTCACCATCGGCGCGATCACCGTGTTCATCAGCCTCGCCGGCATCGACGGGGTGACGAAGGACGACTTCTCCTCGTTCCGGATGATCTACTCCGGCGGCGCGGCCATCGCACCGGCGGTCACCGACCGGTTCGAGCAGCAGACCGGCCTGTACATCCACAACTTCTACGGCCTGACCGAGACGAACTCCCCGTCGCACGGCGTGCCGCTGGGCGCCCGCGCGCCCGTCGACCCGAACTCCGGGGCGCTGTCGGTCGGGGTCCCGGTGTTCAACACGGTGGTGCGGATCCTCGGCGAGGACGGCGAGGAGGTGCCGGTCGGCGAGATCGGCGAGATCGCCACGTCCGGCCCGCAGGTGGTACCGGGCTACTGGAACAGGCCGGAGGCCACCGCCGCCTCGCTGCCCGGCGGCGAGCTGCGCACCGGCGACGTGGGCTTCATGGACTCCGGCGGTTGGTTCTACCTGGTCGACCGCAAGAAGGACATGATCAACGCCGCCGGCTACAAGGTGTGGCCGCGCGAGGTGGAGGACGTGCTCTACGGCCATCCTGCGGTGCGCGAGGCGGCGGTGGTCGGGGTGCCCGACGAGTACCGGGGCGAGACGGTCAAGGCCTTCGTGACGCTGCACCCGGGCCGGCGGGCGACCGAGCAGGAGCTGATCGACTACTGCCGCGCGCAGATGGCGGCCTACAAGTACCCCCGCACGGTGGAGTTCATCGACGAGCTGCCGAAGACCACCACCGGCAAGGTCCTGCGCCGGGAGCTGCGCGGCTGATCGGACACGCCCCGAAGCCGCCCCGGGGAGGTGTTGTGCGTCAAGTGGCCCGATCCTAATATGGCGAATGGTTGCCCGATCAGAGGAAACCCCTGGTCGCAGGGGTGGTGCTGAGTTGCGCCCTGGCCGGCCGCAGGCTCCCCACCTGCCGTGCCCGCGCGTCCGCCACGCATCCCGGGGACCGAACCGTCTCGAGGAGGAAAACGTATGAAAACCCGCGGAGCAATCGTCCGGCAGGCCCCGGGCAAGTACGAGGTGGTGGATCTCGACGTCGACGACCCCCGCCAGGGTGAGATCCGGGTCAAGATGGTCGCGTCCGGGTTGTGCCACTCGGACGACCACATCGCCACCGGCGACATCCCGGTCGGGACGTACCCGTTCGCCGGCGGGCACGAGGGCGGCGGCATCGTCGAGTCGGTCGGCCCGCACACCAAGGGTTTCGCGGTGGGCGACAAGGTCATCTTCTCGTTCCTGCCCGGCTGCGGGAAGTGTCGGTGGTGCGCCACCGGCCGCTCCAACCTGTGCGACCTGGGCGCCGGGCTGCTCGCCGGCTCGCGCTGGGACGACCCGACCGACTTCCGGCTGCACCTGGACGACGGCACGCCGGTCGGCCAGATGTGCGGCATCTCGACGTTCTGCGAGTACACGACCACGTCGGTCGACTCGGCGATCAGGGTCGCCGACGACACCCCGCTGGACAAGGCCTGCCTGCTGGGCTGCAGCGTGGGCACCGGCTGGGGCTCGGCGGTGAACACCGGCGAGGTGCGTCCCGGCGACACGGTGATCGTGCAGGGCGTCGGCGGCATCGGCATCAACGCCGTGCAGGGCGCCGCGCACGCCGGCGCGGCGAACGTCATCGCCGTCGACCCGATCGCGTTCAAGCGGGAGACGGCGCAGTCGCTGGGTGCCACCCACGCGGTGGACAACATGTCCGAGGCCACCGAGATCGCCAAGAGCTTCACCAACGGCCAGGGTGCCGACGTGGCCATCGTGACCGTCGGCGTGATGAAGGGCGAGATCGTCGCCGAGGCGTTCGCGTCCATCCGCAAGCAGGGCACCGTCGTGGTGACCGGGCTGGGCGACCTGACCGACGTCGGCGTGCCGATCCCGCTCGGCGAGCTCACCCTCTTCGAGAAGAAGCTGAAGGGCTCGCTGTTCGGCTCGTCGAACCCGAACGCCGACATCCCGAAGATGCTCGACATGTACCGCGCCGGTCAGCTCAAGCTCGACGAGCTGGTCACCACCCGGTACGGCCTCGACGACGTGGCGCGGGGCTACGAGGACATGCACGCCGGCAAGAACATCCGCGGCGTCGTCATCTACTGACCCGTCGCGGGACCGACGTCTAGCGGGTCCCCGGCGCCCGGAGCCGCTTCGGGTGCCGGGGGTCCAGCTTGACGAAGACCAGGAAGTACGAGTGGTTCTTCCGCGCGTGCTCCTGGCGCAGCAGCCGGGACACCACCGGACGGTTCGGCCGGACCACCACGAACAGGTCCTTGCAGTAGTAGCCCGCCTCGCCGTAGGCGTTGATCAGCTCGACGTGCGTGAGCCGCTGCCGGTTGGCGCTCACCTCGTCCTGGCACTTCACCACGAGCACGCCGTGGTTGCGCAGCACCCGGTGGGCCTCGGCGCCGGCGCGCAGGTAGAGGTCCAGCACCGCGTCGTGGTAGCGGGGACCGTCGCCGGTGTCGACCGTCGCGGCGCCGTCGGAGTAGCGGCCCCGGAACGCCGCGTGCGAGCCCGACCCGGCCAGCTGCCCGGCGTCCCGGCGGAACAGCCCCTCCATGTACGGCGGGTCGAGCACCACGCAGTCGATTTCGCCGTCCGCGTACGGCAGCCGGCGACAGTCCACGCCGGTCTGCAGGTCGGTGGCCAGCACCCGGTACGCGCCGTCGCGGACCCGCCGCCAGAACGCCCCCTTGCCCCAGGTGACGTCGGCGACCGTGCTGCCCGCCGGCACGTGCAGGTCCAGCACCAGCGGGAACACGTCGGCGTTGGTGCCGATGTGTGCGCTCATGGTCACGTCGGTGGTGGCGATGCCGGCCGGGCGTTTGCGGCGCACCCCGGTCCCCGGCCCCGGGCTGACGGCGGCCGGGCTGACGGCGGCCGGGCCGACGGCGCGCACGGGCGACCGGCCGACGGCGGCCGGCGCGGCGACGCGCGCGGCGGACCGGTCGGCCGGGAGGCCGGTGGCCCCGGGCACGGACTTCGCGGCAGCCCCTGTCATGGATGCGGCCCTTCGCAGAGAGGCGGGTACCCCCGATCTTCACCCGTCAGGCGGTCCCGGTCCACGCGGCGCGCCGGGGCCAACACGCGGCGCCGGGACGAACACAGCCGGATGACCTAACTCCAGGCTCGCGGCGAACGAGATAACCTGCGCGGGTGACGCCTGGTACCCGGGTGCTGACCATTGCCAATCTCAAGGGCGGCAGCGCCAAGACGACCTCGGCGGCCTTCCTGGCTCACGCGCTGTACGAGCGGGGACGCAAAGTTGTGCTGGTCGACGCCGACCCGCAGGGTTCCGCGCTGCGCTGGCACGGGCTCGCCGGATGGCCGGTGCCCGTGATGGGGCTCGCCTCCACCGCGCTGCACCGGCAGCTGTGGGGCATCGTCGACCCGCAGCGGTGGGACACCGTCGTGATCGACACCCCGCCGCTGGAGGAGCGCGACGGCATCGTGGCGTCGACGCTGCGGGTGGCCACCGACGTGCTGGTGCCGATCGCGCCGACCATGATGGAGCTGGACCGGGTCGGACCGGTGTTCAAGGCGCTCGAGGATGCGGCCGGCCGTCGCGACGAGGACCCCAGCGTCGCCGTGCTGCTGACCCGCACCGTGGCGCACGCGACGAGCACCGAGACCGTCCGGGAGATCCTGGAGGGGCAGGGCCGCCGGGTGCTGTACGCCACGGTGCCCCGCCTCGAGCGGTACGCGCAGGCCTTCGGCGCCGGGATACCGGAGAAGGACGTCCCCTACGGCACGGCGGCCGAGGAGCTGCTCGGAAGCTGGCGGCGGTGAGCACCGCCCGCCGGCGGGCCGACCTGGCGGCCCGTGCCGCGGCCGTGGCCGGTGGGTCGGCGGCCGAACGTCCCGCCGACGGCCCGGCCGCTCGCTCCGCCGGCAGGTCGGCCGGGCGCCCGCCCGGCGCCCGGCAGCCCGGTGACCTCGCGACCGGTGAGCTCGCGCCCGGCGGGCGGGCCTCCGGCGATCGCGCGGGCGGCGAGCCGGACGGCGGCTCCTCCCGCGTGCCGAGGACCCGGCCGGTGCGGGTCACCGTCGAGCTGTCCCCGCTGGAGCACAAGGCACTGCGCCAGTGGTGCGCCCAGACCTCGGCCGACCTCGACCTGCCGGTGGTGGCCGGAGCCGAGGTGTTCCGGGCGCTGCTGTCGCTGATGCGGGACGACCCGGCGGTGGCCGAGCAGGTCCGGACGGAGCTGGAGCGCACCGGCGGCAGCCGCCGCCGCCACTGACCCGCCGCCACTGACCCGCCGTACCGTCGGACCTGGCGGGTAGCGTGGCCCGGTGCCCGAGGAGCGTGGCCCGGACGACCGGCGGTGGATGGCGGAAGCCGTCCGGCTGGCCCGGCTCTGCCCGCCGTCCGACCGGGCGTTCGCGGTGGGCGCGGTGCTGGTCGGCGCCACCGGCGAGGTGCTGGCCACCGGGTACTCCCGGGAGGCTGACCCGGTGGCACACGCCGAGGAGTCCGCGCTGGGAAAGCTGGCGGGCGGCGGCCCGAGCCCGTCGGTCGACGTCTCCGCCCCGGGCCTGCGCGCCGCCACGCTGTACTCGACGCTCGAGCCCTGCTCGCACCGTGCCTCCCGGCCGCGCAGCTGCACCGAGCTGATCCTGGTCTCGGGCATCGGCAGGGTGGTGCTGGCCTGGCGGGAGCCGCCGGTGTTCGTGGCCGACGCCCGCGGCGCCGAGCTGCTCGCCGAGGCCGGCGTCGAGGTCGTCGAGCTGCCCGAGTTCGCCGAGACCGCGCGCGCGGTCAACGCGCACGTGCTCAGGTGAGCGTGCCGGCGGCCGGGCGCTGGGTGCTGCACCTCGACCTGGACGCCTTCTTCGCCTCCGCCGAGCAGCTCACCCGCCCGACGCTGGCCGGCCGGCCGGTGCTGGTGGGTGGCCTGGGGCCGCGCGCGGTGGTGGCCGGCGCCAGCTACGAGGCCCGGGTGCACGGCGCGCGGTCGGCGATGCCGATGTCCCAGGCACGCCGGCTGGTGCCCGCCGCGGTGGTGCTGCCGCCGAGGATGGCGGTGTACCGGGAGCTCAGCGAGCAGGTGTTCCGGATCGTGCGGCGCGTCGAGGGCGCGGTCGAGCAGATCTCGGTGGACGAGGCGTTCGTGGAGCCCGCCGCGCTGGCCGGCGCGCCGCCACCCGAGGTCGAGGGGGCCGCCGAGGCGCTGCGCTCCGACATCCGGGCGGCGACCGGGATGACCGGATCGGTCGGTGCCGGGTCCGGCAAGCAACTGGCGAAGATCGCCTCCACCATGGCCAAGCCGGACGGCGTGCTCGTGGTGCCGCACGGCACCGAGCGTGAGCTGCTGGCGCCGCTGCCGGTGCGCAAGCTGTGGGGGGTCGGGCCCGTCGCCGAGCAGACCCTGCACCGGGTGGGCGTGGACACCATCGGCGCCCTCGCCGCGCTGACCCGCGCGGAGGTGGCGGCGCTGCTCGGCGTGGCGATCGGCACCGAGCTGCACGGGCTGGCCCAGGGGATCGACCGGCGGCCGGTCGCCGAGCGCGGTGAGGCCAAGCAGGTCAGCGCCGAGACCACGTTCGACGCCGACCTGTCCGATCTGGACTCGGTCCGCCGCGCCGTCGCGGAGATGGCGGCACACGCACACCGCCGGCTGCTCGAGTCGGGTCGGGCGGCGCGCACGGTGACGGTGAAGATCCGGGGCGCCGACTTCGCCACCCGCAGCCGCTCGGAGACCGCCACCACGGCCAGCACCAACCTCGCCACGCTGGCCGCGACCGCCCGCCGGCTCACCGAGGGCGCCCTGCCCGACTCCGGGGTGCGGCTGATCGGGGTGTCGCTGTCCGGACTGACGGACTCGGCGCAGCAGTTCCTGTTCGACACCGAGGCGCCGGCGTCAGCGGAGTCCCCGCCGCCGGCCGGTGGCGCGGCCGGAGCCGGCGGACCGGGCGGGAACGGCAGGGGGTACGGGCCGGGCGGGGACGGCGCCGGGAGCGTCGAACCGGAGGGCACCGGGTCACTGTTCAGCCCCGGGCAGGCGCGCCGGTTCGGCCTGGCGGTGCACGGCTGGAGGGCCGGCGACGACGTGCGGCACGCCGAGTACGGGCACGGTTGGGTGCAGGGCAGCGGCCACGGCCGGGTCACCGTGCGGTTCGAGACCCGGCTGACCGGCGCCGGCCAGGCCCGGACGCTCGCGTCCGACGACCCGGCGCTGGCCGCGGCCGACCCGCTGGCCAGCCTGCTGCCCGCCGGGCCGCCGACGGACCTGCCGCCGACGGACCTGCCGCCGACAGACCTGCCGCCGACGGACCTGCCGGCGCCGCATCAGCCGGCGGTCGACCTCCCGGCGACGGACCAGCCGGTGACCGGCCGGCCCGCGCCGCATGCCGACCGGATCAGTCCAGCTTGACCGATCGCGAGATCCACTGGACGAGCTCGCTCACCACCTCGTCCCGGTTCGTCTCGTTGAAGATCTCGTGCCGTCCGCCGGGCCAGACCCGCACCGTCACGTCCGTCAGCCCGGCGTCCCGGTAGCGCTGCACCAGCGGGTCGAGCAGCGCACCCCCGCCGTTGACCGGGTCGGCCTCGCCCACCGCGATGTACAGCGGCAGGTCGGACCGGACCTTGGCCAGCTCCGCCGGGTCGGCCGGGCGGTGCGAGCCGGCGAACATCGCCTTGCCGCCCTCGGTGTCGATGCCGAAGCCGCAGCGACTGTCGGCGACGTAGGCGTCCACCTGGTCGTTGTCCCTGCTCAGCCAGTCGTACTCGGTGCGCGGCGGCTGGAACGGCGCGTTGAAGGCGGACAGGTCGATCGGCTCGTCGAGGTTCAGCGCCGGCTCCAGCAGGTCGATTGCCGCGGTGCCGGAGAGGACGGCGGCGTCGACGCGGTCGCTGTGGTCGACCAGGTACTGCTGCGCGGCGAACGACCCCATGCTGTGCGCGATCAGCACCAGCGGCAGGTCGGCGAACTCGCCCCGGATGTGGTCGGTCAGCCGGCCGATGTCGCCGACCAGCTCGGGCCAGCCGCCGGGGCCGAGGTCGCCCTGTGCGGCTTCGGAGCCGGCGGTGGCGCCGTGGCCGCGGTGGTCCTGGGCGTAGACGACCAGACCGCGCGCGGTGAGTACCCCGGCGAGGTGGCCGTAGCGGAGCGCGTGCTCGCCCATGCCGTGGGTCAGCTGGACGATGCCCACCGGAGCTCCGGAGGGGTCCCAGCGGTACGCGGTGATCTCCACTCCACCGGAGGAGGGGTAGCTGAAGGTGACCGGTGCGTCGCTCATCGGCGAAGGTGCTCCTTGTGGCAGGGGCTGGAAAGACCGTGGTGACGCTACCTAATCCGCGGCGAAAGGGGGATGGGTCGTCACCGCCCGTCACCGCGTTGCCCCAAGGTGGAATACCCGTTGTGCTCAACGGGTCCTAGACTCCTCCGCCATGACGGATAACCCCAGCTCGCGCAGCGGCGAGCAGGTCGGGGCGACCGGCGCCGGCGCCGAGAGCGGCACCGCGAAGCGCAAGCGGCAGTTCCCCTGGCAGGTCGGGCTCTCCGTGGTGGCCTGGCTGGTACTCGGTGTTCTGCTCGTGGTGGCCGGCGTGGGCTCGAATGCCGGCTCGGGCGGCGGCGCGGACGAGTCCAGCGTCGACCAGATCCAGGGTTCGCTCGGTGACTCCGCCGTGGCCGGCGGCCAGCAGGAGGGGCACCCGACGGTCCTGCTGCTGCTCGGACTGGCCATCCTGCTCCTGTCGCTGATGCTGCTGGTCGGCCAGGGCTGGGCACGCTATGTGCTCGCGGTGCTGGCCATCGCGGCAATGGTGACGTTCGCGCTGGGCGGCAGCTGGCAGGCGATCCCGGTGTTCGCGTTGATGGTGGTGGGCTCGGTGGCGTTGCTGGGGCCGTCGGCCTACCGGTACCTCTCCGGACGCTGACCTAGCCGCGGTGGTGCGACCAGCCGGGCAGTAGGCTGATTCGTTGACGAGTGTCGGTGCGGGCCGTCCTGGTCGCGTTCATCCGGGTTCGGCGACGGAGGTGACCCACATGGCGCCCAGCCGTTCCGCCCCGGTCCGTTCCTACGACGGCGCCGCGCCTCGGGCGTGGGCCGCGGCCCGCCGTCCGCTCGCCCCCGATCTGCTGGACGAGATCGTCGGTGTCACCGGCAGGGTCGCCGAGCTCGCCGGCCGCGCGTCGGTCGTCGGGGACCGGCCGGACACCCCGCGCGCCGGGGTCCGGCTGCTGACCGACGCGTGGGCCGAGGCCGCCGAGCTGGTCCCCGCCAGCGCGGGGGATCCGCACCGGCTGGCGCGGCTCGTGGACCTGTTGCGCGACGTCAAGGACCTCGAGGGCCGGCTGCGCGATGCCGCGGTGGCCCGGGAGGCGACGGCCGCCCAGGTCGTCCGCGCGGCGCTGGCCGTGCTGCGCGACCTGGACTCGATGGCCGAACTCGCCGACCGCGCGCCCGCCGCGGCCGCCGCCGTGGGGTTCGACCGGGTGGTGCTCTCCCGCATCGACGAGTCGACGTGGGTGCCGGAGACCGCCTACGTGGCGCGGGACGAGCGCTGGGCGGAGGAGATCCTGCGGGCCGGTCGGGCGGATCTGCGCACCCTGGACGCCTCCCTGCTGGAGACGCAGATCGTGCGGCGGGGCCGCGCGCTGACGGTGAGCGACCTCGCCGGTCGCCCGGACCTGCACCGCGCGCTGGTGGACACCTCCGAGACCCGGTCGTACGTGGTGGCACCGATCATGGGCTGGGGCCGGGTCGTCGGCTTCCTGCACGCCGACTGCTACCACCAGCGGCGCGACCTCGACGCGGTCGACCGCGACCTGCTGTGGGCGTTCAGCGAGGGATTGGGTGTCCTGATCACTCGAGCCGTCGCGCTGGACGGGCTGTCCGAGCTGCGCGGCCAGCTGACCAGGCTCGCGTCCGCGGACGGGTCCCGCGCGAGCGTCATGAGCTGGGGAAACAGGTCCTCGACCGACGCCCAGACGTCATCCGTTGGAGCTACCCCCCTCTTCCCCCCCTTCGGATCATCCGTCGGGACGTCACCCGAAATGGAGAGTGCCCTCACCCGTAGGGAGGTCGAGGTGCTGCGGCTGATGTCCGCGGGCCACACCAACGGGCAGATCGCGCGCCGCCTGGTGATCTCAGAGGGAACCGTGAAATCGCACGTCAAGCACGTGTTACGGAAGCTCGCCGCGCGCAATCGGGCCGAGGCCGTGTCGATGTGGCTCCGGGGGAGTGCGGGCCACGGAATGCACGACCGGGCGAACGTCGCGGGTGGCGGTTACCCGACTGGGTGCAACGTAACGCGTATCTCATCGCCTCGATGACCGTTGGACCCGATGCGTGGTCCGAACGTCTGACCGGCGTGGATGTCCTCAAGTCGGGTTGAAACACGGCTGAGGGATCTTCCGCTCAACGGGTGATCTTCGTCCCGGCCTCCCGATCGGGAGCCCGAGATGCCCTCTGGTGCAGATGGCCGGTCCGATCGAAGGCGAAAGGATTCGTTCCATGGTGTGTCAGTGGGTCGGTCGGCGTCCCGCCCTGACATGCGGGTCCCGTCCCCCCGAACGACGGGATGCGTTCGCCGGTGGCATGCCGGCAGGAGGTCGGCGATGAGCGCCGGCCTCGACGTCGTTGCAGGCCCTTCGGTCGGGTCCGACGCACCAGCGGGAAACGAATGGAGACAGCGATGACGAACCCAGTGCGCAGCACCGGGTCGCCCGGGAGCACGAAGGCGGTTCCCGCGCCGAGGTTCGGCAAGGGACTGCGGAGTGCTTCCGGCGCGGCCGCCCGGCCGTTGCAGCAGGCCGGCGAGATGCTCGAGCTGCTGATCGAGGTCACCAAGAGCGCGGTCACCAGGCCGGTGGGCTACTGGGGTGACGTCCGCGAGCA
>DASXJJ010000137.1:0-4528 GCA_036497465.1 Pseudonocardia sp. | reverse complement strand
CCGCCCGTACCTGGTGCCGTTCGGCGGTTCCGGGCCGATCGGCTCCCGGGGCTACCTCGGCTGCGCCGCCGAGCTGACCTCGCAGGTACCCGGCATGGATCACCTGGTGGTCTCGGTGGGTTCCGGCGGCACGATGGCCGGACTGGTCGCCGGCCTGGGTGCTGCCCGGGTGCTCGGGGTGGACTCCGGCGCGGTGGGAGATCCGGCGGTACGGGTTCGCGCCATGGTGGCGGCACTCGGCGGCTCCGGCGACGGCCTGCGGTTGCGCGGTGACCAGGTCGGCGCCGGCTACGGCCAGCTCACCGACGCCGCCCGCCGCGCGATGACCGACGTGGCCCGCACCGAAGGCCTCGCGCTCGACCCCGTATACACCGCGAAGGCCTTCGCCGGGCTGACAGCCGCGGTGGCCGCCGGCGAGATCCGGCCGGGGGAGCGCACCGTGTTCCTGCACAGCGGCGGCCTCCCCGGCCTGTTCGGGCACACCTCAGCCCGTGAGTGGTAGCCGCACACAACCGCACGGCACGGCACACAATGTCGATCCGCCGCACACAGGTTCGGGCGTGGGTGCGGCGCCGCCGCGGTGTGTGCGGCGAGGCAGGGCACCGACGGGCGGGGTGAGGGGCGGGGATTTAGGGTTCGTCGAGACCGAGAGGAATGCCTGTGCCTGACGAGACACCCCCCGTGAAGGTGGGCAACGTGCTGCACCCGGTCGGCGACGTGGCGGCGGCGGTGACGTTCTACCGGGAGGCGTTCGGGCTCGGGCTCAAGTTCGCCGACGGCGACCGGTACGCCGCGCTCGACGCCGGCGGCACCACGCTGGCGCTGGCCGGACCCGAGGAGGACGTCACCGGTGGAGTCGCCGCGGTGTCGTTCAAGGTGCCGGATGTGGCGGCGGCGCTGGCCGCCATCACCGAGGCCGGCGGCAGCGTCATCCGACCCGCCGAGCAGGGCCCGCACGAGGTCCGCGCGGTCGCCCGCGACCCGTGGGGCAACACGATGGTGGTGTACGCCGCCCGCTAGCCGCGCCGGCGTCGGCCCGTGCCCGGGCCGCCGACTCCGGCCCGTACCCGGCCGCGCCGACACGGGTCTGTGACCGGGCCGACGGGCGTCTCCCGACAGATCAGGTTGCACCCCGGTCGAAGGCGGTGGCCGCCTCCTCGTAGTCCAGGTGCTCCAGCTCGCCGCGCATCACCTCGTCGTCCAGCTCGCCGGCGTTGCGGGCCTCGACCAGTGCCTTGCGCTGCGCGGCGTACATGTCCCGGCGCAGCGCCCGGGTGGTCTCCTCGACCGAGAGCCAGGTGGTGCTCGGGGTGGCGGCGTCCTCCTCGGCGTCCGCGCTCTCCCGCGCGTCCAACTC
Organism: Pseudonocardia sp.; assembly: GCA_036497465.1. Lineage (GTDB taxonomy): Bacteria > Actinomycetota > Actinomycetes > Mycobacteriales > Pseudonocardiaceae > Pseudonocardia. The sequence continues at coordinate 3,171 of DASXJJ010000137.1, read as the reverse complement.
CCGGCGCGCGTCCACCGCCGCCTTCGTCCTGTCCACCACGTACTCGACGACGGCGGGGTTGGCGCCCGGCGGCGGATCCGCGCGGGCCGCCTTGAGCACCTCGCGGGTCGCCGCCCGGGAGATCTCCCTGGCCCGCCGCAGCTCGTGCGCCCGCGCGCGCTGCTCGGCCTCCGGCGCGCTGATGCCGAGGGCCCGGACCAGCGGCGGCAAGGTCAGCCCCTGCAGCAGGATCGTGCCCACGGTGACCACGAACGCGAGCGCCTGGATCGCCGCCCGCCCGGGGAACGCGGCGCCGCCGACGGCCAGTACCGGGATGCCGGCGGCGGCCGCCAGGGTGATCACGCCGCGCATGCCGGTCCAGGAGACGACCACCAGGTTGCCCCACGCCACCTGCTGAGGGGGGTCCGGCTCCGGGCCGCCGTTCCCCCGCTGCCGTTCCGACCGGTCGGCGGCCTTCCGGGCCAGGCGCGGCAGCGCGGCGAGCCGGCGCAGTGCCCTGCTCCACAGCAGCTGGTTGCCGTAGGTCAGGAACACCCACACCGGCCGGATCAGCAGCACGGCGGCGAAGACCGCGGCCGCCGACAGCGCGAACGTGCCGGCGGGCATCCCGGACCGAGCCAGGTCCTCGAACACGAAGCGGCACTGCAGTCCCATGTAGGCGAACACGAAGGCCTCGAGCAGCACGCCGGCGGTGTTCCAGAACTGACGGCCCTGCAGTCGGGTGGCGAAGTTCGCGTCCGCATCGTGATGCCCCAGCCAGAAGCCCGCCGCGACCACCGCGAGCACGCCGGAGGCATGCAGTTGCTCCGCCGCGAGGTAGGCCACGAACGGCGCGAGCAGGCTCAGCGCGGTCTCCAGTCCGCTGTCGCGCAGCCGCAGGCGGATCTGTTGCACCACGAAGGCCACGCAGAGCCCGAGCAGGATGCCCACCGCCGCCGCGTAGCCGAACAGCAGCACCGGGTTGGACAGCACCGTGTGGGTGCCGGTCGCCGCGGCCACCGTGAGGCTGAAGATGGTCAGCGCGGCGGCGTCGTTGACCAGGCTCTCGCCGGTCAGGATGGCCATCAGTCGCCTGGGTAGGCCCAGCTGCCGCCCGATCGCCAGTGCGGTCACCGCGTCCGGCGGGGCCACCACCGCGCCCAGTACCAGTGCGGAGACCAGGGTCAGCCCGGGCACCGCCCAGGTCGCGACCACCCCGGTCACCAGCGTCGAGACCACCACCATGCCGACGCCGAGGGACAGGATCGGGCGCAGCCCCTTGGTGAAGCTGACGAAGGAGAAGTCCAGGGCGGCCGAGTACAGCAGCGGCGGTACCACCACGCTCAGGATCAGTTCCGGCGGCAGCTCGAAGCGGGGCAGCCCGGGCACGAACGACACCGCCGCCGCGATCAGCACCACGACCAGTGCCGGCTGCAGCCCGCGCCGCTGCGCCACCGCGGTGACCGCGATGGCCCCCACGATGACCAGCAACAGCTGTATCCCGTCCATCCTCGAGCCCCCTCCGAGGTGAGTCTGCCGGGCTCGATCTTTGCCGCTCGCCAGCAATGCGTTGGGTGTGGCCCATCACATATAAGTCTTGAAATAAGACTTAGCAGGTGAGAGCGTCAGTTCGAGCGGTCATGTCGAGCAGTCATGTCGGGCTACCGAGGCTAGGGGAGGCGCACTGTGCGACAGTCCACGACAAGGTCGGCGGCGGTTCGATGACCGATGTCCAACCGCGCCGGCCGTTGCCCGCGAAGCTCGCCGGCCACCGGTCGGTGCGGGCCGTGCTCGCCCGCCGGGAGTCCGACGGCGAGGCGGCCACCGGCCGGTCCGCGCCGGTGCTCGACGCCGCCTGGCTGCGCGAGCTCTGCCTCGCGGCGGGGGCCGACGACGCCGCCGCGGTGTCACTGGACCACCCCGATCTGGCCGGCGAGCGCGAGCACGTGCTTGCCGCGCTGCCCGGCACCCGCTCGCTGGTCTCGCTGGTGGTCCGGATGAACCGCGACGACGTGCGCACGCCGGCCCGCAGTGTCGCCAACCAGGAGTTCCACCGGGCCGGGGAGATCATCAATGACGCCGCGCGCAGCGTGGTGCGAGCCCTGGAGGACGCCGGGCACCGGGCGCTCAACCCGTCGGCGACCTTCCCGATGGAGATGCAGAACTACCCGGGGCGGATCTGGGTGGTGGCGCACAAGACCGTCGCGGTCGCCGCCGGACTCGGGGCCATGGGTATCCACCGCAACGTGATCCACCCGCGCTTCGGCAACTTCGTGCTACTGGCCACCGTGCTGGTGGACGCCGAGGTCAGCGGCTACGGCCAGGAGCTGGACTACAACCCGTGCCTGGAGTGCAAGCTGTGCGTGGCGGCCTGCCCGGTCGGCGCGATCGGCAAGGCCGGTGAGTTCGACTTCATGGCCTGCGCCACGCACAACTACCGGGAGTTCATGGGCGGGTTCACCGAGTGGGTGGAGACCATCGCGGACAGCGCCGACGGGGCGGAGTTCCGGGAGCGGGTGACCGACTCCGAGAACGCCTCCATGTGGCAGAGCCTCTCGTTCAAGCCGAACTACAAGGCGGCCTACTGCATGGCGGTGTGCCCGGCCGGCGAGGACGTCCTCGGCCCGTATCTGGACGACCGCAAGGAGTTCATGGATACGGTGCTCAAGCCGTTGCGGGACAAAGTGGAGACGCTGTACGTGCTGCCGGACTCGGCGGCTCAGGAGTACGCGGAGCGGCGGTTCCCGCACAAGCCGGTCCAGCGGGTCAGCGGCGGGCGGCGGCCACCGAAGCCCTGAGGTAAGTGCCGTGCCCTACCGACGCTGCTCGAGCCCGGCGGTGAACCGCTCGAGCGCGGCGGCGAACTGCTCCGCCTCCGGCTCGGCCCAGCTGGCCAGCATGTCCTCGAAGGCCCCGCTGAGGGTGCGACGGGTCGCCGCGACCGCCGCCCGCCCGGCCGGGGTCAGCTCGAGCCGGGTGGCCCTGGCGTCCTCCGGGTCGGGCACTCGCCGCAGCAGCCCGGTCGACTCCAGCCGGGTGGCGTAGCGGGTGGTGGCCGTGCGGTCCAGTCCGATGACCGAGGCGAGCCGCGTCGCGCTGGTCGGGCCGGTGCGGGCCAGGCCGGAGAGCACCGGGTAGGTGGTGACGTCCACCCCGTCGACGCCGTCGACCAACTGGTCGTAGAGGTACATC